>JBGSSS010000219.1:0-22435 GCA_041736895.1 Pirellulales bacterium
GTGGCCGAGCCGCCGGCGCTTGAACCTGCAGCGCCGCTACCGCCTGCTCCCGCTCCGGATCCACCGGCACCCGCTCCGCCGCCTCCGGCCCCACCTTGTGCAAAGGTGTATCCAGCAAGACTAAGAGCCAAGATTAAATTCAAAAAGATGTTGCGTTTCATGATCATGATCCTTCCAAAAAATATGCCCCTCGGATGTTCATTTAGCGATTCGGCACTTATAACGTTCGTGCCCAAGCTTTATGCGCGGCGAGTGCTTGGATGAATTCGGCCGACGTTTTGGCAAGAGCCGAAGACTTCATCGCAATCACAACACCTTGCTCGGGTTCCGTTTGCGGTTCGTTGAGGTTCTTCTGCGATTTGCCGACTTTGGTTGTGATAAGGAAATCCGCATCGGTGCCGCAGAGCATGATGGCTTTGAGGTGTTTGTAGGTCTCGTTCAAAAAATCTGCGACAAGCGGTTCCTTGGCGAGTTTCTCCGTACTCGCTTCACCGCCGGGCAACAGCACGCCATCGAACAGTGCCGAAACCACTGTATTGAGGGGATGATCGACTTCGATGTCCTTGCCCCCTTCGCTCTTGATCGTGCCACCATGCGGGGCAACAACTTTAGCTTGCACACCTGCGTCAAGGAGTGCTTTCTTAACGGCTTCGATCGCCTTTTCATCGCAGCCATCCGCCGCGAGAATCGCGATCTTGCGACCCGCGGCGACGCCGGGGTTGGTCTTGAGCATGCTCAACGCCGGCGAGAGCACGGGCTTGCCGGAGAACTTCTTGGGCTGATGTTCGCTGGACTTTTCATCCGCTCCATGAATCTGATTGAGCGGCGGATCGATCTTCGCGGGGACTTTCATGCCAAGAGTTTCCGCCACTTCCTTTGTCAGCCGATCATCGATGCAAGACAGGTAATACAGCATTCGTTCGCGAACCGCAGGAGTCTCGACTTTCCCGAGTTCAAAACGCAGGGCCTCGATGATGTGCTGTTGTTCGACTGGAGTCTGACTGTGAAAAAACATCGCCGCTTGGCTGAAGTGATCAAGGAAGCTCTTGCTGCGGCCGCGAATCTTGCTCGCGTCGATCCGCTCGGCGTAGCTCGTGAAACCTCCATCTTTCGCAGTGGCTTGGTGCGGATCGTTATTCGCCAAGGTATTCGGCTCATACGACACGCGGCCGCGATTGATCATCTGCCGCATGAAGCCATCGCGTTGCGTGTTGTGTAGAGGCGCGATCGGGCGGTTGATCGGAATCTCGTGAAAGTTCGGCCCGCCGAGACGGATGAGTTGCGTGTCGGTGTACGAGAAGAGCCGGCCTTGCAACAGAGGGTCGTTCGTGAAATCCAAGCCCGGCACCAAATGCCCGACGTGAAATGCCGACTGCTCGACCTCGGCAAAAAAGTTATCCGGATTGCGATCCAAAACGAGCTTACCGATGATTTTCACCGGCACCAACTCTTCGGGGATCAGCTTCGTCGGATCGAGCAGATCAAAATCAAATTTGTGTTCATCTTTTTCCTCAACAACCTGTATCCCGAATTCCCATTCAGGAAAGTCGCCAGCCTCGATTGCGTCATAAAGATCACGGCGATGAAAATCGGGATCGGCTCCCGATATGCGCAGCGCTTCATCCCACAGCACCGCATGGCTGCCGAGTTTTGGCTTCAGATGAAACTTGACGAAGCGAGACTTCCCCTGCGCGTTAACCAGACGAAACGTATGCACACCAAAGCCCTGCATCATGCGATAGCTGCGCGGAATCGCACGGTCGGACATGACCCACATGATCATGTGAGCTGATTCGGGTGTACATGAAATAAAATCCCAAAAGGTGTCGTGCGCCGAAGCGGCTTGCGGGATTTCATTGTGCGGCTCGGGCTTCACCGCATGGACTAGGTCCGGGAACTTCATCGCGTCTTGAATGAAAAAGACCGGCATGTTGTTGCCGACCAGATCGAAGTTTCCTTCTTGCGTATAAAACTTGATCGCAAAGCCGCGGACATCGCGGGCCAAATCGGTGGAACCGCGCGAACCGGCGACGGTAGAGAAACGAACAAAGACCGGCGTTCGTTCGCCTTTCTTTTGCATGAATTGGGCCTTAGTTAAATCGGAGATGGCTTCGGTGCATTCAAAGTAACCGTGAGCTCCGCTGCCGCGAGCATGCACAACCCGCTCGGGGATGCGTTCATGATCAAAATGGGTGATTTTCTCGCGGAGGATAAAATCTTCGAGGAGTGTCCCACCCCGTTCGCCGGCCTTGAGCGAATTCTGGTCGTCGTTGATACGGACGCCTTGGTTAGTGGTCAATGCCTGACCAGTGGAGTCCTCGACATGCTCTTCGAGCAACTCGATTTTCGCGTTCGCTGTTTTGTCAGATTTGGATGAACCGTTTGGTTTACGTGACTTACTCATGAATTTCTCTCAGAAATCTGTTTGTTGGACCCTCGGGGTCGCAATTCAAACCACCTCGATACAACTAAGGCAACTCGTATGCCAGAAAGACGGATTTCTTTTTAGGCGTTATTTTTGCTGATTGACGTCAGCGGGATATTTAGTGCAATTCGGAGTTTACTATGTCCACTGTTTTGAATGCCGCGGAGCATCAGTCGACCAATAAAACACAAACGGACCAGCCGCATGGTTGGCTAGGGCGAATGACCGGCTGGCTGATGGGCTTACTCAATCGCAAATTGAATCGAATCACCGTGAAACATCTCGATCTGAATGTCGATGACACGGTGCTGGAAATCGGCTGTGGCGCGGGGCAAGCCGTGCGCGAAATTATTACGACGACGCTATGCCATCGTGCGGCGGGCATTGATCCCTCGGCAGAGATGATCGAGCAATCTGCAAAGCTCAATGCGACGCAACAACAAGTTGGTCAGCTCGACTTGCGGCAGGGACAAGTCGAAACGCTGCCCTGGCCGAACAGCAGCTTTACCAAGGTGTTCGCCATCAGCAATTTCCACATTTGGGATTCACGACGCGCGGGATTAAATGAAATCTGGCGCGTGCTGCGGCCTGCAGGAACCTTGGTTCTCTGTTTGCGTAGGGCTAGAAAAAAACCTCGCTGGTTCGATCAGCCGGGCATCACCGATGAGGAACTGTCCGAAGATCTTGCATTGCTCGACCAAGCCAAGTTCACCGACATCCAGGTGCGAGTCATCTCCAGCCGCCAACCGATTCTGCTGCTATCGGCAAAAAAACCACGGCTTTGATCAAAGCATGTGCCTCGCGCTCTCATCATCACATGCCGCAGGTTCGTGATCGATCATCGTACTCGTCCATCGAAGCGGGCAGCAACTTGCTCAACTGAACAACTTGAGGTTTGAGTGGAAGCAATATAATACGAATGCCAATGAACAAGAGCGCTCTTACGCCCCAATTTCGCAGAAGGTTGAACGACGAACGGTTCGGCAGGAGCCTCACCCTCCCAAAGACTGGCCGTTATTCTGACCGCGCTCTTTTTAACTAGAAAACGTATAACCTGGCTGGAGATCTGGAGAGCGAGAATCTGGCGAAGTATGAACCGTAACTTCTCGATTCACTCGTAAAGCAGTGGACCAAGCAGACGGAAGAATATCAGACGCTGGTGCGGTTGACACCGAACTTGGGTAGTGGGGAAAGAAAGGGAATGCGAAGAAGCAGGCAGAGAAATAGAATATCAAACGCGGAAGATTGCTTAACCGCAAGCACCTGGGTGCTTTGCAAGTAAATTCAAACTTCGAGTTTACGCTGCTTGCGTGATCTTGCTTACGCGCAGGCGGCGCGTGCCGACCCAACTTTCGGGCAGGACGCTCAGCGCGACGCGGTCTTCCAAGTTTGGACGGAAGATCGTCAACAAAAGCAGCGGCAAATACCAACCGATTGCAGTGCCGCCATCGAACGCGGCCCAAAACTGGGTGCTGATCATCAAGGCGGCCGAACAACTCAACAGAGTGCCGAGATTTTTCTGCGTAGGCCAAATCGCGAAACTGCCGCAGAGGGCCAGATGCGCGGCTAGCACCGTGATCCGATAGACGCGGTAGTTTTCGTCAAGCAGTCCCCAGAACCCGCCGGGCAAGTCAGTCGGAAAAATAAAACCGCTCATCAGCCGCAGCTTCTCGACGAAGTCCGGCATGCTCGTGGCTGTCCAAGCGGTGACCATGATCAGCACTCCGATCAACGCCGTTAAGCCGCTGATAAAACGCCACAGTCCGCGGTGCCAATAAAACGAAATCCAGAGCGTTACCAAAAACACCGGATAATACACCGTGCCGCAAGCCAAACCTATCATGATCCCGGCCACAAACGGCCTGCGATAAAAATAAATTGCCCACGTGAAAAACGCCGCCGGTAGGACATACGATACCCAACCGACATAGATCGCCGTGTAGGGCAACAGCAAGTACAACAGCGCCGCCGCCACGCCGGTACTAAGGTTGCCAAAATGCCGATAACCCACGGCCACGAGCCCTAGCACTACGGCCAGATGCGCCGCAACCAAGATCGTTTTGGAAATAAAGACATCGCGCAAGCGTTCTTTTTCTTGCAGTGTCGTTTTTTGGGGGAGATCTTCATCCCGATAGATCGGGGTTGCCAAGACCGGGAGCGCGCGGACAAGCTGCCAGCCAGGACCGATTCGACTCAGCTTGGCTTCGTCACTGAGGGGTTCTTGCTCTGTGATTTCCGCGCGAGATGTGTCCTTTATTTGCTCTTTGTCGGGCGCGGTCTTATTCGCCGCTTCTGCCGCTGGCGGATTGGAATTCTTCTCCGCGGCATCCGACTGTTCAGCCTGCCCCTGATCTTGTTTATTAAACTGCGGACCCAAATCAGGCATCAGCGGCTTGAGGACTTGCGGTTCGGGGGGGGATTCCGGTTTGTAAACTTTGACCGAAACCGGAGTGCTGGCCAGCAGATTGTCCGCCGTTGCTTCGACAGTCAGTACCTTGTACATCAAAAAGCCGAACAGACAGACCGTCAAAAAAATCATCCCGCCGAGACTCAGATTCGGTTCCAACAACGGCCGCCGAACCATCATCGAATCCAAGAGCATTCGAATCAGCAACACGCCGCCGATCGTGAAGAGCCAGATGTACCCCGCCATTTCATAGGGCGGACGATTGCGATGCTGACCGAAGTCGATGAGCACCAGGCCCGGCGCGAGAAGTATGATCGCCAAGAGATCGACGTTTCGCAAGCTCCAGAGGCGATTGAACTTGAAGAACAGCGACAGCATCAGCAACGACGACAGGTAAACCCAAGTCGTCGGCGAAATCGCGAAATCATGAGTAAAGATTTCTCGCATTCGATGAGTCGAAGAGAACTAACGAACTATTTCGCCGAGAAAATCGGCCAGCAAATGAATCCTACATGCCGCGATAATAATGGCATGCTTATAAAGCTATACTCTAATTGAAATTACGGCTACAGCAAGACAGGCATAATTGACAATGAATAATTGACAACTGACAACTGGGATGCGATTCACCAATCAAATTGTCAATTGTCCATCGTCAATTATCAATTACTTACTTTTCTCCGATTCGATAAAGTGCTTTATCCGTGCGGATAAACAGCGAATTGTCGAGCACCATCGACGATGCCATGATTTCACCCTCGAGCGCATTTGTCGCGAGCTTCTCGAACTTCTTTCCCGGCTTGAGGACCAAGGTTTGTCCCTCGCGGCTGCTCAGGAAGATTTTGCCGTCTGCGTAAAGTGGGGAAGAACAGAATTTGCCGCCTAGACGCTCGGTCCACAACTCTTTGCCCGTCGCCCCATCCAAGCACGTCGCCACGCCGTTGTCATGGACAAAGTAAATCTCGCCCCCCACCAACAGCGGCGAGGGAATGTTCGGCACGGATTTTTTATGACGCCAGACAATTGTGGGCTCCGCCGCGGCATCATTCAGCGCGGGAAGCTTGATCGCTAGCAGTTCCGACTTCATGTAGGTCGTACACATGTAAAGCAACCCGTCGCCCATCACCGGGCGCGGAACAATCGAAAATCCAAGCGTGCCGTAATTGAGTTTCCACAACTCGCGGCCGGTCGCCGGATCATACGCATAGAGCCAATTCGCCGCGGGCGAGAGCAGTAGCTCGCGCGAGTTCGTCCCCTCGGTCTGCCGGACGATCAGCGGCGTGCCGTACGCTTTCTTTAACTGTGGGTTGTTGTGCATCTCGCCTGTGCGCGGTGTTTTCCAAGCGAGCTTGCCCGTCGCTTTGTCGAGCGCGGCGATGTATTGGATGTCGCTGCCGTCGCAATGAAAAATCATTAGCCCGCCCCAGATCACCGGCGTGCTGCCGGGTCCGTTTTCGTGCATGATTTTCAACTCATTATTCGTCCAAACATTTTGCAACGACTTGGTATCGAAACAAACATTCCCCAGCGCACCGAAATGGCAATAAAGCTTGCCGTTCTCGAGCACCGGCGTGGGCGAGGCGTAACTATTGAGCGTATGAATCCATTGCGGATCGTCCACGCCGAGAACCTTGACTTGGTGCAATAGCTTGCCCGTCTGTTGATCGATGCCGAGGACATAAAGATCGACGTGGCCGGCGGCGTTGAGTGGTTGGTCACCCGTATTTTTCTTGAGCTTCTCTTTTTTCTGTTCTTCGCTGAGCGGCATGTCGATCGCCGCGGTGAGCCAGATCACGCCATCGGCGGCGACGGGCGACGACCAGCCCTTGCCCGGAAGCGGCGTCTTCCACTGGACGTTTTTGGTCTCGCTCCATTCCGTGGGGAGCTTCGCGGCGGCGGCATGCCCCTGACCCGTCGGGCCGCGAAACTCGGGCCAGGAATCGGCGGCCGGGACATTCAAGGCACCAAGAAAAAGTAGCACCGCAGCCCCAAGCACCTTGATCAATGGCATGTCTGTACCTGCTAAGGATGAAGCCTGCCGAGGAAAAAACAAGCGGGCAGGAACATCCAAGTTATGCCACAAGCCGGCACCATGCAAGAAGGCATGTATATCAAAACACTTACGGGATTTCGACAGTGAGCCCATCATTGCGCACACAGAGGCGCCGGAACATTTCCTTATCCATTTCAAAACTAATCAACCGGCTTGAACTATCGGCCAAGGCTGCCATCATGCCGACCGAGTGGGACGAACCAAAACCATAGGTCGAGGTTTTGTCGTTGGGTGTTGCCGACGGGTTCGTCACGTCGGGATTGATGCCGTTCCATTGCGACGTGCCTGAGTTGGTGTAGTGCCAACGGGCAATGTCACGGTCCCAACCTGGTCCCCAGCAAGTCTCGTTGTCGCCGAAATCTTCGCCAGTTTCTATCCAGGCCAAATTGATTTGCCTCTCGCCATACATGAGAGTCTTGGACGTTCCATCGGGGACGTTCTTGGGCATCCGTCGGATTTGCTCTTTTTTGGTTGTCGAGTGCAGGCGACGGACATAGAGACCGTCCAAAGAATTGGTCGCATCAGTGCCGCCATTGCAGGCATAATCGGTGACCGCCGTATTGTGATAGATGCGAACTTCACGTCGCGTGGGGCAGATCAACACCGGAACGACCGTGGTACGGATCCGTTTGTCATTGGCCGTTTTCGTCGCCGCCGGGGTATCGGCGTATTTTTGAACCTCGGGGTATTCAAACTGCGGAGCTGTCTGGTAGACCCAGCCCCAATTATCACGATCAACGGGCGGATTATCATTGCCGCCAGGCACCTCGTGACCGCAATCGGGAAGCTTCTTCTGACCGTCCTGATAATTCTGCGCCGCGATGGCCAATTGCCGGATGTTGTTCAGACATGTATTCCGCCGCGCCGCTGCACGCGCCGCTTGAATCGCGGGTAGCAACAAGGCGATTAAGATTCCAATGATCGCGATCACGACCAAAAGTTCTACCAGCGTGAACGCGCGTCGCAGCAAACGCATGTGTTTCCCCACGAAGCACAAGGACAAAAAGTGAGAACACTTTGGCTGCTCTGTCCCCAACAGAGGCCACCAAAGAATTTATACGGAACCCCAAAGCCGTAAGCTCATACTGTAACCCAAAGCTCTTTTTATTTCGACGTTTTTTGCGCCTGATCTTTGGGCAGATAATCGGCCATTTTACCTATCCAAACCGGCTGATCCGTCGCCCAGGTTAGCCCCCCGACCAGCAACTGCTGGAATGCCGGCTGCTCGAAATCCCCCGGATGGCCGAGCGACGTGTAAAAAACCCGGGCCTTTTGCTCACCGACTTCGTTGGTCCAAGCCAACGGTTCCTCGGGCTTGCCGGGGATGGTTCCGTAGAGCAAAGGCGTTGTCCCTTTCATCAACGGAGCAACTTTGTAGAGTGAACCGCGCCCTTCGAGTTGAGCCACATCAACTCCGCGGAGGATCGGATGCTGGGCTTGATCCACGTTGACGCGAACCGTGGTCATTGGACCAACCCCATGATGACCGGTGTAGCTGCCGCCGAGGACAGCCGGATCGAAATCTTGCCAGAACGAAAGCTCAGCAGTCTCGGTGAATTTCTTCAGATCGCGCACCGCAAAGGCATGGCTCGCCGTGCGAATTCCAAGGACCGCTTTCCCCTGGGCGATGTGATTTTTGATCGCCGCAAGCACCGCGCGCGATGGCGTGCGGCGGCGGACACTGATGAGCAGCGCATCGTGGTTCGGCAACTGCTCGGCGAGGCCCGGAAAATCGTGGGGGTTCTTTTTATCGGCGTGAATGATCGTGACCTGATAGCCCTGCGGCTCAAGCGTCGTCAGTGCAAACTCGGGCAATGTTTCCCATGTCTTGTACTCGTCCTCACCGATCATCATGAGGAGCTTGCGGCGATCGTTGGCGAGACGAATCGGCGGGTCCTTCAGAAAGGCCGTGCTCTCGACGGTGCCGCTGACGTAACGCTCGATGTGGCTGATGATGAGCGAGGTGCCGCTGTAATGACTGACGTATGGTTTGCTCGCGGGGTTGTACATCGTGTCGGTCAGGTCGCGGACCAACACGACTTTTTTCCCATGCTGCGAAAGTTGCCGCAGTCCAAACGGGCGTCCCAGCACGCACATGTTGGTATGCACGCCGCAGATCAGAACATTGTCAATGCCGCGAGACGCGAGCAGGTTCCAGATCTCGACACCCGAGTCGCTGATCGCGTCGTCGTCCTTGATCGTGATGCCAGGGTGCTGGAATTTCCACGGCCGTTTCGGATTGCGGCCGATGCCTTCGAGCAGTTTGTGCCACTCGGCGAGTTCGGCTTTGTCATCGTCTTCGCCGCCGTCGGTTTGGTCGATGGGGTAGACCTTGGGGTCTTCGCTCTTGATCGACTTGCACCACTGGCCGATGTCGGCGGGCAAGTCGGCGGCTTGCGGCGCATTCTTCGCCGTTTGCCGCGCCGGATGTTCGGCGTATTGCGGCATGCAGTCGCTCGGCGCGTGGATGACGAGGACGCCTTGCTTGCGCAATTCGTTCGCCAGCTTTTCGATGCGCGGAACAAGTTCCGTCTCGCGCCGCACGGCGTTCAAACTATGATGCGAGTCCCAGACGTCGCAAATGATCAACGCCGTCTTGGCCGCGGGCCACGACTCGGCCGTCGTTTTGTAGTCGAAGTTTCCCTGCTCCGGCGGCAAGTGCCGCGCGGTGAAATTCAGCGTGGCTTCCGCGGCGAAGCAACAGTTTCCTACAATCAATGCAATCAAGCAGATTAGCGTGCGCATAGTAGTGGCGTAGGGTTGTCAAAGTCCAAGTGAAGAATTGTTGATCTATTTATCAGCACTCAATTGCTGGGATGGATAACTCCAAACCCGTTTTTCTGCCGCCGCAGCCAATTCACCGATCGTCACTGGCTCAAGTCGTCTGCTCTTCGCAAACAAACCAGCCAAAGCATGAAACGGACTCCATCCTGCCTCGGGTCCGAAATGCCGTGCGAATTCGAATTCACTCAGGTCGACGTGAAAACGCAATGCATACACTTCAAGTAATTCCGACGCATCATCGCCATCCACATACAAATCCTCAGCAAGTCGCGTCGCCGCAGAAATGAATGCTGGTGCAACGCCGATTTGCTCTGCTACCAAGTGAATAATCGCTTGCATGATTTCGGGATTCATCGCGCCCAGCGTTGCCAAATACCTGATGACGTCAATTCAAATCTTTCCCATGTGCGACTTTAAGTATTATAGTAATGCCCACGCCTTGATGTTGAACGGCAGCTTTTAGATTTCGCACGCACATCAACCTAAAACGGAAAAACGCAATGGGTTTTCGATTCTGCGACATGTCTCTGCAACGATTGCTGCTTGGTTTAATCTGGATGACGTGGATATTGTCTACGGCCAATGCCGAAAATTGGCCCTGCTGGCGCGGGCCGCGCGGCGATGGCACGAGCACCGCACGCGATTTGGTTCAAACCTGGAGCGACAAAGAGAACGTCGTCTGGAAAACGCCCCTCACGATCGCCGGTCATTCATCGCCAATTGTTTACGGCGATCAGGTTTTCATCATCGGTTCAAACACCGACGAAGAGACGCGGGAACTCGCGTCGTTTGATCGTCTCACCGGTAAGGAGCAATGGCGAATGACAGTCATCAAGGCGCCGCTCGAGAAGAAGCACAAGCTGAACAGCTACGCCAGCGGCACCCCGGCTACTGATGGCGAGCGTGTGTACGTCACTTTCCTAGATCAAAAAGAGATGGTTGTCGCGGCTTATTCGCTTGCCGGGGAGCAACTATGGCTCACGCGCCCTGGTAGCTTCTCCAGTATGCATGGCTATTGCAGTTCACCAGTCATTTACAAAAACATGGTCATCGTCAACGGCGATCACGATGGGGAATCGTACATCGTCGCGCTCGATCGCAAGTCGGGCGAGACGCTCTGGAAAACCAAACGTGAATTCAAAACACGCAGCTATTGTACGCCCATCATTCGTGAAATTGCTGGCCGGATGCAGATGATGCTCAGCGGCAGCAAATGCGTTGCCAGCTACGACCCCGACACCGGCAAGCAGCAATGGATCATCGACGGTCCCACCGAGCAGTTCGTCGCCTCGCCCGTCTATCATCAAAAGCTGCTCATCATCACCGGCGGGTTCCCCGACAAGCACATCATCGCGATCGACCCGACGGGCGAAGGGAACATCAGCAAGTCGCACATCAAGTGGCATCATCTGCGCCGGGGTGTGTCGTATGTTCCTTCGCCGATCGCGGTGGGCGATTATTTTGTCGTCACCTCGGACGATGGAATCGGCACTTGCTTTGAGATCGAAAGCGGCAAGATTTTTTGGCAAGAACGGCTGGGCCGCCACTACAGCGGTTCACTCGTCGTCACGGCCGACGATTTGATCTATGCAACGGACGATGACGGCGTGACCAAGATCATCAAGCCGGGCGAGAAGCTCGAAGTCCTCGCCACGAACAAACTCGGCGAAGAGATTTATTCGTCGCCAGCGATCAGCCGCGGGCAGATCTTCTTCCGCGGGACGAAGCACCTGTGGTGCATCGGAAAGTAGGTCAGGCTGTGCGTGACATGTCGTACGACGGACTTCTAGTCCGTCGAAATCACGAAGCACTAGACGACGGACTAGAAGTCCGTCGTACATCATTCTGGGACCGCGAGCCCCGCGCGCCATTTTTCCGCGAGCGCGCTTTGCAGTTCCAGATCCGCGACCAGATTTCGGCGCAGCGCCTGCTTCTGTTCACTCGTCGCCGCGGTAAAGAGTTCTTGCTCGCGAAGCGGATGGTTCTCGGAATCGCGCGCGGTAAAAGTCTTGCCGCCGTCTAGCACCTCGGCCCAGTAATAAATCCGGTCGCCCGTGTCGTGGCGGTCAATCACGCGGCAATCGAACCAGGCCAAGCACTCGCGCAAGATCGGCGTCCCCGATGCGCCGACAAGTAAATCGTACTTCATCAGCTTATCGCGCGTACGGCCCGAGCCAATCGCAAAATCGAGCGCCATTTCGGTCTGGTCATAATTCAAAAGATGCAAAGCGAAACATTTTGAAGCGTCGATCAATTCGGCCGTAAAGTGATTCGGCGCGATCCCGACAACCATCACCGGCCTTTGCGGGTCAAGCGATGCTTGGCTGACCCAGGTCGCCGTCAATCCGCCGCGCTGCCCGCGCAGAATGCCGTAAGCGGCTTGGGCCGTGACGACCCAAACTTCGCGATTGATGAGCTTGAGCGCCCCCTCGATCGTCTGTTGTTCCCGAGTTAGTGCGGACATCCTTGACGTACTCCGTTGTGATTGCCTGCAATCAAATTTATACTGGCGGGCTAGGGGATGCCATGACAGCGCGAAAACTTTCCTCCGAAATTCCGGAGTCTTCGCCACACTTTTTTCCTCGGGAGAATTCATGTCCAACGTTTCACGTCGTGATTTTCTGCGCACCGGTCTAGCCGCCAGCGCGGCGCTCACAATCGGCTCACAATTCAGCTTCGCCGCTGATAGCAAGCCGTGGTTCGAGATTTCGCTTGCCCAATGGTCCTTGAACAAAGCGTTCTTCGGCAAACCGGGCGTCACGAAACTCGACCCGATGGACTTCGCCAAGATCGCCAAGACCGAGTTCGGCATCGCGGCCATCGAATACGTCAACCAGTTCTACAAGGGCAAAGCCGAAGACCAAGAGTTCCTGAAGGATCTCAAGAAGCGAGCAGACGATAATGGCGTCCGCAGCGTCCTGATCATGTGCGACGGCGAAGGAAACCTCGGCGACTCCGATGCTGCCAAACGGACGAAAGCCGTCGAAAACCATTACAAGTGGGTCAATGCGGCGAAGTTTCTCGGCTGCCACTCGATTCGCGTCAATGCGGCTTCCGATGCCAAGCTGAGCTTCGAAGAGCAGCAAAAACTAGCCGCGGATGGCCTGAGCAAGCTCACCGAATACGGGGCCAAGAACGAAATCAACGTCATCGTCGAAAACCACGGCGGCTTGTCGTCCGACGGGGCTTGGCTCGCTGGCGTGATGAAGCTGGTCAACAATCCACGCTGCGGCACGCTGCCGGACTTTGGCAACTTCTACATCAATCGCGCCCAGAAGAAGGAGTACGACAAGTACAAAGGGGTCGAAGAACTGATGCCGTTCGCCAAGGGCGTCAGCGCCAAGAGCTACGACTTTAACGAAGCGGGCGACGAGACCAAAATCGACTACCCGCGCATGCTCAAAATCGTCAAAGACGCCGGCTACAAGGGTTACATCGGAATTGAATACGAAGGAGGCCGCCTCTCGGAAGCCGATGGCATCAAGGCGACCAAGAAGCTGCTCGAACGTTTGCAAACGAGCTAGCAAGTTTCACGTAGCTCGAAGCCGTGCTTCGAGCGAGCTGAAAAAAATGCGATGCCGCCGGGTTTACCCAGCGGCTTTTTTTGCGCTGACTACATCAGAACCGGGCAGCTTACGCTGCCCGCTCGCGCGAGAGACCGCGCCTTAATTATGCCGATAATTAACCCGATACCGCAGTTAGTTGCACATACAACCATTCTTCTCAATAAGCCCTGTTTTGCTAGCCCAAGTCGACCGCTTCGGCGTTTTGGGTCGGTTGATAGCAAGCGAAACTATTTTCTTTCCTGGCTTGCCAGCATGACGCAGCTTGAGGCTTGCCAGCACTTTTTTTCTTGGACACTTTTGAGTCCAAGACTTTCTTGCTTGCTACTTTTTTACGCAAGCATCTCCAGAGCGTGATTGCATAGATTTTGCGCAACCCCTACATGCGGCAATAAAGCGTGTCGACTCAAGGACTTAGTGCAAGCACTTGACCGCCCTTAATGATGAAAGCGTGAACCGAGGGCCACCGGGCCAACAGAACGGAATCACTTTTCACGTTTCCTTACGGAGAACTACTGATGCAGAATCACGAAGCACTGCGGGGCGCCACCGAACTGTTTAGCAAGGAACCAGATTGGGTTACTTTCTACCGCGAAGTTCTGGGCGTCGAAGGGATTGTCCGCAAGCTTTACGCGTCGCCCGAGGCGTACGCCGATTTCCAAACCACGGCCGAGTACTGCGAGATCCAACGGATGCTCAACTCGATCCGTGAACGGACCAAGAACAAATCCAAGGCCGAACCGACCCGCGTTATTACGGTCCGGATGCCAAAGTCGATTCACGACACGCTGTTTGCCGAAGCAGATCAATTAAAGACGAGCGTCAACCAGCTCTGCATCTCGAAGCTGATCCAATGGATCGACAAGGAACGCGTCCCAACGGCTCCTGAAGAAGAACGCTCCAAGGCCCCGGTCCAAGAAACGCCAGCGTTGCACACGCACACGCCGGAATATGCTGGCGCTAGCATGGCCGGGTAATTCCAATGTGTTTGCCGCAAGCTACCCATTGGCTTGCCGCTTAGCAATTTGATCAAAGCCCCCGGCGAAGACTTCTTCGCCGGGGGGCTTTGTCAGTTAAGCTGTCGTGAATCTATAAGCCGGGTTCTGTCCCGGCGCTTGCGCGCCGGGGACGATCATTTCTCTAGGCCGACGCTTGCGCGGCGGCTCCAGCAACCTACCCGAGAGTCAACGGCCGCGAACCGCGACCGTCCCGATGCATCGGGATTCCCCTCTGTTTGGTCTTGCTCCCCGCGGGGTTTGCCGAGCCGGCTGGTCACCCAGCCGCTGGTGAGCTCTTACCTCGCCGTTTCACCCTTACCGCCAGACCGAAATCTGGAGGCGGTTTGCTTTCTGTTGCACTGTCCCGGGTCTTGCGACCGGTGGGCGTTACCCACCGCGGTGTCCTTTGGAGCCCGGACTTTCCTCCCGCCCTCTTGCGAGAGCCGGCGATCATCCGATTCACGACAGTACTATAGTAACACAAGCCGCGGCCGGGGTTCGGTGATTTTGAAAGCCCGCGGCGTAAGCCAGGGCGTCAAGATTCTGGAAGCCCGACGCGTGAGCTAGGGCGGCTGAGCGCAGCGAAGCCCCTGAAAGACAAAATACTGCACTCCCTGGCTAACGCCTCGGGCTTTTATTTCCAGCCCTTCGCAAGCGTGCTGGTGCGAATTAAGATAGGAGCAATCTCGACCACCATGAACTTTCGGATACGCGCATGAATTCCTTCGGCCGCTGGCTTCGCCCGTTTGCTCTCGCGCTGCTTGTGTGGCTCGCTGCCATGAACTCGGCGTTTGCCCAAAAGGGCAAGCCACCCCCAGAAGAGCCCAAGGGCTACTTCCTGCAGTACACGCTCACGGTGCTGTGCTTGTTTCTCGGCGTCTACGTCACCGCGCGGCCGAGCAAGCGGACCAGCGAAATCAAGAAAGACATCATCGAAGAGTAAGACGCCGCATTTCAGAAGTACAAAAAAATCCCCAGGAAGATCTCTATTCCTGGGGATTTTGTTTTTTGCTTTCAACGTTGCGTCTAAAGAACGCTCCTCTGCGAGTCGACGCTAAACGGACGGACTTAGGACGCGCCGTTCACAACGTACTGCGTATAAGCCACTGGATGTTCCAAGAACATCGGCGCTTTGACCGGAGCGCTGCTGCGGAGCACACCGAAGAACTCGCCGATGCGAGCTACAACAGTTTGCAGTTCGATGTCCGTGAGCTCCGGGAAGATCGGCAGCGCGATCGTTTCGCGCGCGGCCTTTTCCGATTCGGGCAAGCTGCCTGGGCCATAGCCGAGCGAGCGGAAGCAGGCTTGCTCGTGCAGCGAGACCGGGTAGTAGATCTCGGTGCCGACTTTGTTCTGGGTCAGGAACTGCCGCAGAGCGTCGCGCTTGCCGCCAGGGACGCGCACGATGAATTGGTTCCAGACATGTTCGCCGTAGCTGGCCGTGGCCGGCAGGCCCAGCGTCTTTTGCAGTCCGAGCTCGTGGAACAGTTCAAAATAGCGCGCGGCATTGGCCGTGCGGCGCGCGGCCCAATGATCGAGGTGCGGCAGCTTGACGTTCAAAATCGCGGCTTGCAGCGAGTCGAGGCGGCTATTGATGCCGACGACTTGATGGTAGTAGCGCGGTTCCATGCCGTGAGCCCGCAGCAGCTTCAACCGCGCGGCGAGTTCATCGCTGTTGGTTGTCATCAGCCCGCCATCTCCGGCGCCGCCGAGATTCTTGGTCGGATAAAAGCTGAAGCAGCAAATATCGCCGAGCACGCCCGCCGGAACGCCATGATACTTGGCGCCAATCGCCTGCGCGGCGTCTTCGATCAGCGGGATCTGCCGCGGCGCGGCAATCGCCTTCAAGCTGTCCATGTCGGCGCATTGACCGTACAGATGCACCGGGATAATGGCCTTGGTCGCGCGGGTGATCTTGGCCGCAACCGCCGCAGGGCTGATGCAGTACGTCACCGGATCGATGTCGGCGAAGACGGGCATCGCGCCCAAACGCCAGACCGCGCTCGCGGTTGCGAAGAACGTATAGCTCGGCACGATGACTTCATCGCCCGGTCCGATGCCCAACGCCATCAACGCCAATAGCAACGCATCGCTGCCCGAGGCACAGCCGATCGAGTGCTTGGCTGTGGTGTACGCGGCGATGCTCTTTTCCAACTGATCGCATTCGGGGCCCATGATGAACTTGCCCGAGTCAACCACTCGTTCCAGCGCGGCGAGCATATCGTTGCGAAGCGGCGTATGCTGGCGCGCCATGTCCAGGAGCGGCACATTCGCGGCGATCGCTGGGGCCGCATGGGCTGGCTGATCAGGTCGGTAAATCTTCATCGGGTGACTCCGTTCACATGGATCTAGTTTGCTCAAGCTCCCCAGCTAGCCGCCATCCTGGCGCGAGCATGTTGGTGCAGGGAACCGTTTTGTCGAAAAACCTGGCGTTATCCTTACTATCGGCAAAGTTGACGCAGCAACTCGAAGCCGGGATCAAGTCTTGCAGATTTTCCACGCGGGACTTTATGAGGAACGCGCGTTTTCGGTCAAGATCGTTCCGACAAAGATCAAGGCTGGGATGCTAGCAAATCTTGTAGGCCCGGCTGTGCCGGGCACAGAGTAGAATCGCCAACGCCAACAGATTTTGCAGAGGAAACGCGCCGCCGAAGCGAGTTGGTCTGCAGCGATTGTTGTTCGTGCGGCGGTCAATATTTGTGCAGCACAGCCGCACCTACGGTAGCTCCCAGTCGAGAGCGTGGCCTACAAGGGTCGCTAAACACCAATGCCTGCAACTCAACTCGACACGAATTTAATTCGCGGATAGACTTCGGCGCGGCGAACGGGTTCCCCGTTCGTCTTATTCAATGCTCAACGGAATGAACGTTATGCTGCGATCGATTGCTTCTTTCATCGCCCTGCTGCTGATCGGATTTGGGCTTACAAGTATTCTCCCGATACAATTTGAGTCAGCCCAGGCAAGTCAGCCTATCTCTGTATACGCTAAGACGCGCAAGGAAATCGTTTTCAAAGACCCGCCAGGGCCGGCCATAACAGGTTATGTTTACACTGCAAAAATCCAGGAGGGTAAAGTTTACCTCTGGTTAGCCAACAACCCAGATCCTCGAATGCATATCGGACCCTTTGTCAAGAAATCGGACACCGAATACAAGTTGATTACCGAAGGCCGCGGGGTGCAATCTGTCTGGAAGGATTCCGGAAGATGGTTATACATCGATAATCATGTTCAAATGGCTCCCTTGCCGGTCGATGGCAGTGTCTTGGAGAAATAGCGACGCACCGCGTAGAAGCTGCATAAACAAAAACTGGAATTGCCCGAATCAATCATGATCGGCACTCTTGGCGAAGAACGACCGTTCAGGAAAACGCTGGCCGCGGTGCTCCTCGGCGCGGCCCTCGTCGTGCTTTGCTACTACTTCGTGGATCGCCCGGTCGCGTTCTATGTTCATGAGCATGGGTTCGCCAACCACCCATTGCTGAAAGATTTGACGTACCCGCCGCCGATCTTGCAAGCCTGGACGCCGGTGGTGCTCGCGGCACTCATGGTGCGGCGGGCCTTCGGCCCATTTCGGCGGTGGGAACGCGTGGTGGTTGCGGCCTGCATCAGCATGGTCTTGGCGGACCAGTTCCGGGAAACCATGTCGTATGCGTTCGGCCGCTACTGGCCGGAGACCTGGATCGATGACAACCCGTCACTCATCCGGGATGGGGCCTACGGCTTCCATCCCTTCCACGGCGGCAGCGCTTACGGCAGCTTCCCGTCGGGTCACACCGCGCGGACGTTGGCCGTCGCCGCGGTCGTCTGGATCGCTTACCCACGATGGCGTTGGGCCTGCGTCCTTGGGTCCGTTGCCGTGGCCTGTGGCTTGGTCGGGATGGATTATCATTTCGTGGGTGATGTGATCGCGGGCGGGTTCGTCGGCGGCATTGTGGGGGTGTATACGGTTCAGTACAGTCGGCTGGCTAGGAATGCCGAACCGGGTACTGCACCTGCTCCGGGCTGCTGAACTTGGTTGTTCGTTTTGCACCATCAATGTCAGACTAGAAAGCCTAACCAACGGTTGTTGGCTCTGCCGTCTTTGGCGGAACCTTGTGCGGCATTTTATACCGATTCAGGTACTAAAATTATCTGGCATCCCACACCGTGCCAGTTCCCAGTTGAGACAAGCAGCTACAAAAAATGCTGCGCAAGATTTGACTGTTCAATAACCAAAGATTAGCCTAGCCGAAAGACTTCGGCGCGGCTATACGGTTTAGCGTGGCCTAGTTGAAACTGATATCAACTACTGTTAATCATAGTTCGGCGGCGGAGGGCTTCGCGGCGTGGAGGCACTGACTGCGGAACAGTGGGTGGCCGTCGATGAGCGCATCCTGGCGTGCGACATCCTCGGCGCGCTCAAGGCAATCAGGGCAGCGTGCGGGTGTGGACTGAATGATGCCAAGGGCATCCACATCAACCGCTACCGGCAACTCCGCGAGCAACGGTCGGCTGAGTTCGCGTGTGGCGATGAGCAGTATTGGGCCGAGGTCTACGGGTGAGGTGCAGACGCCGAACCAGGCGCTGCAGCAGACCCCGCCTCATAGGTTGTTTCCAACGTTCAGCTCCCTCAGGCGGGACTGCTGAGCTTCATCGGTTATCTGGCGGAAGACATGACGACACTCCCATTATCGCCGGCATATCGGGACGCCGTGAAGGTCGCCTTGGTCCTTCAGGTCATCGCGACATTGTTCCTCCTTGCGATCCTTGATGGTGGTACGCTTGCGAAGGTCGGCGGTGCCGCGATGCTCGGCTTTTGGATCGGTGTCGCAGTGGTGATGATACGGCGTCCGCGCAATCCAAGTACGCTTGATTTGCTTTACGTACGTTGGGGTTACATTGTCATGCTCATCGTGGGAATTGCGTGCATGCCCTTCATGGGTGTGCTCCGCGGATAGCACCCGCAGTGCGGCCGCCAGTTAACCCCGCACCTCTCGTAGGTTAGGCTTTCCAGCCTGACGTTATGGACGCGCGGCCTCATTCGCCGAAATGGTCGATGTGAAGCTCGTCCTCCGCCCATCGTTTTTTGGAGTGGAGTGTCTAACGAGTGTCAGGCAAGAATCCCTAACCTACGCTTTAAAACAACCGATTAAACCCATTCAGCGCCGCCACCCGATATGCTTCGGCCATTGTCGGATAGTTAAACGTCGTGTTGATGAAGTACATCAGTGAGTTGGCGCTCCCCTTTTGCAGCATGATCGCCTGGCCGATGTGGATGATTTCGCTCGCTTGCGCGCCGAAGCAATGGATGCCGAGAATTTCGAGCGTTTCGCGGTGGAAGAGGATCTTGAGCATGCCCGTGGTTTGGCCGGTGATCTGCGCGCGGGCGAGGCTCTTGAACGAGGCGTGGCCGATTTCGTAGGGGATCTTTTCCGCGGTCAGTTCGCGTTCGGTCTTGCCGAGCGAACTGATTTCGGGGCTAGTGTAAATGCCGGTCGGGATGTCACGGACCATTTCGTGCGGAGCCTTGCCGCAGTCGAAGTGAATCGCGGCGTAGCGGCCTTGGACATAGGCCGCGCTCGCGAGCGCCGGAAACCCAATGATGTCGCCGACGGCGTAGATGTGCGGATGCGTCGTTTGAAAGTTGTCATTGACGACGAGTTGCCCGCGGTTGTTCGGTTGGATGCCGATCTTGTCGAGCTGCATGTTGTCCGAGTTGCCCGTCCGGCCGTTGGCCCAGAGTAGGACGTCGGTCTTAAGCTGCTTGCCGCTTTTGAGATGCAGGATCACGCCGTCATCGAGCGGCTCGACCCGCGCGCATTCTTCGTTGTGCCGAACCAACACGCCGCGCTCGCGCATGTGATAGCTCAAGGCGTCGCAGATTTCGTCGTCGAGAAACTCGAGCAACTGCCCGCGGGTGTTGATCAGGTTGACCTTGCATTCGAGATTGCGAAACATCGACGTGTATTCGCAGCCAACGACCCCGGCGCCGTATATCGTGATCGCGTGTGGCGTGAAGCCGAGGTCGAGAATTGTGTCGCTGTCAAAGACGCGCGGGTGACTGAAATCGACGTCCGCCGGACGATACGGGCGCGAGCCGGTCGCGATGACGATGCCGCGGGCGGTGATTTTTTGCTTACCGCCGTAGTCTTCGTCGACCTCAAGGGTGTGCTCGTCGACGAAGCGAGCTTGGCCTTGGATCACCGGAACTTGATTCCGGTCGTAAAAGCCGCGGCGCATGTCGACCTGACGATCGATGACCGAGCGGGCGGATTGGCGGAGCTGCGGGAAGGTCAACTGAATCCGCGCGCCGGTTTGGCGAAAGAGCGGATTCTGATTGGCTTCGGTCATCTGGAAGATCGAATATCGCAAAGCCTTGCTAGGGATCGTTCCCCAATGCGTGCAGCCGCCGCCGATCTTGGTGTAGCGTTCGATGGCGACGACGCTTTGGCCTTGTTTGGTCGCCTGCATCGCGGCCCCTTCGCCGCCGGGTCCCGTGCCAATCACTGCCAGGTCGTAATCGTAAAGTTCCGCAGGCACCGCAAGACTCCGTAAATCTGATTGAGACAAGTTTGCACAGCAAACTTTAGCACATTCGGAAGCTGTGTCGAAAGAGCAAAGCGCTGATCAAGAAAAAAGCGAAGCAGCAGGTCCAGGCGGACTTGCTGCTTCGCAATACAATTCATGAGCGTAATCACGCATCTGTCGCTGAACTCGTAAGAGTTGAGCGCGTCGAGTCTGAATTCTTACGAGTTCAGCTACGAGAGATTACGGCGTATCTTGTCGCTTGGCGACGTGAATTTTCACGGTGAACTTACCCGGGAATTGATTTTCGTTGTAGTCGTTGTTCATCGCGATCGCTAGTTGTAGGACACCGCCTTTATCAACGGTCATGCTGTACTTGTTGCCGATCTTGGTGAATTGATCATTCGTGCCGACGCGGCCAATCAGCGCGCCCATCGCGATTTGATTTCCAATAAACCAACCATATTGCTGATTCCCTTCGGGTGTTGCGCTGGCATTGTTACCCCAGGGCTGCATTTGCAAGGTCCCTTCGGCCGTGATCGTCAGCTTGTCGCCGCGTTCCAAGCGGATGTTCGTATTCAGCGGACTCTTGTAAGCAAAATTCGACGCATCGACGGTGATTGTCTGACGCAGGTCTTCCTTCTTGTTCGTGTCGCGCTGCGCTTTACGGATGTCGGCGAGTTGAATGGTCAATGCGCCATATTGGCTGGTGAGTTGAAACGATTGCGGCACGATCTTGCCGACGACGGTAAAGTCCAGCGTCTCGACCACATCCTTCTGTTGCATCAGCCAGGCGCCTGAACCCGCTGGTTCATCCGCCGCCGCTTCTTCGTATTGCGTCAAGATGGCGATCACACGATTGCGGCGTTCGGTGTCGGCGTCGTTCTGAAACTTTTCCAACTCGCCGCGGATCGTCGGCATCTTGTCCATGAGTTGGACCTGCGCCTTTTCGCGTTCGTTGAAGTTGCTTGAGCCAAGTGCCTGGATCAGCGTGCTGACTTGTTTCGCATAGCCAGGGTGACTTTGTAAACCCGGTGTGAAGCTCTTGAGATTGGCGACCGGAATATTGAGTGTGCCGTATTGTGTCTCGACGGCGATTTCCTTGACCGAGAGTTTGCCCGTGATGATCGAATCGTCCATCAAACTTAGCTTGATCACATCGGGATCGGTGTTGGTCACGGTGCGCGTGATGACGGGCGCGGACTTGGGTTCCTTGTCCTTCTTGTTCTTGTCATCGGCCGGTTTCTCGGCGGGTGCCTCTTTGGCCGGCAGGATTTGAACTTCGACTTGCTTTGCTTCTTCGACGACTTGCGCACGCAACGCCTGCCAGGATGTGCCCACCATCAACAAGGCCAGCACTGCCGCGATCTGATCGACGCGGGTTAAACGAAACTCGCTTCTCATGGAACGAATCCTTGAATTGATGATTGAGTATACAAGACGCGAACGAATTGTTTCGCCGCACGTCTGTTAGCCAGTTTACCTAGGATTGGAGCGACTTGCAGGAGAAAAAGTTCCGCACTTGTTGTTCGTCGCCTGGGACGAAATCTTGGTAAGATCTCACTACTGTCCGGCTATAAGTCGAACAGAGTACGTTGGTTAGGGATAGGGGTGTCGTCGTTTGGGATTTTTGCGGGTTGAAGTAGCGGGAAAAGCGGTGTTTTCTCAAAGGTATTGACAGACAAAACTTGGGAGATTTC
>JBGSSS010000008.1:0-66059 GCA_041736895.1 Pirellulales bacterium
ACGCCGCGATCGCCGCTTGGCAGCAGGAACGCAATGAAAATCGCCGCGGCACCAATTGGCGCTTCACTACGGCAGACGCCAGAATTAAACTGAAGTCACTCTACCCCGTACCTGACATCGATCGCTAGATGGACTAGTACGGTTGTTCCATCTGTAGCGATTCTCCGGGCGCTCGAAATCATGTGCTAAAATAGTGCATGACTTCGCCCCTCCAACAACTCTTCGCGTCACCGCTCTACCGCAAACTCGCTGGCGAGGATTCGCCCGTGGCCGTGTCGTGGGGCATGCTGGCGTTTCGTTGGTGGGGCGTGCTGATGCTCGCCCTCACCTATTACAAGACGCAACTCGCCTGGGGACCGCGGCCCGAAGATTTTCCGCCGTTGTTGCCGCTCTGGGATGGCTCGCCCGCGCTGCCGCAGTTCGATCTCTACTGGCCGTTGATGTTGACACTCGCGGTCGTGCCGTTCGTGGCGCGGCTCGGGTTGATCCTCCATTCGATCACGCTCTTTTACGCGATCATCACCGACCTGACGCGGATTCAACCCGAGTGTTTTAGTCCGGTGATTCTGCTTTGGGCGACGCTCCCTTCGGACAATGCCAAAACGATCGCGCGGGCGCATTTGGCGGCGATGTGGTTCTTTGCCGGGTTTCATAAATTGATGGCCCCGGCGTTTCAGCTTCACGTCGGGCCGGAAATATTTACGCACTTGTTCCAGTTCAAGAACCTGGACAAGGACATTGCGTCTTGGCTAGGCATCACGACGGCGATTGTCGAGATGAGCGTAGGACTGGGCGTGCTCTTCCCGCCAACGCGGCGCATCGCGGCGATCGCGGCGATCGGGATGCACTTTGTCATCTTCATCGCCTCGACGCATGGGATACCCATTGGCATCGAACAGCTTTGGAACGGCGATTGGGCCGGGGCACGACATTCGTTCAATCCGAGTACATGGTATGAGCCGGTTTGGCCGTGGAACTTGCTGTTGATGTGGGCCGGGCTGGCGTTCTTTTGGAACGATCATGCGTGGCCGCTCGCGGCGTGGAAGAAGATGACTTGGCCGATTCGCACGGCCGTTGCGGTGCTGCTGATTTCGCCAATCGGCTACTACTTCGGTCTCGTGAATCCGTACCTGGCCAACTGCATTTACACGGGTAACTTCATCCGCGGATTCCGTCTGCCGGCGAATACGCGAGTCCTCGTTCCGTCAACCGACGATGCGAATTCGAGCTTAAACATCCCGAAAGATCATCTCTCGCTCGGCTCCGAGACAAGCCGCGACCTGGGCATTTCCCTGCCGCCCAGCGAGCGGATGTTTCAGCGTTTCTTCGCCAAAACGGGCAAGCTCCACGAGCGGATGATTCTGTATTATCCTGGTTGGATGGCGATGTATACGGGCATCAAAGAACGCGAACTTTGGCTCGGCCACGGGGAGAAGATCAATGGCGTGCCAGAAGGGCCTTGGGTCTACTATGACAACGATGGCCGCAAGTCCGCCGAGACGACCTATGTGCACGGTGTTGAAAACGGGCCTGCGATTAACTGGCGGTCCGATGGCACCAAAGAGAGCGAAGGCCAAATGCGCAACAATCAACTCCACGGCGAGTGGAAGTTCTACGAGCCTGATGGGACGAAAACGGAAGTGTTTCGTGACGGCGTGCGCGTGCAGTGATTTCTCGCTTCACGCAACGCGAAACGCTCCCCTTCGGGTCGCCGCTAAACGGGTGATAAGATGATCATTCGCGTGAGATGATGTCACTTATAACCACGGACTCCAGCCCAGCTTGATCGCGGCATAAACGCTAAACCAGACGACAAGCCAACACAGCGCGTCGAACACTAGCCCCACGCCGATCATCCGCCGCATCGGAATGCGGCCCGAGCTATAGACCAGCGTATTCGGCGGGGTCGAGACGGGCAGGGCGGAACCGAAGCTCGCGGCGAACGTCAGTGCCATCATCGGGCCGAGTGGTTCAACTTTCCAAGTGGCACAGAAGCCCCACACGACCGGGATCAGCGTGTTGGCGGCTGCGGCGTTGCTTGTCAGTTCGCTGAGCAACAATCCGGCAAGCGCGGCGAGGCCAATCAATTGAAACTCGCTCGCATCCGGCCACAGCTTGTAGAGGTTCATCGCCCAACCGCTTGCGAGCTCGGTTTGCTTGACAAGACTCCCCAAAGTCATGCCGGTGCCGAAGAGGATCAGCGCCCCCCAATCAATCCGGCTCAGGTCGTCGCCGACGAGTGTGCCTTGGCCGCTGCCGGGACGAATCGGTAACAAGTACAACGCCACGGGAATTAACAGCGCGATCAATTCCTCGGGCATGTACTTGGCCAATTGGCTGCCGGACTTTTCATGGACTAAGCCGACGAAGCCGGGCAGCGTCCAACAAATCATCGCCGCGGCAAAGACCAGACACGTATTCACTTCGCCCCGTTTCCACTTCCCCAGTTTGGCTTGCATCTCGCGGAGTTTTTCTTGCACATGAGTCATCTCCAGATGGATTCCGCGTCCATACCAGCGCAGCAGCAGATAGAGCAGACCAAAGAGAACAATCATCACCGGGACGCCGAGGACCATCCAATTCAAAAAGTTGACGCCCCGATTGAAGTAGCCTTCTTGGCGAAAGAGGCCCATCGCGATGACGTTGGTTGTCGTGCCGATCGGTGTCGAGATGCCGCCAACGCTCGACGCGTAGGCCGACATCAGGAGCAACGAAGTGCCGTATTTCGTCCGCGAGATCGTGTGCTTGCTAACAGCAACAGCGGAGCCCTGACTCTGTTCCAGCAAATCGAGAATCTGCAACACGATCGGAAAGACGATCGCCGTGGCTGCCGTGTTCGAGATAAACATCGACAAGAACACGACACACATCCCAATCGCCAGCAGCACGCGAGCCGGCGAGTTCCCCATGCCCGGCGCGCAGAGAACCGCCAGCGCGAAACGCCGATCAAGCCCATGCCGCATCATGGACAAGCCCAGATACATGCCGCCCATCAGAAAAAAGAACGTCGGTTCGCTGAAGCCGGCGAGCAACAACTTCAAATGGTCGGACGTTTTGCCCGAGGGCTGTAGTTCCTGTGGAATGCCCACAAAAAAGCAGAGCGCGAGCGCCAAAAGCCCCGTCGCCGGAATCGGAATCGGTTCGGTGATCCACCACAGGATTGTCAAAATCCAAATGCCGAGCAAGCGATCAGCCGGCGTGACGGCAAGCCCGGGGATCGTGAACCAGACAAGCAAAAAGATCGGACCGAGGATCAACCCCCAAAAATCCGGCCGCCGCCACGACGCATTGATGTCGAGGGATTCTTCGTGTGTCGAGACACTTGACGGCAGATGATCCATGTTCGACGAGGGCACGAGGGCAGAGCGATCCGCGAGACTGTCCAGTGATAATTCAAACGCGGGGAATCTTCAATGTCTCAGGGCATTGGTAGTGATAGGTCCGGAGGACCGGAATATTTAAGCCCAGGCCGTGAGGCCTGGGTCAGTTCGAATAAATAATCAAAGGCCTGGAAGGCCGACACACGTGCCGGTCCTCCGGACCTACGAAATACCATTTGAATCTTTCCCAGGCCTCACGGCCTGGGCTTAATCATGGCGGTCCTCCGGACCTAAATGCGAACGAGCCGCGGTTTTAGAATAGATCCTTCCTACAAATCCGCTTCCCAAACCGGCACCGGCAACACCCGGTCCATCTCCGCCACTCGCATTCCAAAGCCCGGACCATGGAGCGTTCCCAGATCAACTTGTCCTTGGCGACGAGTATAAAGCCCGGGGTGGATCTTCGCCTCGGGTTCGGACGCCGCGGGATAGAACTGCATCCCGTTGGTTTCGACGCCCATGATTGTTCCGGCGTGCGCGGCGAGACGAACGTGCGGAATCTGCGCTAGCATCGGATTCGTCAAGTCCTGGACCATGAGCGTCATCCCGTGCGCTTTGGCCCAGCAGAGTCCCAATAGCGCGCCGGTTTGTGTCTTGCAGGTCTTGAGCGCCACGCCGGTCCACCCCAGTTCGCGGCCGAGTCGAATGTGTTGCCAGTCATGCGCGCTTTCATCCAGGAACAACGGCTTGCGCGCGGCGACACTGTGGACATCAATAGGGTGTTCTTGCAGCTCATACGGAAAAGGCTGCTCGACGTAGAGCAACGTTCCGTACAGTCGAGGTTCCTCGTCGCGCAAGCGATCGAGGATCGCGTTCACATACCCCGGATCGATCACGGTGCAATTGAAATCAGTCGTGAGCCACTCCACGCCCAACGGCAACGCGAGCCGCCCGACGCGCACGATCCGCTCGTAGTCCCAGACCGCATCGTTGCCGCGCAGTTTGATCTTCAAGCACGTCAACCCATCGCGCTGAATCCAATCGCTGAGCAAAACCGGATATCCATCATTCGGTTCATCGCCGCGCAGGTCGCTCGACTCCAACGGGTCAAGCCCGCCAACTAGATGCCACGCGCGCAGCCGTTTGGGGACTTCTTTGACCAGAAAATCGATGGGATACTTCTCCGCAAATGAGACGCGGCTTTTTTCCGCCGGCGTCAGATACGCCGAGAGATCGAGTTCGAGGTAATCCTTGTTGTACGTCTGATAGATATCGCGATTGACCAGATTGCCATACGCGTCGTGCAATGCCGAATCCCACGGCGCTAAACAGAGCAGGGCGGCCAGATGCGGGATCGCCAATTCGGTCGGCGACTTGCCCGCGGGAGCATGCGCAGTCAAATTCGGCCAGCCGTGTTTGGCAATGTTTTGCAACAATCCCGGCAAGATTTGTTCTTGAAACGCGTGTCCGATTTCCAGCGCATGCCCCGACAGTTCGGCAGCCAACAGCGCCATGCCAAGTTTTTGCGTCAGTTCGCGCATCGCCCGATGGCGAAAGTCGTAAGACAACGGCGACGGCCAGCCCCATTGGACACTCAACGGCGATTCGCCCCACCCGTTTGAATATTCCCCACGCTCATTGCGGACCCGCAGATGCACCCGCGCGACGGTGACTGTTTCGAGTGTCTCGGTCCCGAACTTTAACGGCACGCGCGTGCGCACCGGCAGCAGATAGAGCGTCGCTCCGGTGATGTGCATGGTGGTCGAGGGATCGCGCGGCATGACGGAACGGGACAAAGTGACAATCCCTAGATCGGAAGCTCTGAAACGTCGTTCCACGAAGATAATCCGCGTGCCGACTCTCCGCCCGCAATCATCTCTTGCTACGATAACAAGAGCAAGCCGACTTTGCGGTACTTCTGCATAGTAGTCGGAATAGCGAGCAGTGTCAGGTTATTGCGCCGAGGCTTTGTTGCAGTCCTGAAAGGACGACCTGTGATATCCCAGGGTGAGCAAAGCGAACCCTGGGGAATACTTATAAACCTGCAAATGACAGACATGCATTGCCTAGTATGCTTGACGGACTTCTAGCCCTCACTTCTTTCATTACTTCTTATGACGATGATATCCCCAGTCGCCCTCATCACCGGTGCCGGCAAACAACGGATCGGGTGGCACATCGCACAAGCGCTATCTGAGCGCGGGTATCGGCTGGCGATTCATTATCGGCAATCTCGCGCCGAAGCCGAGCAAACCGTTGCCGATTTTCGCGCGCGGAGACTCGACGCCATTGCCGTGGGTGCGGATCTCCGCGATGAAGCGGAGGTGCAAACTCTGGTGCAGACCGTCCTCAAGTCGTTCGGACAAATTGACGTGCTGGTCAATGCAGCGGCGATTTGGAAACGCCGCAAGCTCGAAGAGGTCACCGCCGCCGATGTCCGCGAGCACTTTGAGACCAATACACTCGGAACATTTCTCACTTGTCAGAAGGTTGGCCTCGCGATGGCGGCTCAACCGAGCGGCGGGACGATCATCAACATCGGCGATTGGGCCGAGGTGCGGCCGTACCTGGATTACGCGGCGTACTTTCCCTCCAAGGGGGGCGTGACAACGCTGACGCGCAGCATGGCGGTCGAACTCGGCACGCGCAATCCGCGCGTGCGCGTCAACGCGATCTTGCCAGGGCCAGTGATGCTGCCGCCGGACCTGCCCGAGGCGGAACGCGCCGAAGCGATCAACGCGACGCTCGTCAAACGCGAAGGCTCGCCGCGGAACATCGTCCTCGCCGCGCTGCACTTTATCGACAACGATTTCGTAACGGGCACGTGCTTGCCCGTCGATGGCGGGCGGACGATCTACGCGAGCTAAAGTTCTGGCCGTAAGAAATACAATTTTGCCGCAAAAAAAGCAAAAAGAGCAAAGCGGAATTGCAGGCGTTTCGCGACGGTGGTGATTGGCTATTCAGGCAAACCGTGCGCTTCGTTCGGTGGATACCCGCGCAGGGAAATTTTTCTTATCATCAAAGGGGTTGATTTTGTGCCACGAGTTGTGTTCAAATAAATAATGGGTGTGTTTGTACCTTGAGTCAGAGTCTAGCCCGTGGATGCGGCCTGCGGTGATGAACCGTCGTACTCAGTACCAGGTACCCGCTGCCGCGTGATTTGGTGACTCGATCCGAGCCAGGGGTAGCACTAGCCGAGTCCGTGGTACGGGGAGGAAGACTGCAAAAAAGCCCGCTGATTGTTGCCTCTAGAGGCAACACGAAACTCATTGGTGCGCGCAGGAAATCTGTCTGCTGCCGCCAACGAGGCGAGTCCGAAATGTCGGTTTTCCCGCGAATTTTCGCGGGATGGCTACGAAGTGCGCCGAACAAATTGCGCGCAAAATGTGCGCGCATTTTTTGCATTTTTTCTGTTCTTTTTGCGTTTTTTTGTGATTTTTTCGCGACTTTTTTGATTTTTCCGGGTGTTTTCCTGCGGATTTCCGCGGTTTTCCCGTGTGACTTAAAAGGCAACAAGAAAAATATTGAAGACGGTGTGTTTGGTTTTTTCAGGCAATCGACCGCAAACCGATCAAGCCACGGCGATCTGGCTGCAAGTTCCTGCTCGTTGCGGTAACATATGACTTGTTCCGCCACCCACCGTACCGAACCAACACTTTGGCAGGGAGATCACCAATGTCACTCCGTCCGCTGTTTCATCTTTCGTGCTTGGCCACACTCTGTTGTCCACTGACATTCGGCAACTCATCGCTGCTGGCAGATGAACCAGCACCAACAGCCGAAGTCAAAGCCCCCGCGCCGACAGCCAGCGAGGCCGAAATCGGAGAACTCGTCAAGCAACTCGATGCGGATGATTTCAAGGCGCGCCAACTGGCGGCCGAGAAACTGAGCGCCCTGGGCAAGTCGGCGATTCCGGCTCTCGGCGAAGCGGCTCAATCGTCGCAGTTGGAATTGATGAGCCAAGCCCTCGGCATCCTGCGCGGCTTCTACCAAGGCAACAACGCCGAGCTCAAAGCAGCCGCCAAGGAAGCCCTGGATAAAGTCGCCGCGGGCAACAACGAAACGGCCGCGCAGCGAGCCAAGGACATCGTCGCTCCGCCCAAGGACAACGGCAGCGACCCAAACAACCGCGGCAACATCATCGTTGGAAATGCAGGCCAGGGCCAGATCATCATCAACGGGGCCGGCAGGATCAACGGACGAATTCAAATCAACGGCGGCCTGCCAATTCAAATCGGCAACGCGCGGGTCTCTTCCAAATCTGTCTCCAACAAGGACGGCGTGAAGACAACCAAGGTCAAACAGGACGGCGTCGAAATTGAAATCGTCGAGGGCAAGGAAGAGATCACCGTCAAGAAAACCGAAAACGGCAAGACCGAAGAGTTCAAAGCCAAAGACGCCGAAGAACTCAAAAAGAAGCACCCCGCGGGCCATGAACTATTCGAGAAACATGCCGGCGACAAGAACGCCGCGGCCGGCGCGATTGGATTGCAGATCGGCAATCTTCCAGCGATGCCGAATATTCAAATCGGCCAAGCGGTTCCGCTTCAGCCAGCGGTCCCCGTGAACGCCGCGAAAGCACGCACGGAATCTTACTTACGTTCGGTCGAGCGGATGATCGAATCAGCGGAGCAGACGCTCGGGCGCGCGGCCGATACGAATGAATCCAAGGAAGCGACCAAGGCCGTGGCGGAACACCTAGCCAAAGCCAAGGCGGAACTCGCCAAGGCCAAGGAAAAGATGAGCGGCAAGGCGAAAGAAGACGAAGGAGCCGCGAATGACAAGATCCGCAAGAACATCGAAGAGATGAAAAAAGAGATTGCCGACAAGCACGAAACCGAAGTCGAGCGGGTCAAGCAAGAGGCGCAGAAGGCGCTCGAAGAGGTCAAGAAAGCCACCGAAGAAGCAGCCAAGGAATTGCAGAACGCCAAGGATTAACCCGGCGTTGCCGAGTTAGATGGCAACCTGCAGCAGTTCGTCGTTCACCGATTCCAGCAGCCCGGCGGTGAGCGCCACCGCGCCTTGCGCGTAACCGACAACCAACGCCAAATCGCAAAGTCGATTGATGCGCCGCGGAATTCCGTGGGTTAGTTCATGCAGCGTGTCGAGCCCTTGAGTGTCGAGCAAGTCGCGCTTCGATCCAGCCTGGCGCAGGCGATGCGTCACATAGCCGGCGGTTTCTTCGCGGGAGAATGCTTGCAGTTGGCACTTGACCGCGATCCGATCATCGAACGCTGGAAAGCGGGCGAGAGTCGTCAGCAAATTCGAGTGGCCGACAAACAACATTCCCAGTGGATTGCGGCCAGGGTGCAGATTCAAGAGCAGCCGCAGCGACTCGAGCAGCGCCGGTTCGTGCAGCAGGTGCGCCTCGTCGAGAACTAACAGTGGTCGGCGTTGTTCTTCATGAGCCTTTTGCAACGCATCTTCGATTCGCCGCAAGCTATCGCGCGACGAGGGAGCGGTGGCAAAGCGGCTCGCGCTCAGTTCTTCGGCGAAGTAGGCCAGCAGATCGGCCTGGGGCAGGGCAGGGAACGAGACCTGGCAAAAGGGAGCAAAAGATTCGGGCAATTGCCGCTTGAGCAACGCCAAAAGCCAAGTCTTGCCAATCCCGCTGGGACCGGTCAGCGTCGCCACACCCCGGCCTTGTTCGAGCGCATAGCGCAGCTTGAACAACGCGCCTTGATGTGACTCGGCCGGATAATAAAAACGCGCGTCGAACAGATCGTCAAACGGCCGGCTCGTCAGTTGCCAATGTTTTTCGTACATGATGATTCCGGCTGATCGTAGGTCTGGTCAGTAGCTCTAGCCATGATGCGAACCGGCGGGCGTTTCTTGTTCGGCGCGGTTTTCGAGCACGCCGACGAATTGCATCCGGCGGTTGCCGAGTTGCCGCTGCCAACGCGCCATCTCGGCGATACTCGTATGGCGCAAGTCACGCACCACGAGCCAGCGGTCAATCGGCAGTTCACTGTAGGTCGAGCGGCCTTCGGTCGCCGCGCTGTCGGCGCTCAACGGAGCGGTATCAATGAGGACCAGATCGAATTGCTCACGCAGTTCCAACAGCATCGCGCCCGCGGCAATTGATTGCTGAGCCAGAGCACCGCTCTTGAGCGATTGTTTGAGTAGCACGGCGGTCAAGGCATCGCGATTCGCTTCGACGCAGCAATCGGCCAGCGGCTTGCCGGCGAACACCGCTTGCTCCCAGCCGCTGTCGATGGCGAGGCCTAACTGTTCAGCTAGCGCCGGCTTCGCGTCGTCGAGATCGACGATGCAAGTTTTCAGACCCATTTCCGCCGCGCGGCGGGCGAGGCATTGCAGCATCGTCGTCCGGCCTTCGCCCCGTTTGACACTGGTCAAAGCGATGATACGGCGATCGGCGGCCAGTTCTGTTTCGAGTTCCAGCAACACCCGATCGAACCCGATCTGTTGCTGATGGCAAAGGTTGTCGATTAGCGGCATCCAAGCGAATTGCTCGACTTCGAGACCTGGGCGAAATTCTGCAGGATGCTCGGCGAGCGGCCCCGGTTGTTCAACGGCAGGCACCTGCTCGACCGGGACGGATTTGAAGTACGCTTGCGGTGCTAGTGCCGGTTGCGAAGCTGGCTTCTGTTGCGGCACTGGCTTATTGGCAGGCGCGATACGACCCGCGACGGCCGCATGGTCTTCATAAGGTTGATACGCCGGCGTCGGAGCGTACGCGGGAACCTGTTCGGCATAACTCGGCGGCGCGTAGTTTGATTGTTGATATGTAGGCGCGGCCGGAGTTTCAAAAAGTTCCGGACGCGGATGCGGCTGATGAAGCATCCACTGTTTTGGCCGCCGCGATGCTTGATGCGAGATCGTCTCTGCCCGCGAGGACGGAGCCTCTGCAGCCGCAGGCGCCGAGAAGCGCGCATGGGGACCGGGAATAGGTCCGCGGGCTGGCTGCGTTTGCGGCAGCGGAATCGACACGGTCGAGACATCGATCGAACCGGCGAAAGAGTAGTTCGTGGCCGATTGCGGAACGGTCGGTTGCTGGCTAGGCATCGGTGTCTCGTGAGGGCGTGAAGCGGCGGAAAACGAACCAAGGACCGACGCAGGGCGGCGGCTGGCTGGCGGTTCTCCATAGGCGCGGATAAAAGCTTGGTCGGATTGGCTCATCGTGATCACCGGCGGAGGGGAAGAGGTTGAATCTGACCTTCGAAGTGCGCGCCGCCATAAGCACCCATGCTGCCGTCTTGCGGCATCATCGGCTGGCTTGGCGTCATGATGTTCGGCCGCGCTGCCGTGTACATCGGCTGTGCCCCGTTCTGCGGCATCTGACCGTACTGCGGTTGCTGACCGTACAGCGGCTGTTGGGCGTATTGCGGCGGGAGATTATTCTGTCCGGCGTAACCTGACGCAAGCGGACTTCCGTCCTGATTCATCGTCGGGTTGTAGACCACGGCCGCATTGGGGTTGGAACTGGCAGCTTGGGGAAACTGGGACGACATCTGCGGCAACCGTTCTTGCATCACGGGAAAATTCTGATCGCGGTTGGAACTCGTGCGTGTATCGACTGGCTTGGTTGCCGTTTGAATCGGCGGCGTGGGGTTCTTGGCCGGGGCTGCAGCAGGCATCTTTTCCGCTGGCCATGTCGCACGCGGCATCAATGATGCAGTGCTGGTCGTTTCTTTAGCTGTTGTCGTTGCAGGAGCATTCGCAGGTGACAGCGGCTGAAACGCAGGCTTCATGCTAACCGGGTTGCTGTTGCTAGCGGGTGATGCCGCGATTGTTGCCGGTTGTTTCGCCGGATGGACGACGATGATTTGTTGTTTCGGACGAAATTGATAGCCAATAGCGACTGCCGAAACGAGGGCCAAAATTCCCGCAGCAACGAGAACCTTGCGCGATTGCCAGAATACTGGCAACGTCGGCTTGCTCGCGGTCGGTTTTTCGGCCGCAGTTCGATTCTCCGACTTTGCCGCCGACTTCTCAGCATTCGGCGAAACGACGAGCGGTTTGGCAATCGTTGTTGGTTGACGCGGGACAGTTCGTGCCGCTGGTTGATCAGCATTTCCGTGGCACTCACTGACGCGCGAGAGGACGCGCGGCAGTCCTTCGAGGGACTCCGTATTCGACGCTGGGGCCGCCGTTGGAGTTAAGACGCGTGCTCGCGGTCGTATCAGTGGTCGCAATGCCATTGGCTTGCTCGCTCTCGGCTAGGTTTTCTGTGACACTGGCTCGGCCAATGTTCCATCGCAATTGTCTGTCACTGCGCAGATTCCCGTCCGCCCAGTTTCATACGCTCTCATTTATCGTTTGCGGGTTGTGTCGATCTTGAGGAAGATTGAAGAGAATCCAGTTGGGTAAGCTTTGACGTCGGCAATATGTGCTTGCGTGCCAGCAGTCGAACCTTGGGCTAGCAAGACGTGTCTTCGGGGATTCCGCTGAGGGTGAAATGCCTTAAGCCGCAGCCGAATCACGAGTTACGCATTGCGAGAATCACTTGCTTGAAGAATAATGCTTAATTCGCTGGATAACTGCGTAGAAATGAACATGCGTAGAATGCTGGCGCTAGCTGCTGTCACAGAACCCCTGAGCACTCTGAATTGTCCGCCATGTCGACTTTGTCCCAGCGCACCCAAGCCAATATCGAAGAACTCCTACGCGAGCGGATTTTGATCCTCGACGGGGCGATGGGGACGATGGTCCATCGAATTGGGTTTACCGAAGCGGATTACCGCGGATCCCAGTTCGCCAGCCATCCGAAAGACCTGAAGAACCTGATTGATATCCTGTGCATCACGCAGCCCGAGGGGATTCGCGAGATTCACCGGCAGTACCTCGAAGCCGGCGCGGACATCATCGAGACCAATACGTTCGGCGCGTCGGCGATGGGCTTGGCCGAGTTCGGGTTACAAGCGCACGTCCGCGAGATGAACGTCGCCGCGGTGAAGCTCTGCCGCGAGGTCGCCGACTACTACACGGCGCAGAATCCCAAGAAACCGCGTTTCGTCGCCGGGTCGATCGGCCCGACGAACAAGCAACTCTCGATCGCCGGCAACGTCAACGACCCGGGCTTCCGCGACGTGACTTTCGACCAGATGGTCGACAACTATTACGAGCAAATCGTCGTCCTGATCGAGTCGGGCGTCGATTTGCTGCTGCCCGAGACGGCTTTCGATACGCTCGTCCTGAAAGCGTGCCTTACGGCGATTGATAAAGTCTTTCATGATAAGGGGGTGAAGCTGCCGGTCATGGCGTCTTTCACGATCTTCGACGGCGGGCGGACTTTATCCGCGCAGACGATCGAAGCGGTTTGGAACTCGATTGGCAATCACGAGCTGATGAGCGCCGGCATTAACTGCGCGCTCGGACCAAAGCAACTCCGGCCGTATCTCGAAGAATTATCCAACATCACGCCGCGCTTGATTAGCTGCTACCCCAACGCCGGTTTGCCGAACGCGTTTGGCGGGTTCGACGAAACACCTGAGATGATGGCCGAAACGCTGGGGGAATTCGCGGCGAACGGCTGGCTGAATATCGTCGGCGGCTGCTGCGGCACGACGCCGCCGCATATTGCGGCAATCGCCAACGCCGTAAAACACCACAAACCTCGGCAAATTCCGACGATCGAGCCGCTGCTGCGTCTCAGCGGACTCGAGGCGCTCACGATCCGCCCCGAGAGTAATTTCCTCGCGATTGGCGAACGCACGAACGTCACCGGCTCGAAGAAATTCGCCAAGCTAATCCTCAACAACAACTACGAAGCGGCAATTGCCGTCGCGCGCGAGCAAGTTGAGAACGGTGCCAATGTCATCGACATCAACATGGACGAAGGGATGCTCGATGGCGAAGCCGCCATGACCAAGTTCCTGAACTTGATCTCAGCCGAGCCAGAAGTGTCGCGCGTCCCGATCATGGTCGACAGTTCGAAGTGGACGGTGATCGAAGCAGGATTGAAGTGCATCCAGGGCAAAGGAATCGTCAACTCGATCAGTTTGAAAGCCGGCGAAGCCGAGTTCCTTGAGCAAGCGCGCAAGGTGCGCAGCTACGGCGCGGCCGTCGTCGTCATGGCGTTTGACGAGCAAGGTCAAGCTGTCACGGTCGAGGACAAGGTTCGCATCTGCCAACGCGCGTTCAAGCTCCTTACCGAAAAGGTCGGCTTCCCGGCGACGGACATCATCTTCGATCCGAATATCCTCACCGTCGCCACAGGCATCGAGGAACACAACCGCTACGCGATCAACTTCATCGAAGCGACGCGGCAGATCAAACAACTTTGCCCTGGCTGCAAAATCAGCGGCGGCGTGAGCAACATCAGCTTCTCGTTCCGCGGCAACGAGCCGGTACGCGAAGCAATGCATAGCGCGTTCCTCTACCACGCGATCAAAGCCGGCATGGACATGGGCATCGTCAATGCCGGCCAGCTGACGGTTTATGAAGAGATTCCGGCGGAACTGCTCGAACACGTCGAAGACGTGCTGTTTGATCGCCGGCCCGATGCGACGGAACGGCTGGTTGAACTGGCCGACAAAGTAAAAAACAGCGATAAAGCGGCGGTAATTGAAAAGGAAACGTGGCGAGATCAACCGCTCGAAGCGCGGCTGTCGCACGCGCTGGTGAAGGGGATCGTCGATTTTGTCGAGCAAGACGCGGAGGAAGCGCGGCAGAAGTACCCAAGCTGCCTGTCGATCATCGAAGGCCCGCTGATGGCCGGGATGAGCGTCGTCGGCGACTTGTTCGGCGCTGGCAAGATGTTCTTGCCGCAAGTGGTAAAGTCGGCGCGCGTCATGAAAAAAGCGGTCGCGTACTTGCTGCCGTTCATGGAAATCGAAAAAGCGGCCAGCGGCACCGCCGGGCAATCGCGCGGCAAGGTCCTGCTCGCCACCGTGAAGGGCGACGTGCACGACATCGGTAAGAACATCGTCGGCGTCGTACTCGGGTGCAACAATTACGACATTATCGATCTGGGCGTGATGGTCCCGTGCGACAAGATCCTGGACGTCGCGCGCAAAGAAGGGGTCCACATCATCGGCCTCAGCGGGCTTATCACGCCGAGCCTCGACGAAATGGTCCATGTCGCGCGCGAAATGCAACGCCAGGCATTCGACTTGCCGCTCCTAATCGGCGGGGCGACGACGAGCGCCAAACACACGGCCGTGAAGATCGCGCCGCAATACAAGCAAAGCACTGTGCATGTGCTCGACGCGAGTCGTTCGGCGACTGTCGTCGAGTCACTGCTCAATCCGCAATTGCGCAGCGGCTACGACCAACAGAACCGCGCACTGCAGGAGCAACTCCTGGCGAGCTACAACACCCGCCAGTCGGTAAACTTGGTGCCGTATGCCACGGCAGTGGAAAAGAAGTTCAATTGCGACTGGAAAACGCAGGAAATCGCGGTGCCGAGCTTCACCGGCCTGCGCACGATCGAAGGGCTGCCGCTCGGCGAGTTGGTCGATTACATCGACTGGTCGCCGTTCTTTTCGACCTGGGAATTGAAGGGCAAGTACCCCAAGATTTTCGACGACCCGACCGTCGGGACGGAAGCGCGGAAGCTCTACGACGACGCGCGGCGATTGCTCGAGCGGATCGTCAACGAGAAACTGCTCACGGCCAACGGCGTCTACGGGTTTTGGCCGGCGAATAGCATCGGGGATGACATTCAACTCTTCGATCCAGCCGATCCTACAAAGCCGCTAACGCTTTTCCACACGTTGCGGCAGCAGTGGGAGCGCAAGGGGACAGAAACATTTTACGCGCTCGCAGACTTTGTTGCCCCGCAAGAAAGCGGCCGCACCGACTACATCGGCGCGTTCGCCGTCACCGCCGGTCTTGGCTGCGACGAGTTGGCGAAGAAATTTGACGCCGATCACGACGATTACAACTCGATCATGACCAAGGCTCTCGCTGATCGCCTGGCCGAGGCGTATGCCGAGTACCTGCACGCTCGAGTCCGCCGCGAGTGGGGGTACGGCGCAAAGGAGACCCTCAGCAAAGACGACCTCATCGCTGAAAAATATCGTGGCATCCGGCCCGCGCCCGGTTATCCCGCGTGCCCCGATCACACCGAGAAGCGGACCTTGTTCAACCTGCTGCAAGCCGAGCGCCACGGGATTAAGCTAACAGAGAACTACGCGATGTGGCCCGCGGCGAGTGTCAGCGGTTTGTACTTTGCGCACCCCGAGAGCCGGTACTTTGCCGTCGATCGCCTGACCAAGGAACAAGTCGAAGCCTACGCCGCGCGCAAGGAGATGGCCGTGAGCGACGTCGAGCGCTGGCTCGCGCCGAACTTGGGGTATGATGGGTAACGATGCTCGAATCCCCCCACCCGCCGGCCGCAGTGCCCGACAGTCTGCCGCGTTTCAAGGCACGGCTTTTGGGCTCGTTGCCCCGCGCGACGATCGTGCATCACATCTCGGATGAAAACGAAATCTACGTCTCCGAAGGGAGAACTGTTGCTATCTGGCATGAAGGGAAGCGGCGCGTCCTAGGAAAATTCCCCTGGGTCAATCCGCGCGACTGGTTCGGGTTCAGCCGACTCTCGCAACGCGCGGCACGCGCGGATCGCTGCAATGTCTTTGTGACGTCCGCGGGTAAAATTTTAGGGATTCGCAGCGAAACAGTTTATCGGATCGAGGACAATCGAGTAGTGCCGTTGTGGCAAATCCAGGGCGATTCGGTGCTGCATCGCGGGATCTGCGAACACGAGGGCCAGGTTTATTTCGGCGAGTATTTTCGCAATTCCGCACGCGGGCCGGTGCGTCTTTGGCAAGTAGATCCGGAGTTGAAAAACTGGGGAGTGGCCCACGAATTTCCCGCCGGGCAGTATCGGCACATCCATCTGGTCACCAGTGATCCCTACGAACCCCGCGCCTTATGGGTTGCCGTCGGTGATGATGACGGCGAGTGTTTTTTATTGCGTAGCACGGATGGCTTTCGCACTTACGATCGCATCGGTGCCGGGACGCAGCTTTGGCGCGCGGTGACGTTGTACTTTACTCCGACGCACGTCTGTTGGATCACGGACAGCAACTTGCAGCAGAACTTTGCTTGCCGCATGGATCGCCAATCGCAGCAACTCGAACAAGGCCAAGCGATCTCCGCGCCGGGTTGGTATGGCTGCACGACAAGCGAGGGGTTGCACGTCGCCTTTACCACGGTCGAAACCGGACCGGGTGTGCAAACCGATCGGGCCTCGATCTATGTGAGCAGCGATGCGTTTCATTGGCAGCCAGTGCTGGACTTCGCCAAAGATCGCTACCGACCCGTCAAGCTCTTCAAGTACGGCGTCATCAATTGTCCCAGCGGGAATAATTCGGCTGCAGGCTTGTATCTATCCGGCGAAGGCCTCGTCGGCTTGGATGGTGCCACGGTGCAAGTAGCCATCGCACTGGAGGCAACTTAGCATGTTGCAACGCTTGGCCAAATGGCTGCTCCCGCCGGCGATACGCTGGCTCGATGATTCGGTTCCAGAGTCGGAACTCGAGCAATTCTTGAATGCCAAATTGCAATCAGTAATTTCGGTCGCAAACTGGCAAGCGGCTCAGGATCAAGCGTTGGTCACACGTTTGCGTGATCAATTCGGCGGCCCCGTGCCGATGCCTCCGATCCCAGATCCCGCTGCAGAACAAGCAGCGCAGGCGGCCGCGCGATGCTGGCTCCAAACCGTTACATCGCGAAACGCCATCGAACGCGGCGTCTTTATGGTTGGCAGTGCCGATCACTTGCGCGTGTTGTTGAACACGGAACTTGACGACACCCCTCGGGCTTGGATCGACGATCAACTGGAGCGATTGTTGCGGCATGTGGAAACGCGCCGACAGGAGTCATTGCAACAATTTTCACCGACTTTAGACAAGGAGGCCGCGTGGAATGAGCGGCATGCGGTGACGCGACTTTTCTTGCAAGTTGCACGCGAGCGCGGCGATTTGCGGTTTTTGAACGCGGCGTTGAAATTGAATGATTGGGCATTCAAGTTTCATCGCCGTATGCCGGCGGATGATCCGCGGTTGCTGGGTTACATCGGAAACTTGGTCGAACAACAAGCGTTGCTCAACGCTTTGGAGGCCTGAATGCGCGTCCTCATGCTTGCGCCGATTCGCAGTAGCCTATACGCGCGGGTACTCGCCCATTTGCTCGCGCGCGAACAGGGCATGGAACTTGTCGGCATCGTCGTACGGCGTCCCTGGAGTTGGGGACGAATTCGCGGCGAGCTGCGCCGCGATGGTCCGCGTCTGTTGAAAAAGGTTTACCAAAAACTTGTCCTCGGCGACGCGGCATTCAAGTCCAGTCCTCAGCGGAACTTACTCACCGTCGCCAAAGAGTCAGGGCTAACGGCCAAGACACTGCAAGAGATCGCCGCGCAAGCCGGTTGCACTTGCCTCACTTTCGGCGATCACAACGATCAGAAGTCGCTTGACTTTATCCGTGCGCAAACTCCGGAAGCGATCGCCTTTACCGGCGGCGGGTTGATCCGTCGTGACTTGCTCTCTATACCCAAGCTCGGCGTCTTGAATTGTCACATGGGACTACTTCCGCCATATCGCGGAATGGACGTCGTTGAATGGCCCGTCTTGGAGGCGGCTTCTAATGCTCCGCCGCTGGGACTCACGGTGCATTACATGGATGCCGGCGTCGACACCGGACCATTATTGCGGCTCGAAAAGTTTGGCCTCGAACCGGGCGATGATTTCGCGCGGCTCCGCGAACGCCTCACGGCAAGAATGCCGACCCTGATGTTCGAGGTGCTGCGAGACTTGCGCAATCAACGCGTCCTGCCCGCGGCGCAAAATTCCGCCGACGGACGGCAGTATTATGTTTTGCATCCCCGCATGTATACGGCGGCGCAACGCAGGTTGTCACAGTGGTTGAGCTCAATCAACCAGAATTCATCTGCTCACTCCTCAGCGATTTGAACGAGCTTGATTCTACCCGACGCTCCACTGCGGATAGTCACATCTGCTTTGCGGCAGCTGAACTTCTCGGCCACGAGGGCAATCAATTCGGCATTCGCTTTCCCATCCACCGGCGGGGATTTGAGCTTCGCAAGCCAAATGCCGTCCGGACCCTCGACGAGCGACGACTCGCGGGCGTTCGGCTTCACACGAATGGAGATGGTCGGCATTGGCTATTAGATCTTGATCTTGGGTTGTTCTGCCGAACGGGAAGAGAAAGGAGGCTATTTTTTCGGCGATTCTTGCGTTGAAAGTAAATCTACGGCTTTTTCCTTGTAACTTCAAAAAATAATGTGTCATAATCATCTGTAATAGAGACAGAAATCCTGCCTGATTCCGAGGGGTTGCGGAATTTTGGCTGCCCATTCAGCCAGTTAGTCCTGGGGAGGACACTGGCCGAACCTGCCTTGGGTATGCCTAACTTATTATCAGTGAATCAGTTGCGAACGTTGCCAACGCTTAAATTTCAAAGGAATCTTGCCATGGCTGTTACACGGCTGTCGGGCTATTTTGCGTTCGCATTGGTACTCTGGGGAATCTCGGAGTCTGCTCAGGCGGCTCCGAATTCGGAGATTCTTCCTTCGATCGACACTCGTTTTGCCCCTGGCAAAGACGGACCACTCCCTGAGGAAACTCCCGATTTCCGCCGACATGTTCTCCCCCTGATGGGAAAACTCGGCTGCAATGGCCGGGCTTGCCACGGGTCGTTTCAAGGGCAGGGGGGGTTCCGCCTCTCGCTATTCGGCTACGACTTCAAGGCCGATCACGACGCCCTCAGCGGGATTCAATTGACCCTCGATGGCAAGCCCATCCCGGGCAAAGCCGCCAAGATCGAACCGCGATATAACAAGGCCGACCCGCTCAAGAGCCTGATCCTGACCAAGCCGACGCTCACCGAAGACCACGAAGGGGGCGAGCGGATGAAGGTCGGGTCATGGGAACACCGCGTCCTCCACAAGTGGGTCGCTGCCGGCGCACCAGAATGGAAGTCCGACTCGGCTGAGATCGATCGCCTGGAAGTACACCCCACCGAGATCGTCTTCAAGAAGCCAGGTGAAACGGTCCAGTTGAAGGTGCTCGCTCATTGGAAAGACGGCTCGGTTGAAGACGTCACCAAGATCAGCCGCTTCCGAGCCAACGATGAATCAATTGTCAAGATCGGCGACAACGGGTTGGTCACCTGCTTAAACAAAGGCGACACCCACGTCGTCGCGTTTTATGACAATGGCGTCTTGCCAGTCCCGGCGATGCTGCCCGTGAGTGGCAAGAGCGGGGCGAATTATCCCAAGGTTGCCACGACGACCAAGGTCGATGAACTGGTCCTGACCAAGTTGAAAAAAGTTGGTCTCGTCCCCTCCGCCCAGTGCACGGACGAAGAGTTCCTTCGCCGCGTGCGGTTGGATATCACCGGCACGCTGCCGACACCGACCGAAATCGAAGCGTTCCTTGCCGACAAGAGCAAAGACAAGCGCACTAAAAAGATCGACGAACTTCTCGCGACCGATGAGTACACGGCTTGGTGGACCACACGCCTTAGCGATCTCACGGGAAACAATCCGCGGACGCTGAATCTCGGCGGCAATGTCTTCCGCAACTCGACCTCGGTCACGGCCAAGCAGTGGTACAACTGGATTTACCAGCGCGTTGCCGAAAACAAGCCTTATGACGAAATCGTTGCTGGCATCGTGGTCTCGCAAACACTCGAGGGAGATCAGACTTACCAAGAATACAGCAAGCAATACACCGACGAATACCGCGACAACAACTCCGACAATTTTGCCAAACGCGAAACAATGCCGTATTACTGGGCCCGCCGCAATTTGCGCCTCCCAGAAGAAAGAGTGATGGGCTTCTGCTATACGTTCATGGGCATTCAGATCCAGTGTGCCCAGTGCCACAAACATCCGTTCGATCAATGGACGAAGCAAGACTTTGACCAATTCAAGCCGTTCTTCGAGCGCGTTACCGGCGGTTTGCCCCCGCAGTTCAAGTCCGAACAGACGGCCATGATCAAGGAGTTGGGCACGAAGTCGGACCCCAGACTGCAGCAACAAGAATACCGCAAAGAACTCGAAGCCGCGATCAAAGCCGGCAAGACGTATCCGGCCGAATTCTTGGTTTACAACAAAGCTGCCCAACTTCCGCCCACGCCCAAGGTTGACCCCAAAGCCAAGGGGGACAAGAAGAAGGACACCAAGACCGAAAAGCCGGTCCGCATGCTCCCCGGCAAGCTGCTCGGTGGCGACAAGATTAACTTGGCCGACATCGAAGACCCCCGCGAAGTGCTGCTCCATTATCTTCGCACCGAGCCGAATCATTTCCTAGCTCGTGCGTTTGTGAATCGCGTTTGGGCAGGCTACTTCAATGTCGGCATCATCCACCCGACGGACGATGCCAGCCTGGCCAATCCGCCGAGCAATGCAGCGCTCTTGAATTATCTGACCGAAGGTTTCATCGCCAATAAGTACGACATGAAGTGGCTGCATCGGACGATTTGCCAAAGCGACACCTATCAACGCAGTTGGCAGCCGAACGAAACCAACACACTCGACACTCGGAACTTCAGCCGCGCGATTCCACGCCGCTTGCAATCCGAAATCGTCTACGATGCATTGATGTTTGCCACCGCCAGCGACAAGGAACGCCAAACGACGCTCGACAATCCCAAGTCTCGCGCGATCGGCTTTGAAAGCACGCTGGCTCAAGGGAACGGCAGCCTGAATTACCCGCTGGTTGTCTTCGGCAAGCCCGAACGGGCAACGAATTGCGACTGTGAACGGTCGAACGAGCCGAGTTTGCTGCAATGCGTCTTTACGCAAAACGACGGACAGATGATGAGTGCGTTGGAGCGCAGCAGCGGTTGGCTGAAAGAACTCGAGTCGACATGGAAAGCTGCCAACAAACTTCAAGTTGCCTCGAAGTCCGAAGCTCGTGAAGGCAAAGACAAGAACGAAAAAGCCCGCGTTGATCGTAAGAATCTGATCGAAATGATCGAGAAGCGGATTGAGCGCTACAAAGAAAAAGGCAACACGGCCGAAGTCGAACAATTGCAAGCCAAGCTCAAGGAGTTGAAGGGTAACAAGGATGAACCCAAGGTTGCCGATACTGCCCCAGCAGTTCCCGCCAACCCGATGCAAAACATTGACCAAGACGCGCTGATCCGCGAAGCCTACCTCCGCACACTCAGCCGACATCCGCAACCGCAAGAAATCGCCCGAGCGAAACAGCACTTCGCCGAGGCCACCTCGCCAACCGGAGCGATCCGCGATTTGATGTGGGCCTTGGTCAATACCAAAGAGTTCATTGTGAATCACTAAGATCGCTCCTCTTCGAGTCGCCGCTAAACGGATGAACTTGATTAGACATCCGCTGTTCCCTTAGTCCCCTATTCCAACTTGCCCTTTAATCCACCCAATCCCATTCCAATAAGGAATCACCCTCATGGCCATGAATCGCTACTGTGATGGACTGCAACGCCGGGACTTTCTCAAAGTCGGTGCGTTGACCGGGTTGGGGCTGACGCTGCCGAACTTCTTGAAGATGTCGCAAGCCGGCATGGTCAATCCGACCGGCAAAGCCAAGGCCGCGATTTTCGTGAACCTGGGCGGCGGCCCGACACACATGGACACGTTTGATCTCAAGCCCGATGCTCCGGCCGAGTATCGCGGCGAGTTCAACCCGATTAAGACAAACGTCCCCGGGATGGAAATCAGCGAACACCTGCCGCGCTTGGCCAAGTGCGCCGACAAGTATGTGATTCTCCGCGGCGTGAGCCACACGCTCGCCGCGCACGAGTTCGGCACCAAGTACATGAACACTGGCAATCGCCCGATTCCTTCGCTCGACTTTCCCGGTTACGGGGCGGTTGTCAGCAAGGAACTCCCCTCGCCGAGCGATTTGCCTTCGTTTGTGGCTGTTCCGAACACCCCGCAACGCTCGGGTTATCTCGGCGTGCAATATGCGCCGCTGTCGACGAACTCGTCTCCGACGATGGGCAAGCCCTACACGGTTCGCGGCATCTCGTTGATGGGCGGAGTGACGGTAACCGAAGTTGAAAAACGCCGCAACTTGCTCAAGGATCTGGACCGCACGTTCGCCGGCTTCGAGCAAAGCGAAGATCTGGTCAAGGGTCTCGACACCTTTGGGGAACAAGCGCACAACATCATCAGCTCGTCGCGTGCCCGCGATGCGTTTGACATCAGCAAAGAAAAACAAGCGGTCGCCGAACAATACGGCAGCCATGCTTTCGGCCAAAGCTGCTTGCTCGCCACGCGTTTGGTGGAAGCCGGCGTGCGTTTCGTCTCGTTGAGCCTCGGCGGGTGGGACACGCACAGCGACAACTTCAAGCAACTGAAGGACGGCAAAGCAGGAGTCCTCGATCAAGGCCTCGCGGCGTTGTTCAGCGGCCTCGCCGAACGCGGACTGCTCGATTCGACAGCTGTCATGGTCACCGGCGAATTCGGTCGCACACCGAAGATCAACGTCCGTGCCGGCCGCGATCACTGGGCTCGCGCGATGTTCGTCCTGCTTGCAGGCGGCGGCATGAAGAACGGCCAAGTCATAGGTGCCAGCGACGACAAGGGCATGGGCCCCGCCAACGAAGCGATCACGCCGGACATGATCGCCACCTCGTTCTATCATTCGCTGGGCATCGACTGCCAAAAGGAATACAAGACTCCGACCGGCCGCCCCGTGATGATCGTCCGCGACGGACGCTTGATCCCGGGCTTGTTCAGCTAAGCAATAACAGCCCGCAGCGTAAGCAAGGGAGTGCAATCCCTCGCTAACCCGTCGGGCCGCTAAACACGCGTCAGTCCAAGCTGGCGATCAACACCGAGACGCAAAGCGGGGGCTTTGCGTCTCGTTTTTTTGGGGCATGAAGAGCTCAAGCCAAATCGTCGATTTCGATCGCGCGGTGTTCTTTCGCCGACTGATAACAAGCATCGACCAGGGCCATCGTTTTGAGATTGTCGCGTCCGTTCAGCGCCGGCAGTCGGTTTTGTTCCAGCGCGCACAGCAAATCGGCCATCGGGCCGATGAACGCGTCGGGAAACCAGACTTCGTCCCAGCGCGGCTGATGCCAAACGGCGTGCGCCGTTGTCGTATAGTCCAACGTGCTCGGCACGCGCTCCGGATAGCTCGGCCAGCCGATCGTGCCGCGTGCGAGACCGACGGTTCCCTCGATGCGCCAGCGGATGCCGATGTCTCCGGCCGAGCCTTCGCGGGCGGGGCCTGTCCAGACGTCATCGATGGACGAAACTCGCAGGCCGCTGTCGTACTCCAGAATATACAAACAGATGCCGTCCTCATGCGCAAACTGCTGGCTCGTGCGCGGATCGTTGCGTACGCTTGCAAAGATTCGCTGCGGCATGCCGAACCAATAGCGGAATGTGTCGAGATGATGGATGCTCATGATCCGCAGCGTGACCCAACCCTGGCGCGCTTGCCAGGGCATCCAATGCGGGATCGCACGCATGTCGATAGTGGCCAGCACTGGCTCGCCAAGCACCTTCGCATCAAGCAACTGCTTCGCCGCGCGCACGGACTGGTCATAGCGCATGTTCTGATTCACGGCGAGCGTGATACCCGCCGCTTCGCACATTTGCACAATCTGTTGAGCTTGCTCGAGATGAATGCCCAGCGGCTTTTGGGCTAAGATACCGCGTACTTTTCGCGGAGATTTGACGATCTGTCGTATCACGTCGAATTGAATATCGGGCGGGACTGCGACATCGACGACAGCCACCGCCGGATCTGCGAGGAGTTCATCAAGGCTCGCATGCACCCGCGCGATGCCGTGCCGCTTGGCAACAGTTGCTGCCTTGGTCCCGTCCCGCGCCGTGATTGCGACGGGATTCAAGCCGTGCTGACGATATGCAACGAGTTGGCAATCGGCCATGATGAAGCCCGCGCCGACGCAGCCGATGCCGATGGATCGATCACGGGGGAGTTCAACCGGGACGGGGAATTGCATCGAAGAATTGCTTAGAGGCAAGCAAGTGGGTACTTAACGTCGTAGGATTCAACGTAACTTTTTTGGAGAACGCGTATTACTTTGCTACCGGATGCTGCGTGCGATCACGCTTCGGATCGAGAAACTCTTTGTTCGCCGCGCTCCCCTTCGCACCGATTTCAAGAATGGCACTGTCCGGAACTTTTTGCAGCGGCTCGTACCGCGGATGATGCGAATCCTTGTACGGATCGTTCCCCTTGGTGTTGTAGCAGCAGAGCAATCCCCAGCGCGGCTGCTCGCTCAGATTCGCGTCCGAAGCATGCAGTGTGTTGCCGTGAAAAAACAACGCGTCGCCCGCCTCCATCTCGCAATAAATGCGCTCCAAACGCTGCATGGCCGCTTCGACGCGTTCTGGATCAGCGCCGGTTTGCTGGCCGAATTTGCCGTGTTCGATCCGCCCCATCAAATGCGACCCGCGCAACAATTGCAGGCAACCGTTTTCGCGCGTCGCGGGATCGAGCGCGATAAATACACTGGCCATCGTCGGAAACAAGCAGCCATTGCTGTACCAGTATCCATAATCTTGATGCCATTCCCAGGCGCCGCCGACCTTAGGCTGCTTGGCGCTCAATTTGGAATGATAATGATAGACTTCATCGCCAAGCAGTTGCTCCATCGCATCGACGATCCGCTCGCTGCGCGAGACCATGCCGTAGATATCGTCACCCGCATGATTCCAGAGCGTGAGATTCGTGCTGCGTCCCTTGGTGTCGGCGACGGTCATGGCATGGGCCTGCATTTTTTCATCGGTTCGTGCCGCTTGCAGCAAGAGTTCGATCTCGGGTTGCGACATGAGCTTTTTGATTATCAAATAGCCATCGCGTTGAAAGTCTTCGACTTGTGGATTGGACAATCTTTGTTCGGACATCGTGAGAATTCCTTGACTTTGCTCTCGCCTGAGCAGGGCACTAGCACTTAAACCGTTTTAAATAGCTTACTCACTCCGCTGCCTCCTTGTCGATTAGATCGCGCATTTGCTGCAACAGCGGCGGCAAGAAGATGACACCGCTGTAATGATTCGCCAGCATCTTGACGTGGTGCTTGTCGTTCAACTTCGCAGCGGCCGCAAAAGCATCGGCATTGCGCGGCGGCACAACTTCGTCAAACATCCCGGTGAAGAGCCACGTCTGCTCTGGATTCACGCGATGAGCCAAGCGCAGCGGCTCGATCGTGGCGAACATTTCCTTGAGACCGTCATCGGTCAGGCCGCCGCTTTTCAATTCGGCCAGCACTTTTGCGGCGTCTCGTTTGCCGTTCATCAACACACTGTGGATATCGCCGCCAGCCAACAGGATGTAAACCTGCTGATAGCCGTTGTCGAGACCGGCGGTTGTCGCGGCGACAAACCCGCCGAGGCTTGTGCCTTGCAAAACGATCCGCCGTGAATCGACGAACGGCAATGCGGCGACGACATCCCGAGCACGCCGCGTGTCCGCGATGCCTTGTTTGAGCATGCCGACCAGATTCCCGCCCTTGGGCCGTCCTTCTGGCCCTCGCCGGATACCGTAGTACGGCATATGAATGAGAAACGTATGCACGCCCTTGGGCCGGAGCATTTGCGCGATTGTTCGCCCCACCAGCATGTTGCTGCCGGATTCATGCACAATGACGACCGCCGGCGCGAGTATCGGCTGGCCGGCTTTGTCTTTGGCGAGATACCATTCGAGCGCGGCCAAGTCATTCCGCTCATTTCCCAAGGGAGCTGCCGACGGAAACCGCACAAGCCAGTCGCCTTTCCCTTTTTCGGGTGACTGCAAACGGATCGGAAACTTTTCCGTTTTCCATTGCAAACCCTCCAAGCACGCACGCGCGTCGGCAGATTTTTCCTCGCCGATTTGCAGTGTATCTTGACCAACGAAAGCGGCATCCGCATGCAGTTTGCCGGAGTTGTTTTCTTCAGCCACAGCCGTTGCTGGTTGAGCTATACCCGCGGTGTTCTTTGCCTCTTCTGCCCTAGCTGGAAATGGCAGAAGAGCAACTGCAGCGATGAATAAACCAAGGAATTCACAAGACAAGCGCATGAACTCGACTCCAGCAGAGCAGATTTGGTTAACGTCAATCGATGAATCTTCTCGAATGCCAGCCATGGGAACTATATCCCAATTGGAAACTCAATTCCCCGCGAACGCAAGCGGACTTGAAACCGATTGCAAACTCCGTCATTTCAATCGCAGCCGATGAGAATCAGCGGGGCCCAGTGGTGCGGTTCGGGATATTTCGCACGGATCGCGCGTTTTGCTAGCTGCAACTCGGTGGCATAGACGGTAGTTGAATGAGCAGCGGCGGAATCGAGCTTCGCCAATCGCGGGAAGTAGTCACAAAGCAAATCGGCCGTGGCTTGGTCCGCCAGCTCCCATTGGCTGCACAAAACTCGCCGCGCGCCTTTTTCCAGAAACGCGCGGGCGATTGTCGACCCAGCCTCAAGCGGCAGTTGTTTGCCGACATTCGTTTGGCACGCAGCCAAAATCGCCAATTCACATTCCGGGAACGACAGTTCACGCAGTTCCTTGAGCGTCATTTTTCCATCGTTTTGCGCATCTTCCGCGCCAGGTTGGCGCGGAGCCAGATGCACCGTCGCTTCAAGCTTTTCGTGCGTTTCGCTGGCGCTTGCGTGCGCTGCGAGATGGATCAGTTGCGCAGCCGCGGCGTGTTTGCGAAAGTTCGCTTCCGTTGCCTGCTCGCGCTGAAAAAAGTTTTTGGCTGCTTCCGCGTGTTTCGAAAACAACGCATGCAGCGCCTTCTGCTCACGCTCAGTCTCGGGCAACTCAGGTAATGGCTTCGCTTGGGGTTCTACCGGTGCCGCGCGCTTATAATCCGGATTCCCGAGGGACAAAACCGTGCCGGGAAAACCGATTCGTTTGGTGTTCGACAATTGCTGAAAAATAGCCAACGATGGAACGTATTGCGCCGGCGGAAAAGCCGGATCGTCCAACAGATAATGCTCGCGTTGGCCGGCGGCGCGGCCAAAAGTCAAAGCCTCGAATGGCACACGTTGCAGCGGCCCATCCGGAACCCAGAGGAGCAGCGCCGCCGGTTGGCGGCGAATTGCTTCACGCACTGATTCCGGCAACAAGATTTCGGCAATGGCCAAGCGCTGGTCATAATCCAAACGTGGCTCCGGACGCGGGGGCGCTTGCAGGTGTTCCAGCAGTGCATTGGTCAATGTGCAAGCCAAGCTGTCGTTTAGCGCAACGGGAAACACCGATCGTGCGGCAGTTTCGTTGGAGATCGTTTCCGTTCGAAGATTCGCCTGGTCGAACTGCAAACGCCCGGCTTGAGAGGCCGTGATTTGAAGGCGGTTGACCGTGATCCCCAAAGGTTGGCCCGGGATCGCGGCGAGATGAAACAAATACGATTGTTTTCGGCCGATGTGATAGTAGCAGACATGTGTTGGAACGGCTCGATTCGCCAGAAATGCCAGATTGTCCGGTAGTTTCGCGGTTGTGATGCCCGACGTTTCTTCGGGATACAATTTTTCCAGCCTTTCTATTTCGGCAAACAGGCGATCAGCGTATTCCTTGGATGGCAGATTTGTTTGCGCGAGCAAACCCTCGCTGAACTGTTTCAGAAGAGCTTGCCGCTGCCGCAGTGCATGCGCTGGGTTATCGAGCGAGTTGCTGGGTTTTGCCGTGTTATCCGGCGTGGCCGTCTGGCGTTGCAATGCGTAGAGTTGATCCAAAAACGTCCGGCTCCGTTTTCGATCCGAGCTGAGAATAGCTTTTTCAAGCGCTGCGCGGCTCTCCGCCGCATCTTCGCAACACCAATCCACGAGCTGATCAAAGCCGCCGGCAAAGCGGGCGAAATTGTGCGCGCATTCCTCGGGTGTGAGCATCCCGAAACTCCGTCGGCTCTCGATCGTTTTCAGTGCCCGATCCAACGTCTCGTAGGCATGCGTTGAGTTTTTGGCACGCAGGAGGCGCGCGGCGGTTTCGAGCGCCTGATATTGCAAGATCGGGGTCGCTTCTAAAAAAGCAGACAGTACCAACACGCGGCTTAGTTGGTCCTCGCTCATGACCGCGGCGGCGAGCAACTGCGGATCGGCATCTCGGCGCGCCATTAGGTGCAATTGTATCTTGCCGAGCAATTGCAGCGTCCGGAGTTCGAGCAATTCCCAACCGCGCTCGCGGGCTTGTTGATAGGCAATTTGGCAATCGTCCCAAGCCCTGTGAAGCTCTTTGGCGGCGGCTTTGGCAGCCGAGTTTTTCTCGGCTGCTGTGGCGTTGCCGGCAGGATTGCCACTTTCTAAAGCGGCATTGAAATGGCACAGGGCAGAGGCATAGAACGCTTCGGCCGTTTGACGGCCTCGCGCAGGATCTGCCTGAGCTGACCCCGCTTTTTCGATTAAGGATTGCAGGCTCTGCAAAATATTCTGATAAGTTGCGAAATTATTCGCTACACTTCTTTTGTCTTTTTGCAATAAACTTAACCGTTCGAGTTCAAACATCGCTCCCCACACACGAATCGTATCGCGAGCCTCTCCGGTCACTAGCTCTTTGGAAACACATTCTTCACAGCGGCTTATGGCTGCGGGCAGTTTGTTGCCGAATTTCAGGCACTGAATCTGACTCAGGGCGATCGCGTCGTAGAGGCGGTCGATCGCAACATTCGGTTTTTCTAGCTTTCGTCGAACTTCCCTGCAAAGACTTTCGGCCTCCTCAAAGTGACTTGCGGCGCGGGCGTAATTGCCCTGGGAGGACAAGAGAAAGCCCCGCCCATAATCCAATTGCGCCAGGCGCTGGTCGCGGATGCCTTGATCTTTGAAAACGATTTCGGCAGCGTCCAATAGCGATATCGCGCGATCGGTTCGTCTTTGCTCAAGCTGCAAAATAGCCAGCGAGTTCTGCGTTTCGGCGATTTGCAGCTTTCGCCTATCGCTCTTCACCTGGGGCTCCCAAATGGCCAATGCCGAATCGTATTGCTCAATCGCGAGTCTCCGCTCATTCTTGTCGGAACTCTCCGCAAGAAAGCTTGCGTAGAGTGCGTGAGCGTCGGCAATCTGCAGGGAATTCGGATTCCAAAGCAGTTTTTTTAAACTGAGCAAACTCGCTGCGCACTCTTTTGCAATCGATAGTTCTCCGGTCGCGCGGCATTCCTGGACCAGGTTCTCCAGCACTGGCAGCAATCGCCCGTTGCGGATTAGCTTTTCGGAGTCATTCGTTTCGCTAATCGGGCGCAACGTCTTGTCGAGAGTTAGTTGCCACGCGGGATTCAGCTTCGGCAGCGCGGTCGCCTTGCTCTGACTGAGACGGAGGCCGAGTTCCAAGGTCATACGGGGTGATAACGCACCTGCCGCGTGATTGACATTCCAAGCTTCGATCAGCAGATTCTGAGGCGATTCGTCACCCTCGCACCACATGAGCGTGTCAGCTAGCACTAGTAGCAACGGTACTTTCTCAGCTTCCGGGGTGTTCGCATACTTCACCCGCAATAGCTCCGCCAACGGCTTGGCAGACGACTGTTCAAGTTGCCGCACCGCGAGATAGCAAAGCTCGGCCGCAGCAGAAGCCTGCTCCGTTTCGTTTGGGAGCAGCTTCAAGCCGGCGGCATAAATGGCGCGGAATTCCGCCTGATCAGCCGCTGTGAGAGGGCGTTGGCGGCGCAACGAAGCCTGCCACAACCGCTGCTGCAATTCCCACAGCACGTCAGCCGAGAGTTTGCCACGGGGAATTTCCAGGGCAGTTTGCAGCATTCCAGCCGCTTCTTTTAACGAGGCGGGATTGTCCGCGATGTCGTCATCAGCCTTGATGTCGGGCTGCAAAAAAAAGGCAGCGGTACGGCCTTGCAAGATGATCGATGCTTGCCGCACGATTTTTTTACGCTGTATCGCATAGGCAAACGGCGCACTGTGGCTTTGGTCCTTGAAATATTCCGACAAGCCACGATCAAGAACATTTTGAATTTCAATCGCTTTGGCCCAATTTCGCTGTTGGCAATAGATCTCGGCTTCGAGATCCAACCGGCGCAACTGGGCGGGTAAAGAAGGGTCTCGCTCCGCGTTTTTCTTCAACGCTTGCAATGCTTCGTCAAAGCGGAGTTGCTCGACCAGCAATGCGATTGAGTTCAGCGAGTTACTGCCAGAATCCAGTGCCGGTTCGGCGGCCGTGGCTAACACGGCGTTCAGCAAACAGCCAAAAATGATCAACCGACATAGCCCGATCACGTTGCTATTGCTCCAGGGTGTTGGCTGTTGGAGCCGAGGAGATCAACCAGCCATAGAATTCGCTCAGTCCTTGCTCTTTCATCACCGCATCGATTTCCGGCGGCACATCGGTGAGCGAGACGGGAGACTGCAGGATGGTTTCATAGCCGCGATGCGCCGTGATGTTATCGGGGGTTGTTTCCCGCATCGCCGAAGAGAATTCTTGCCACTTGCCCTCGCCGCGAATCGCATCTAATTTGCCGCTCAAAGAACTCAAAGCATCGCGAATTTGGATCGTTTTTTTATTGCCGATCACATTCTCACTCGGAACCACCAGGATCATTTGGGTTGTGCCCTGAAAGTTTGACTTGCCCTCGGCGAAGGGAATTTCGAAGCGTGATTTCACTTCGCTTTGCGAACCAATTGGCAATTCCGTCGTCTCTTTTGCATCCACAAGGAATACTCGCAAGTGGCCCGGCAGTTTGAGATCGATCACCATCTTCGTGATATTGGTGGCATCATTGAGCGGCAACGCTTCCGACGTCATCGCCCGGCCGTCAACGTACATGCGAATGACCGGCGCGAACATCGTCGGCGCCGGTTGAGTTTCTCCGCTCTTCATATAGTAATACCCGCCGCCAAAAATCAACGCGGCGACAAGCAACGCGGCGAGGATGCCTGGTAAGCGGCGCGGGGCCGGCGGAGGAGTCACCGCGGGTGTTGCGGCATATTCGGCGGGCGGCGGCACCGACGCTGCTCCGGCCGGTTTCGTCACATACGCTTCGAGTGCCTCCACAAAATCGGTCGCCGTTTGATATCGCTCGTCGGTTTTTTTGGCCGCCGCACGAGTCACAATCTTCGCCAGTTGTTCGGGAATCGTCGGCAAGAGTTGCCGAATCGGGCGCAAATCGGATGTTGCCAATTCGCGCTTCAATTGCTCCTTGGTGCTGGAGCGATACGGGTGCTTGCCGGTGAGCAACTCATAAAACAGCACACCAAGCGAATAGATATCGGAACGGCCGTCGACCAGATCGGCTTGATTGTTGAGCTGTTCGGGGCTCATGTAGAGCATCGTGCCGCAGAAGCGCGGTCCCTTGGCGAACTGCTTGTCGGTGAGAGCCAAGCCAAAATCGCCGATCAACGGATTGTCGTTTTCATCGAACAGGATATTGTCCGGCTTGAGATCGCGATGCACCATGCCGCGGCTATGGATGTGGATCAGGGTGCGCGCGATTTGCAACACGATCGGCACGGCTTGCTCGGGCGTCAGGCGGCCGCGGTTTTTGACATATGTTCCGAGATTTCCCCCGGCCGCGTATTGCATCAGCATATACACGGTGCCGTCATCGGTCACATTGGCTTCGTAAACCCGCATCACCCCGGGATGATTCAGCGTCATGAGCGCGCGGGCTTCGGCGAGAAAATCGTCCGCCGCGGCAACCGGATCATGCGTTTGTTCGAGGCGCGCAATCTTGAGGGCAAACTCGCCGTTGTAATGCGAATCGTGAACGAGAAACACCTCGCCATACGATCCGCCGCCCAGTTTCTTCTGCACCTTGAAGCGTTCCGAGAAAGTGCGCGACGCTTGCAATCCTTGCAGCTTCCCGGCGTTTGCCGACTGGAGCGCCTGGCGGATCATTTCTTTCATCTGCGCTTCGGAGTGCGATTCGATATTCCGGCTAGCTACCGTATCGAACGAGATGCCGTCGGTCCCCGGAACCTCAGCTTGCGATGTGCGATACTCCACAGTCCGCAATTGGTCCATCCAATCTTCGGGGAGCGTGGAATCATCGTTCTTTTTGACGACGACTTCGCCCTCGGAGGCCGAGGAAGCGCTTTGCAGTTCGGTTTTGTCATCGCTGTTCATAGCATCTCTCCGGGCCGGCCATCATTCCGGGGCAATTGGCAATCCGCGCGATTCGATGTGTTAGGAGTTACGTTAGGGGGATTCGCTTGGTTCGTGAAGCGAGCCGTCGTTGCACTGTATAGTAACCGATTCCGCCCAAAAGCGAACTCATTCCCAGCCCAACCCACCACCAAGGAAATACCGCTGCTTGCTGGGGCTCTGCCTGCGAGGGCAGCGCGGGGACAGGCTGAAGAATCACAAGCATGCGGTTTTTCGCCTCTTCGCGCGTCAAAAACTCATCCCCCTCTTCATCCAAGGTCAACTCGGGCAAAGTGCTGGTGATAAAGCTCGTGCCCAAACCCGTGATGGCAATTTCGGGCTGCTCCGGTGTTACCGTTAAATACGTGGCTCCAATCACTCCATTGTTGAAGGAAACGATGATGGGAATTTGCGGGAGCGGCAGAGGAGCCGGCGCAGCACTGGAAGCCTGGATCCGGTTGAGGGGGTTCGGCAATCCAAATAAAGCTGGAATGATCAATGAAAGAATTTGCGGTGGAGTGAAATTCGTCGGAACGGTGGGGTTTCCAGTTCCCCCGTTATCAGTATCATCGACACCACGATCACGGTCATCGTCATCGTCATCGTTGATGGTCAGCGTGATAGAAAATGAAAATGATTTCGCAGCACCGCGTGTTGCCTCGGCGGTCTGCCCCAAATGCAATGCACTGTGATCGGTGATGGCGGGCTCAGCGACCAGCACATATTCTCCAGCGCCTAACGGCTCCTTGAAATTGATTTGCAATTGAGTGGGCTGCCCCTGCTCGCTGACGATGATCAGAGTGCCTATCTGATCCTCAATCGACTTGCCGTCTTTGGTCAAATCCCAATTGGCAACGGTGCGAACTCCTCCTGGACCATCTGCGGTCATCACCCGATCAAACGCGACAACGATTGAAGTAATCGGAGTGAGTAAAGGGTTGGAAACCGGCGTCGTGCCAGCAAAGTACTGAATTGAGGTAATCGTTGGACCAGGCTCCGGGACTGGCTCGATCGTGATTGTGAACGTCGCGTATGCTGAGTCGCTCCCGCCATGCGCCGTGCCGCCATTGTCCATGAGCAAGACCGTGACTTGCGTCGTGCCGTAAGCATTCGGAGCCGGCGTAAAATGGAGCTTGCCCTCGCGGTCAATCGTCGGTTGAACAGAAAACAGCTCCGGGCGAGCCGCGGTGACGTCCCAAGTCAGTTGCTGGGACGATTCATTCGGGGGGCCAGCAGTAAACGTACTCGCCCAGGATTGGTGATAGACACCCGAGTCTTCCAGGACAGTAACATTGCCGCCGGCTTGGAACGACGGCGCATCGTTGACCGGTTTTACTTCCAGATAAAAATCGTATTCACCGAGAGTATCCCCTGCCAGATCCTTGAAAATCGCATGGACCAGGGCCACCCCATTTGCATTCGCTTGGGGCGTGAATTCGAGTTTCCACTGTTGATAGTAGTCTGATACAAGCTTGGGCGGACTTGCAAAGAGATTCGGATCGCCACTCGTTATCGAATAGGTCACCTCGGTGGAATAAACATAGTAGGATCCAGGAAGAAAGGTTGAGGAGTTCTCGAAGTAGTATCCAGAATCCTCAAGTACGCTCACTTCGATGGCTGGCTCGGGGGGCAGATCATTGTCGAGGACGTTGACGTTGGTGCTTGCTACCGAGTATTCAGCGGCCGTGGCGCTCAGGGTGACGTTGGTAGGCCCTTCGATTAGCGTGTCGTCAAGCGTATTAATCACTACCGTGACTGATGCCGCATTCGCAGGAATCGTAACCGCAGGCAATTCAAACTGTGCTACCGCCGAAGGCGAATTCGCTTCGGCCAAACTGACAGTCAACGCCGTGTAGAGGTTCGAATTGCGCGTGATGGTCGCCAAGACCGAGCCGCCCTCACTAACCTGAGACTTATCCAGCGAAATGCTTAGCAACGGCAGATCGCTATCTACGACACTGATCGTCGAGGTGCCTGGGACTAGTCCATTAGACAATGCCGTGATCGTTACCGTTTGCGTTCCGTCAACCAGGCCATCCCGAATCACACTGGCGTCAAAGGTTAAACTGTCTTGACCTGCGTCAAACGTTACCGCCGCAGGCACGGTAAGTTCCGTCGTATCCGAGCTTTGCAAGCTGACGGTCAGGGGCTGTGTAGAATCGCCGGTACGCGCGAGCGTAATGGAAACCTTGCCGTTTGCAAGATTTTCAGCGATGGCACCACTGACCGGAGTTAATAAGAGTTCATTTGGCGCTTGCCGAAGTGTCAGTTGCAGATTATCGACAGCGGCATTATTAAAAGTGCCGAGAACCCGTTCCATTGCTATGGTCACAATCGCTTGGCGAGCGCCAACGGGAACATCCAAATCCAGGGCTTCTCGGTACAACATCCCACTCAGGTTATTTCGATCTTGCTCGGTTACCGGCGCTAGAGTCGCCGAACCGACCAATGGCTGGCCCTGGGAGTCCAAGAAGGCAAGGGTTACCTGCGCGTTATCTGGATGGTTCAGGAAACCGCCTAACCATCCTGTCAGGTCGTATTTAAACAGGCCCGAATCAATGGAAGGAGCATATTCACCAAGCCATAACTGTTGACGGGAAACGGTAGTCCCTGCATATCCGCCGACAAAGTACAGCAACCCTCGATCGACAGGACCAGGTGTCGTCGGATTGATATTCCCAGAGTTACCTTCGTCATAAAGTTGCGCTAACATTCCGGCGGTGCTGTTCAAGCTACTGCCCAGCACTTTCCAGCCCGGGAATGAATACGGGGTATAGCCACTGATTATGGGCCCCGCAACGCTCCCTTGTTCCGCATCCCCATTCCACAGTAAATTGCCGGTCGAATTTCCTACTGTGTAGATATTGTGAAAAAAATCAGCAGCTTCCTCGGCAACTCCGTTTTCATTCTGATCCAAACCATTGTTCGCAAGATCACGGATTCCCGTGTTGTACACAAATAGTTCGTAGGCTCCAGCAGTCGCCTGCGGTAAAAATTCCACCCGATACGTTAAAGCGGAGAGCGCCGTGATCGTGACGGGAATCGTCCCATTCGGGCCAGTCAGTTGTACATTCGCAATGGGCGAACCGAGTTCTTCGGAAAGATTGACGATAAAATGCGATAATACCCCCGCGGCATCCCCCCCGGGAACGGCCGAAATAATCTTGGGACCAAGCGTATCAATCACCACAGCCAAGGTGTCCGTAGCGGCCGGTTCCGAGAGCGGCGCAAAGCGGGCGCTGATTACATGCGAGCCATCGCTCAAGCTGGGCGTTGTAAAAGTGTATACGCCCGCGCTGGGAACGCTGAAACTAGTCGTATTTCCGTAACCGAAATCGACCGGGTCCGCTTGACCATCCCCGTTTAGATCAATGCTCAGTGTGCCAGCTTGGCTGACGGTTACTTCAAACGTCGGTGTCGCGTCGTTGGTGATTCTGTCAGAATTAGATATCCCAGTGTCGGATAGGGCAGCGAGTTTCAGTGAAACTGTGGTGAACACGCTAATTTCGGAGAGCGAATATAAATTATCCCCCGACGCAGCTCGGACTCGAATCTTGTCTGCTGCCACAGCAATAGGGACTGTAAAATAATGCTCAGAGTCCGTAGCTGGGAAATCTGGCCGAGAGATCATTCCTCCCCCAATCCGTGCGTCGTAGTTTGGCACGTCCCAGAAGCGCTTCCACTCTCCTGTGAGGGCATCGCGATAATCCATTTGATACGCATCGTTGTCGTCTGCCTGCAACGTTGCAGCTGAGATCATTACAGGTTTCTGCAAGTCAATTTCAATTGTCGGGGAAAGCCCTGTCCACCACACAGTGTCTGTCTGCCATGGTGAGCCTCGCGTAAAGGTGATGCCATCAGTCAAGGTGCTCAGGCTCGCCCCCGAAAAGGATCCATCAGCCACTGTCACGGGCTTTCCGGCGGCAACATTGATTCGTTGCGGCGGAGTCACGGAGCTAGTCAACGCCGCGACGCCGAATTCGCCTGCGTGATCGACCACCGCCCAAACGGTGTTGTTCGTCGGATCGACGCCCCAACTGCCCACAGTGAGCGGACTGCCGGCGTCGGCCCAACTGCTTTGGTAGTAGGTCTCGGTGCCGCTGCTGTTCCCCTCGATCGTTTTGCCCCAGCCGTAATATTGTTCAGGGCTGTTGTACAAGTATTCGTTGAACGACACCAAGGACAGTTGCCGGTTGGCGATGTAAGAACTCTCGAGTCCATTCAAGAGCGCTTCGCTGTAGCTCATCTGGATGACAAACGGATCGGTATCGCGATACGATCCAGGCACATTGTACAGTCCTTCGACGATGACCGTATCGCTGACCAAGTTCACATTGGTCGGCGAAGGCGAACTGGGGCTGCCCACCCAGCGAGTCATCGGTCCCGTTCGCCGCGCTTGCCAAGCCATCGTCACGTCCGTATCCGATCCCGTGAGATTCTCGTAAGACAAGATCGTCGCCGTCGTGCCAACGGCGGTGCCGAGGGTAGCGCCCTGATGCAACGATGTGTCGAGCGTGTTCGAGGCGAGGTTTCGATACGTCGTCCCATTGATCGGCGTGGACGCGGTGAGTTTGGGACCATAGCTTAGGGGATCGACCAGCGTCGCGTTGCCGACGTTGACATTGACCGTAGCCGTGTTATTGGCAGAGTTAATATCAGCCGCCGCCGTTGTATAGGTCACGGTCGCGCCCAAAGCCGTCGTATTTGCTGCGGTCGAAGTCAAGCTAATCACGGAACCGGGCGTCACGGCACCCGCGCCGCTGAAGGTCTGGCCGATGGTGGCTGTGAGCAAGGGATTGCTTGTGCTAAAGCCGTTGATCGTGCCGCTGCCGGTATTGACATTGCTCAACGCGACACTCGCCGCTGCCGAACTCAGGCTCGCATTCTGCAATACAAACAAGTTCTCGCCCGTTACTGAACTAACCGCCAGATCGGGAGCGGCTGGCGTAACATTGTAAAGAATCGACACCTTGTCTAAACTTTGGACGGCTGTGGCGAAATCTGTTCTTTGATCGCCATTAAAATCTCCCGCGACAACCGATCGTTGTGGCCCGGCTACAGCAATTGAGAGAGCCGGCTGCAAAGTGCCATCTCCATTCCCAAGCAACAGGGATAGGCTCGACGTCCCGAAATTTGCAACGATTAAATCCTGATTACCGTCAGCATCAAAATCACCAACGGCAATCGACGTTGCTCCAGAACCGGCGCTATAGGTTTGCTGCGGACGAAAAGTACCATCGCCATTTCCTAGGAGGACCGTCACGGTCGAGCCGCGATTGGTGACAACTAAATCTCGCAGACCGTCTTGATTCAGATCGCTTGACGCCATGCCATAGGGGTTTCCTCCTACGGCGAGCACAAGTCGTGAAGAAAAAGTGCCGTCACCATTTCCCAGAAATATGGATACTGTATTGTCACTGGAATTGACGACGGCCAGGTCAATCTTTTGGTCCCCATTCCAATCGTCGCTCACGATTATGACTGGTCTACCTCCCGAAAAGTACGAACCGGATGGTGTAAAACTACCATCACCATTCCCCTTCATGATCGAAAGATTGTTAGTGTCATAATTCGCCAATCCCAGATCGAGTTTGCCGTCGCCATCGAAATCCGCAATCGCGACATAGTGCGGCCCTGATCCGAGACTAACATCGAATTGGCCAGGCGCTTCGAAAGTCCCGTCGCCGTTTCCCAGCAGCACCGAGATGTTGCTGTTACCATAATTGGCAACAACCAAGTCCAAATCGCCATCCTGGTCAAAATCAGCGGTGGCGACGCTCAGCGCAAGAGTGCCCGTCGCGTAATTTGTTGGAACAGAGAAACCTCCGTAAGCCTGTCCTAGCATGACGCTCACTGACCCGCCCGAATCATTTGCTATCGCAAGATCAAGTCGTCCGTCTGAGTTGAAGTCACCCTGCGTCAAGTCATGTGGCTGTCCAGCGATGTTGTAATCTTCCGGAGCCAAAAATACAGGAGCTAGGCAATGGCGATTCTCAAGAACCTCATAGAAGAGGCGACGCTTCTTGATACGGAGACCTCGCGTATCAAATATCTTTCCGCGACGCCGAAATCTTGAGAAACCAAACATGAAGTGCCCACTTTGTAAGTTCCAATCAGGACACATCATTTTGACCAGGATTTGCTAGTCATGCAACGAAAAACTAGCCAAGTCGCCGCAATTTCTGCTCATTTCGCTCTGAGGTCAAACTTTGCCAAACCGCTGCACTCGACGCTCCCGGAATTGTCGATCACGATAAACGGGTTCCCTGGCCTGCCCCTGCCAGGGGACCCCAACCTCTCGATCTCAGCAGGAATATTCCGCTGTAAAAAATTGTTGTTGCCGCCAGTTAAGGATCATGCGGGCATTCGATCTCGGTTGTCATGATGAGTAACGGTGTCTATCAGAAAAGCGCACGCTGAATTTTGGAAATTATCACCGGAGCTCGTGATTCCCGCCGAATTCTGGCAATCTGTCGCTAAAAAAATTGCCTTCGCTTGCTTAGATCGTAGGTCTTTGATGTTCGACGGTCTGGAATTCTTGTTCCGGAGCAAGCCACAAGTTAGATTCGCAGCATTGATTACCCGCAACCGCGCGGCGATCCCGGGTTGCTCGCAGTTGGCATTTAGCAACGATCCAAATAAGATTTATTTGAAAGGGCAGAAATGGATAACGCCGAATTGCTCGAATTGATTCACCGTGCCTGTGCCGGCTCGCCAGATGCGACGAATCGAGTCATTGGGCATTACATCGAACGATTGCAACGATACATGACCGGCTTGACTAAAGGGCAGTCCGTCGGCAATTTGACGGTGGATGATCTCGTGCAAAACGTGATGTTCAAATGCATGCGCTCGTTGAAAGGAAAGACTTTCCCCGCCGTCGAGGCGTTTCAGGATTGGCTGTTCAAAATTGCAAAAACGGCGTTCCTGGACGCCATCCGCAAAGCCAATCGACTGGGGGAGAAACCAAATCTTCAAGCCCCCACGCCGCCGCCGAACGCCAGCGCTTCGCTGATGGAGTTGTACGACCAAGTCTCCGACAGCCTCCCCACGGCGAGCGTGATCTACTCGCGCCACGAAGGAGTCAGAGCGCTGCTCGCCGCCATTGATCGCTTGCAGCCCGAAATTTATCGAATTGCTGTCGAGCGATATTATTTGCAGGGGCAAACGCTCCAGGAAATTGCCGCCCCGCTGCAAAAAACACCTGATGCGGTGCGCGCGATGCTCAATCGCGCGATTCAAAAGCTCCGCGACGAAATCGGCGGCAGTTCGATTCCCGGCATCTATTAAACAGGGCAACACTTGCTTGAATAGAAACCAAGTCGCCGCTCATAAAAAACAGCGATTTCACCGTCATCAATTAGTAGAATTTTTGATCCAGCAACTCATGTCATTGGCTGAATTATCGCGTTCCCTAAGTTTTCAATTGCAAATAGAACGTCGTGCCGCGGCCCAATTCCGAAGTCGCCGAGACCTTGCCTTCCATTTGCTCGATCAACGATTTGGTGAAGTAGAGCCCTAAACCGGAACCAGGCTCGTCATATTGAATGCGCAGCCGGCGGAAAGGAATAAAGAGATGCTGTAACTCTTCGGGCGGAATGCCTGGGCCGGTGTCGGCAATAGACAAGATGCAACTCCCCGGCTGGACTTCGAGATTGACGCGAATTTTGCCCGCGGTATCGGGAGCGATGAACTTGGCCGCATTGGAAAGCACGTTGTAAATCGCTTCCCGCAATTTCACTTGATTCCCGATCACCGTCACCTTGAGCGGCACGGCTTGGAGCTCGATGTCTTTGGCGTCGATGATCGGGCGCACGCGATCCAACGCCTCTTGAAAGGGCCGCTCCAACAAGACGAGCTGTTGATCGTCTTTGGACTGTAGGGAAATCGATGTTTCCAGCAATTCATCGATGGTATGACTCATGCGAAAGGTGCGATTTCGCGCGGCGGTGATCATCTCGGCGGCCCCCGCCGGCAATTGCGGCCCAAATTCATCGAGAACTTCGTCGCACAAATTTGCCACGGTGGCCAAGGGTGTTTTCAAATCGTGCGAGGTCAATTGCGCAAAGAGCCGCAGCTCGGCATTCGCTTGCCAGAGCATTTCCAGCGCTTTTCGGAGATTGTCCGCGCCGCGGCTGAAATAGGCTTCCACCGTCAAGCCTATATCCAACAGCACCGCGCCAATGAGATTCACCACGCGCGGCAAGAACGGCTTGTCGGCCAAACCATCTTGCTGGGCGAGCAGTTCAAAAACATCGCGCAAATATAATTTGTAAGCGCCAAGAAACGAATGCGGGTCGATTCCCAATTGCGCGTGAACATCGCCGACGCGCAAGCGATCGGCCAAGTAGCGATCGTCCCAATCCGCCTCGAGCATCGACTCGAGATGTTTTTGCTGAGCCAGCTTCAACCGGCTGACGACCTGCGGATCGTTCAAGAACCGAGACGTCTGCGGAAACTTGAAAAGATGTGAGTAAAACCGCTCGATGATTTGCGCGCTGTGGGGTTGTACAAGGCGCAGGATCTCATGCAGTTGCCCGCGGCTGCTTTCATCCAACTCGAGAAAGGCCAAATGCTCGGCCAGACTCCGTTCGGTGATGAAATGGAATTGATCTTCCGATTCGAAAGAGGACGATTGCATGGACGTTGCGCACGGGTGTAGGACCAGAATGTCAGCGTCCGATTATAACCGAGTTTATTGTAGCCCGTAGCGTTAGCGAGGGCGACAAAAAACACAAGACACCCTTGCTTACGCTGCGGGCTACTATTGGGATCGGCGCATCTCTACTAGCTCACCTTTCCCGGAGGCCGCGCAAAGAGCTGGTGCAAATCGTATTTGTCCATCAGCCGGTACAAACTGCGCCGCGCAATTCCCAAGGCCCGCGAGGCTCGAGCTTTGTTCCCGTTTTCCCGGCGCAAGACCTCCAAGACATGAGAGCGTTGCAGATCGGCCAGCTTTTCGCTTTCTTCCTTACCCTCGGCGGGGTTCGCCGCGATGGCCGTTTTTTGCGCCGAGTTGAGAACCTCGGAGGGCAGATCTTCGTATTCGATCGTGTTATCCTCGGACATCACCTTGGCCCGCTCCAAAGTATTGATCAACTGCCGCACGTTGCCCGGCCAGGAAAAGGCTTGCAGCGCCTCCATTGCACGGGGCACGATCTGCCATTCGCTTCCGAGGAAATGCCGGACCAAGATCGGAATGTCGCCACTGCGATTTCGGAGCGGCGGCAACTCCAGCGATAACACGTTCAAACGATAATACAGATCTTCGCGAAAGCGGCCCGCGGCGGCTTCCGCATGCAAATTGCGATTCGTTGCGGCCAAGACGCGCACATCGACACGCCGCTCTTTGATGCTGCCGATTCGGCGCAGCGAACCGTCTTCCAAGACCCGCAACAATTTGGCTTGCAGCGTCGGGGCCAATTCCCCAATCTCATCGATAAAGAGCGTGCCGCCATCCGCCACTTCGAATAGCCCTTGCTTCTGGCTGGCCGCCCCGGTGAAGGAACCTTTTTCATGGCCAAAGAATTCACTTTCCAACAGCAACTCCGGCACCGCCGCGCAATTGACGACGATCAGCGGTTTCTCCGCGCGGGCGCTTTGCCGATGTATTTCGCGCACGACCAATTCCTTGCCCGTACCGCTCTCCCCCTGAATCAAAACGGGCTTGTCGGTGCCGGCGACGCGCTGGATCATACGACACAGTTCCAACATCGGGGGCGATTCGCCGATCATCAATGGCTGTCGCTGCTGTCGTTCGAGCACTTGTTTGAGCTGTTGATTTTCTTTACGGAGCAAGCGCCGCTCGTAAGCCTTTTCCAGAAGGATCTCTAACTCCGCCAGCGCAAACGGCTTGGTGAGATAATCGTAGGCACCGAGTTTCATCGCCCGCACGGCGGATTCGATCGACCCTTGGCCGGTGAGCATGACGACTTCGACTTCGGCATGATTGGCTTTGATCTTTTCGAGGACTTCGATCCCGCCGATTCCGGGCATCACCAGGTCCAGCACGACGACATCGAACTCGCGCCGGCCGAGCAACTTCAAGGCTTCATCCCCGCAGGCCGCTTCGTGGACCGAATACCCGCGGCGGAGAAATCGCCGAGCGACAGTCCCGCGAAAGTCAGGATCATCGTCAACCAGCAGCAGTTCGATAGGCTTGTCGGACACGGGGATGAACTTTCAAGGACTCGTGGAATGCCCAACCATTCAGGCTTCGAGGACAGCCGTAAAGAAATATGCAATGCAGCTTAGGTGCCAATGACGCCGTGGCCTCATTTTAATCGGGCGGTTTGGCCTTTTCCTAGAGAATCTGTCCTGCCCCCTCGAACCGCGAAATGCTTGCGCCAGGAAAATCAACCCGCGCAGCGCAGGCCTGTGCGGATACGCTCACTTGCGCGTGCGGGATCGCACGGCTCATGCTTGGCGCTTCGCAATGCCGGCCACCGCGCTGAGTACTTGCAGAATATCTTTAACAGATATTACTTCAGTCCTAGTAGTAAAATCGCTGTAACTGCTGGTTTTAACGTTTTTTCTGAGATGTCCCGCAGAGGATTTATTTTAACGCGATCAACCTGGCTCCAAGCAGCGTCTCGTGGCATTAACTTTGCAAATGGTTCTAGCGTTAAACAAAAGCCCGAAGCGAATGAATAACGTCTCCGCTCGCCATGGGCCGCGATAATCGAAGGAGGTGTGCCATGATCCTGAAAACGATTCTCTTCCCCACTGATTTTTCGGACACGAGCAGAACGGCGTTTGACTACGCCGTCGAATTTGCCCGCGGATCGAACGGCAGACTGTTGATCGTGCATGTGCAAGAACCGATTCACCCCATGGTTGGCGGGGAACTGGCGTACTTGCCGGCATTGGATACGGATCCAGTGCATTTGGCGGCACTGCTGCACAAGATTGTGCCCAACGACCCCCAAGTCACCTACGCGCATCAGCTTGTCCAAGGAGATCCGGCCACCGAGATCGTGAACTTGGCCAAAGCCGAACATGCCGACTTGATTGTCATTGGCACGCACGGCCGCACCGGGGTCACGCGGCTGCTGATGGGAAGTGTCGCGGAACAAGTTCTGCGCCGCGCCCCGTGCCCGGTTTTGGCCGTCAAAGAACCGGCTGCGAAACCGGTTCCGGCATAAGGCTCCGTTTTTGAAAATGCACTGCAAACACTGGCAGCGGCAGAATGTTTCTTCGCCGTCCGCCATTTCTAAGAAGGAGAAATAACATGAACGTCTATCCCATGAACGAAGAAGTGGTCCTCAGCCACCTGACCGCGGAACAACGGCACTTGCATTGCCGATTGCAAAAGCTGCAAAAACTGTTTACCACGGAAAACAACGAACTCCCCACGCCTGCCAGAATGAACGAACTGCATCGCGAATTGGCCGAACTCCGGCGACAGCTCGGCGAGCTGTATCGGCAGGAGGAAGAAGGCGGCTTGCTCGAAGAAGCCATCGCGCAACGCCCGACGATCGGCCCGCACGTCACCGCGCTGAACCACGAGCATCCCGAGTTGCTAGCGGAAACTGACCGGCTCATGATCTATAGCCAAGGGACACCTGTCACCCAGGAATTCTGGCAAGTTCTGGGCGAGCAGTATCACGCGCTGAAGCGAAAACTTTGCGAACACGAACTGCAAAGCACACGCTTGGTGCAAGCCGGATTCAACTTTGATTGCCATGATTTGTTAGACTGAACGGAGCAATTCCAGGAACAGTTTTCTAGCCCCATCGGAGTCTTGAAGATGCCGAAGATATTTTGGATCGGTTCAGCGTTCGCTCTCAGCCTTGGTGCCGGCATGCTGTGCTTGGCCCAACCCAAGGCCGAGGGTGCCAAATTGAGTGACTTTATGCGGGTCAAGCTCAAACACTCGCAGGATATCCTCGCCGGCTTGGTGACCGAAGACTTGGATAAAGTTGCCAAAGGAGCCCAGGAGCTGAGCTTGCTAAGCCAAGCCGAAAGCTGGCAAGTTTACCAAACCGAAGGCTATCTGCAGCACAGCAAAGAGTTTCGCCGCGCGGCCGATGCCCTGCGCGACGCGGCGAAAGCCAAGAACATCGATGCCGCGACGCTAGCGTATGTGGACACTACGATGAAATGCATGACCTGTCACAAGTACGTTCGCGATGTGCGCATGGCCGAGTTGCCAAAGTAATCATTATCTATTGACCAACTGTGGGGTGATGCGGGTCCGGTAGGCGAGATGCCAAAGAGGAGTGATGGTTCCCTTTGGCGACCCGCCATTTTTAGCAGCCCGACGCGTAAGCGAGGGAGAGTCGCTCATAAAAAACTCCGCAGCTTACGCGGCGGGGACAAAATTCCTACCCGTTTGCGGCTGCGCCGCGTTAGGCATGGCGAATGGTTAGCAATGCGATGCCAAACATGATTCCCAAAATGTTCAGCAGTAGTATCATCAAGCCCACGCCGACAATTGTTTGCCAGCCAGTGTCGGTATTCTTTGCTGCGTCAGACTTGTGAGCGGAAGGCCAAATCCGCTGACGGGCCACATTGCAAACCCAATTCCAATGCAGCATCACATGCACCAGGATCAGCAGCGTCAACACGGCGAGCACGATGAACTGGGCCTGAATCCATTCGTCGTAGCTATATCCCCACAGCGTCCAGCCGTTGCTGTCTTGTGCCCGAGGAAAAACAAAGCGAATCAGGAGACTAATCCCGGCCAAGACCATAAAAGCCACGCCCAAGAGACAGTCGAGCCAAAAATTGACATCCGTCCGAGTCCATTTTTGCCCCGTCGCTTTTTGTGGGACAGTCTGCTGCCCACGCTCCGTTGAGTTTGCCATAACGTTGTACATGAGGGGTGACTCGAGAATGCAAACTCATTTGCAAAAGGGACAAACCTTTGGCGGGGCCGCAGGTTGCTGCTGGCTTGCTTGTACAGGCTCCTGCGCAGTCGCTTGCCAGGCCGTTGTTCCGCGCCAAAGTGAAAGCCCGCCGCTGATAATCAAACAGATCGCCGCGGCTTGCCACACGAACCTGCGCCAACGCACGGGAAACAATTGGGTGCTCAACCCGGCCACGGTCATCATTGGCAATGTGCCAAGCCCGAACACCAGCATGGTGAGCCACGCTTCGAGCGGGTTCGTCCGGCTCGCGGCCAATGTCAGAAAAGCGTAAACCAGCCCGCACGGCAAGAAGCCCGTCACGGCACCGGCGACCAGCAGCGTGCTCTTCTGGGGATTGACGAGCAACGCATGAAAGATTTTTGCTGGCGAACAGCTTCCTTTCATGCCGTTGGCCGCAGCACAGCCGGGATTCTTCTCGGCCAAAATCGGCAGCAATGTTTTTGATTCAGGAACTGGCTGCGCGCGGGTCCAGAATTTCGACAGCCGCCACCCGAGCGCACGCACGCCGCTAACGATCAACAGCACCCCGGCGACACCCGCGAAGATTGCTTGCCAAGGCAGGAGACTGTTCCCTTGCTGCTGCAACCAGCTGCTGCCTAGCCCAATGACGAGGCCCAAGAGCGAATACGTCGCCAAGCGTCCGCTACCGTAAGCCAATTGCCGCGCAAGGTTCTCGCGCCAGCCGTGACTGCGCAGACCGATCGTCACCGCAAAGCCGCCACACATGCCCAGGCAATGCGCCGAGCCGAGCAAACTTCCGATCAACACCAAGGGCAAGTCGTTCATTGGCGCAGCAACTCCTCGGCAGCGACCTGCCGCGTCTCGAGTTTCTGCGTTGGAATGCTAGGCTCGGCGTTGGCCGCAACATCGCTGGGCAAAGGGACTGCCGCCAGCCGCATGCTGTTGCCAATCACGACCAAACTGCCAGCTACCATGAAGAAAGCAGCCCATATTGGGTTCAGCTTGCCCGCGACCGCGAGGGCGATGCCGACGAGATTGTAGCCAAAGGCCCAGGCCAAATTCTGCCGCACCACGCGCAAGGTCAGCCGCGCCAATTCAATGGTCCAGGGAATCCGCGCCAGATCATTCCCCAGCAAACAAACATCGGCCGATTGCCGCGAAATATCGGCACCGTAGCCCAGGGCAATGCCGACGTCCGCCGCGGCGAGAGCCGGCGCGTCGTTGATACCATCGCCGACCATGACGACCTGTTGGCCGCGCGCTTGATGCTCGCGAATCCGCGCTGTTTTTTCAGCGGGTAACACTCCTCCGATAGCTTGCAACCCCAGTTCCCGTGCGAATCGTTCCACCCGTGCCGGTTGGTCCCCGCTTAGGAGCTCCGTTTGCCAACCGTGCGCGCGCAACGTTGCTAGTAGCGCCGGCACCTCGCCGCGAATCGACTCTTGAAACTCAAAGCCGCACCGCACTGTTCCAGCTATCGCCAAATAGACCCAAGCACCAGCGCCATCATGTACCCCGGAAGCAACATTCAATGCCGCTGGCCAAGCTATCTGCCATTCGTTCATTAGACGGGCATTGCCGAGCAGAACCGAGACGCGCGAACCGTGACCTTCAAGCAACACACCTGCCAAACCTTGACCGGGCAAGGTTTGGATTTCGTCCAAGCGATAATCGGTCGTGACCGCGACATCGTGCGGAACTTGCGCGGCTTGAACAATGGCGCGCGAGACGGGATGCTGTGAATGTTCGGCAAGGAGCTTGGCAATCTGTAGAGCAACCGTGGGCGAAAACCCCGGCTCACAGTCAATTCGTTCCAGTGTTAGTTTGCCGGTCGTGAGCGTTCCCGTCTTATCGAAGACGAGGACCGACGAACCGGCCAGTTGTTCGAGCGCGCGGCCATTGCGAAACAGGACCTGCGCCTGCGACGCTCGGCCCATGCTGGTCCACAGCGCGAGCGGCGTCGCGATTCCGAGCGCACACGGACAAGCAATCAGAATCACGGCCAGCGCCGCAAGCACACCTGCACTCCACGATCCGCCAGCCGCATGAAATATCAACGTTGCCAGCGCGATTAGCAGCACCGTGGGGGTGAAAACCGCCGCGATTCGATCGACTAGTTGTTGATAACGGCCGGCTTCGAGTTGGGCCGCGCGCACGGCTTGAATGATCCGATGCAGCGAACTGTGCTGACTCGCGGCAGTGCATTCGAGGACGAGGCTGCCGTCCAACGACAACGCTCCGCCCGGGACTTCCATTCCGGGTTCGCGTGCCAACGGCTGGCTTTCGCCGTTGACCAGTTGCTCATCGACCGCGGCACGGCCGGCAATGATTCGCGCATCGACCGGAATCCGCTCGCCCGCTTGAATCCAGAGCCGATCACCCGGCTTGATCGCGGCGAGCGGGATCGTTTCAAAGCAGGAATCATTTAAGCTGCCCAGCGACAAACCGCGATCGCGATGCAAGCGGCGCACCGTCTCGGGCAACAACGCGGCCAGCGAATCGATTGCCGCCGTCGCACGAATCTTGCCCAGCGACTCCAACCAACGCCCCAACGTGACCAGGCACAAAACGACGCAAGCGATCTCGCAGTAGACCGCGCCTTGACCTTGCCAAAGCGAAAAACCGCTGTACCCCAGCGCGGCGGCGACTCCGGCAAGCAGCAGCGCATCGGTCGCCAACCGGCCTTGCCGCAGTTGCGATTTGGCTTCTTGATAAAGCGGCTCGCCGAGCATCCAGAGCACCGGCAAACTCAACAGCCAACTCGCCCAGCGCAGGACTTCGGCCAACAAGACGGCTGTGCTTTCGTGTAGTGATTCCGGCACGCCATAAACATCGATCGACCAGAGAACCATCGTGATCATCGTCACGTTGATCGTCAGAAACAGACTCGCCAACAAGCGAACCAGCCAGCGGCTGCACAGAACTTCGTCGCTTTGTTCACTCGCCACAGCCGCGGCAAAGCGGCAGCCAGAGCAGCAATACCGCGGCTCGTCTGTGGCCGGTGAATCTTGCTCCAACTCGGGCGAAACAGTAGCCTTCGTCCACGGCCAACGCCAGCGCAGGGGACGAGGCAGAGGCAGCCCGCAGTAATCACAAGCCTCGATCGCCTCGTCGGAGATGTCGTGAGCGATGGCGATCATTGGCCGAGAAATTTCTGCGCTTGCAGATCGGGAAACAGATAAGTGATCGTGTAGTACGCGGCGAAGATCCAAAAGCCGATCCATACCACGCGGACGTACCAGGGGATCCGGTTGGTGACGTAATCGTGGTATTCGCCTTCGGCCTGCGGGGAATGCGGATCGGGATTCGTGGTGTTCATCTGATTTTTGGAAATGAAAAATTCAAGTGCCGATTGAGGGCGTGAGGCCAACATGTTTTTTCGTCGCTTACGCGCCGGGTTGTGCTGACCTTGTGGGAATGTCAGTCTGTTCTTGCTCCAACAGATCGAGCATGTGCTCGTTGGTCAGCATGATGAGCTTCGGCTCTTCGAGGCTGCGGAACATGCCGTTCAGCACGGCCCAAATGAAGAGCAGCAAAAACCCCGTGCTTGCCAGGATGTAATTCACCACCGGCGTGACGGCAAATGCCCATTCGGCTTGGCCGCGAAAGACAGCGATCAGCATTTGCAGCTTGCCGCCAAATGTCACCAGGCACGGCCCCAGGATGACTAGGCAAATGATCAGCCACTTGAGCATCTTCTGGCGTTTTGTCAGCGCGGCCATAGTTATTCCTCGTTGGAGTTGGTTGTCGGTGCTGGCTTGTCCGCGGCGGCTTCACTCGGCTTTGCCGCGTCAGGTGCTTTTTCAGCCGCCGGGGCAGGGGGCGTTACCTCGGGCAAGACGGTCGTCGCCGGCAACTGACCGCCGGGATCGTCCTTTGGCTGATAGGCCTCATACAGTGGATAACTTTCAAGCCACGAACCGAGCCATTGCACATACATGATGATGGCCAACCCGCGCTTGTTCGGCTTGCCCGGATCGTTGTCGTCGAAGAACCAAGGGTAGTTCGGCATGGGCGAATCGGCGGAGACGCTTTTGGGTTTCCAGAAATGCTGTGCGTGCCAGTCGTTGCCGCGGCGGCCACCTTCGCGGCTGAGGTCAGGTCCCACACGCCGCGTGCCGAACATGACCGGCCGCTGGAGCACATTTTGATACTCTTCGGTGCGCGCGACGGGTCCGAAGCGTTTGGATTCGTTCGCCACGGGCCGGACGAATTGGCTATGACAATGCCAGCAAGCTTCGCCGACATAGATCTTGCGCCCTTCGGCGAGCAACTCGGCATAGCTTTCTTTGCTCGCTTCGCCGACGTACTTCTTGAATTGCTCCGGGTAGCGTCGCGCGAGATCTTCGCCCGAGTAGACAACGTTGGGATTCACGAGCTGCGCTAATTGGCGCTCGGGCATGTTTTCGTACATCAGGATCGGGACGAGTCCGTTGCTGATAAAAGCAAAAATGAAAAACCCGAGTCCGGCGATCCAAAGCACGCCTGCTTTTGATTCAAACATTGCGAAACTACCTGAAAGAAACGACGAAACAGTTCATGAAGCGCAACCAACCGACTCAACGCCTTAGGCTGTTACGGCCTCGACAGTGGGCGATAGCACGGTCTTGTAAATGTTGTAAAGGAACACGATCAACCCGCCGAACATCGCGAGGCCGGCGAAAATTCGCACGACCCAAAAGTGATGTGACACGGCGACGCTGACATCCCACGACGACAGCGACACCCAGTGATACCCCTGAAAGAGCCCCGCCAATGTCAGATCCAAAAACATGACGGTGATGCCGAACGCCGAGAGCCAGAAATGCCACTCGAGCAGCTTGCGGCTGTACCACGGCTTGTGCAGCAACCGTGGAATCAAGTACGTCATGATGCCCATCAGCCAAATCGTAAAGACGCCGAACATGACCAGATGCGCGTGCCCGACGACCCAATCACTAAAATGGATCATCTCTTGGAACGTCAGCGTGACCTGCAACGCGCATTGAAAGCAGGTGATAAAGTAGTTGACCATCCCGAAATAAAACCACCGCAGCGGCATGTTGGTAACCAACTCGTGACCGCTGCCGCGCAGGGTGCCAAAGAAGTTGATGATCACTGTAAAGACCACGAGTTCCACCGCGATTGTCGAGATCACCGCGCCGTATTGCAGGAACATCGGGATCGGCGTGTAGAGAAAGTGGTGGATGCCTTGCAACGGATAGAAAAATGCCAAGCCCCAAAAACCGACGAGCGACAACCCGTGCGACCACATTGGTTTCTTGAGCAAGATCGGCACAAAGAAATACATCGAACCCCAACCCAGCGGCGTGATGAACAGCCCGACGAGATCGTGAATGAACAACCCGGCCACCGCGCCGCCGCTTGTTCCCGGCGCGACGTATTCCGGAATGAAATTCCCCATCGCGTACGTCAAAAATGTCCAGACGAACATCGCCAGGAAGTACCACAGCGTGACATACAGCGGCCCGCGCGAACGGGCGATCGGGGGAATGAAGTTCAACGCGACGAGAAAGAGTCCGACCTGGGCGATCGGATCGATCCAGACCGGCGTCTCGCCCCACTCGACGCCTTGGGCTTCTCCCAGCAGCAAACCGACGGCCGTAGCCAGGACGATCGCCTGCCAAGCGAAGAAGATGGTATACGAGAGCTTGACGCTCAAGACCTGCCGTAGCGTCAAGCGCGGCACGATCCAATACAAGCACCCGAGAAACGCGTTGACAAAGAAGCCGTAAGCCACGGCGTTCGTGTGCAGCATCCGCCAGCGGCCCGGCGAAAAGAGTTCGATGCCATCGAGCGGATTCCAACTGACCAATTGCAGCGCCATCAGCAGGCCGGCGAGCATGTTGATGCTCAGAAAGGTCAGTGCCGCTAGGAAGTGCCACCACACCAACCGCGTAATCACTAGCTCGCGGATATTGATGTCGGTCAGTGTCGTCTCGCGATGCATCGAACGTTCTCAACAAAGAAATGAAACCTGACAAATTGCCCCAGGCGAACCACGAACTATTCCGAGTCTTGCTCGGACAATTTGTGATACGGCACAAACGCTCCCCAGGGGTACAACAACGCCATCGTTGCGCCGAACACGACATGCGTCAGCATCGCGACCCATGACGGGATCAATTCGACAATCCAGCGCCCGCCGAGCAACGCCGGCTGGAGCCAATCCAATATCAAATAAAAATTCACCACCCAGATCGCCGCCCCCAACAAGCAACCCGCGAGCAACCGGCGGAGAGTGCTGGCAGCGGGCATGAAGCGGCTGAAGAAGACTTGAAACAACATGCCGTACAGCATGCCCGTCCCGATGTACAGGAAACAGCCAATCGTCAGCGTCAATCCATTACTCATCGAGAGGGCTCTTTCGCCCATCGGAAACGTGAGATAAACCTGGATTAACCGCAACGGATGCTGATCAGGATTGCCAAACGCGCGCCAGGCATACGACCCGACGATGTTGCATAGCAAACTGACGATGGCCGCCAGTCCGCCGAGCAAAAATCCGCTCAGCGTGTGATACGCGGCATAGTAACCCTGGGTCCGCCACGGTTCGCGCTGCTGCGCGACGCCGAGTTCACCTTCGAGTTCGGTGACCCGATCACGCAGCAGGTCGAGTTCACGTTGTTTCGATTGTTCGTCCATAGCGGAGATTAAATGGCAAAGCGTCAGAGGTTGGGCATGTTCTTCAAAGGCTGGCAAATCACTTGGGCGTGGCTGCGGTTGATGTCGTCGCTGGTTCCTTGGCAAAAACCGAATCGGCCGCGTTTTCCCGCCGCCGCGCGCTCGCGATATATTGCACATAATGCACCAGATCCCAAACCAACTCCGGCTTCTTGCTCAAGTCGGCATACCGCGACGGCATTGGCTCGATGCCGATCATGATGCGGCGATAGATATCGATGGAACGGCCGCCGCCGTGAAACATGCCCGCGCTCAAATCCGCGGCGCGCGACAGATTGCCCCAGTTGTCTTGAAAACTCTTGGCTTGCTCCGGCGGGATATCCATCCCGCGGCCATCGTTGCCGTGACAGCCGTAACAGTTGCCAACGTTGTTCAAGAACGCCTCGCGTCCCCGCGCGACCGATTCGAGTGTGAACCGCGGCTCTGTTGTCAGAGGCTGCAAGATGAAATCATCCGCCTTGTTCCAATCCGCCGCGATTGCTTGAACTTGTTGTTCGACAACGTCCTCGACGAAGCGAACTGGGCGAACTTGCTCTTCGGCTTCGGGATTTCCGCCATCCTCCTTGGGCAAGTTTTCGAACACATCCTCTTCGGCTTCGACCTGCGAGAGGATGCGATATTCCAGTTCTCCTCGCTGCGACAAGTAACGGACATAGTCGATTAAATCTTCAACCTCTTGCTCCGGCAGCAGCGGAAACGCCGGCATCGAGGTGCCTATCGCCCCGCGGCGAATCACGGCAGCCAGATCGTCGCGCGTCGGTTTCTTCTTGCGATTGCCCGAGGGATTCTCGAGATCGATCGTGCTGATAAATTTGAAGATCCCTTTGCGATAGTCGCGCGGCTTGGGATTCAACGCCGCGGCTGCGGGACCAGCCCCATTGCCCGCATCGCCATGACACGCGGCGCAGCGCTGTTGAAAAGCGGCTTGCCCGGCGAGCAATCGGGTGGTCGAAAACTCGGGATCACTGAGCAACTTCGGCTGCGCTGGGGTGCCAGCCAGCTCCGTGATTTTGCGAGCCAAGAGTTGTTGTTGCGGCGGCGTTAGCTTGGCCGTTTCGGCGCGCGCGGGATATGTAATTTCTTCACGCTGACGGCAGCCGACACCTGACATTGCTACAAGCATCAAACCAAGCGGGGCGACCGCAGAACAACGCGCAGCAAACGCAGGCATCCGAGACCTCAGGAAACGTAACGACGATGACGAAGCAACGACGTTGACGCTCTAGGCAAGAGGCGTGCCAAGACACTTGTGAATTGCCTTTTTCTCTGACAACTGAGAGCAACTGCCGTGAATCACTTTACTAACGCACTCGATAAGAAAGCAGCGCGTTTCAAGTCAGGCGACTGCGTGAGAGATGAAGTGTGCATAATCGCACACACCAGGTTTCACTGCGTGCGTTCTGGCGCATTCCGGCGTGCAATCCACGACGTGCCAACTTCTGCCCTGCACGATACATCGAATAAGCAACGATACAAATCAGACCTGAATGTGCTGCCGTGGCCTGGCTGATGTCGCTCATGGCGGGGGCATTGAGCTTCTGTGTGAGCACCCCCTTTTTCTGAAGAGAAGGCTGACTCTGCGAAACACCTGCGGTGACCCGAGAAGTCCATCTTTCAATAAGGTGTCGAGACGACACTTTTTTGCAGGCGTCAAATACGCCACACGGTCAGAGAGACCGGCCCGCTAAATGAAATCGGCTAACCAACTTCTGCTGACTACACCCGACAGGGCTCGAACCTGTAACCCTCGGTTCCGAAGACCGATGCTCTATCCAATTGAGCTACGGGTGCGTGGGATCACGTCACTTAATTCTATGCTTTTTCCAGCTAACACGAAACCCGCGAATTGACGTGATTTTCAAGCAAGGATAGGCCGTTCGGCACTTCTTGCCGCAAAGTTTGAGCTAATTTATTAGCAACAAATTGCTCACGCGTTGTCTCTGGCAAATCGCAATCGAGCTTCAAGAATCATGGTGCCTAATTGAAAATTCGCGCGAAATTTCGCACAATTGGATTTTGTGCAGGCAGCCGGAGTTTCGCTCCGGCTGATTCTATTTCCAGACCCGGCGAATGTCGATTCGCACGACGATGGAGCGGTTCAACCTGCCGAGTTACATCTTCTTTGCTGGAGAGCACGCCATGTCGTCCAAAATCGCGTACCAGGGAATCACCTTTGACGATGTTCTGCTCGAGCCGCGGCATAGCGATGTCGTGCCAGCCGATGTCAACACGGCGACTCAACTGACCAAGCGAATTCGTTTGCAGATTCCCGTCCTCAGCTCGCCGATGGACACAGTCACCGAAGCCGAGATGGCGATCGCGCTGGCACAGGAAGGAGGCCTCGGTGTGATTCACAAAAACTTAAGCATCGAGCGGCAGACCGAAGAAGTCGACAAGGTCAAACGCTCCGCCAACGGCATCATCCCCAACCCCGTGACCTTGCTGCCCGAAGCGACCGTCGCGCAGGCACGCGAGTTGATGAGCCAAGCTAATGTCTCGGGTGTGCCGATCACCAATGCTAGCAAAAAGCTGCTCGGCATCATCACCCGCCGTGATCTGCGGTTTCTCGACACGAGCGATCAGCCCGTTGCGGAGATTATGACGCGTGAGAAGCTTGTAACGGCGACGGGGAATGTAACGCTTGAAGAAGCTGAAAAGATTTTGATGACAAATAAGGTCGAGAAACTTTTGCTGGTTGACGAAGATTACACACTGACGGGTCTCATCACGATCAAAGATATCGACATGATGAAACGCAATCCGCGTGCTTGCAAAGACAAGCAAGGCAGGTTGCGGGTCGGTGCGGCAGTCGGCGTCCACGACTACGAGCGTGTGGCGAGTCTGCTAGCAAAAGGGGTCGATCTCCTGGTCGTGGACAGTGCGCACGGACATTCGTCCAACGTGCTGGAAACCGTCCGCAAGATCAAGCAACTGCATGACATCGATGTGGTGGCCGGCAACGTCGCCACCGCTGATGGCGCGCGGGACTTGATCAAGGCGGGCGTCGATGCCGTCAAGGTCGGAATCGGTCCCGGTTCGATCTGTACCACGCGCGTCATTTCTGGCGTGGGTGTGCCGCAGATCACGGCGATCATGGAAGCTGCCGAAGCGGCGAAAGCCACGGGCACGACCGTGATTGCGGACGGCGGGATTCGATACTCGGGCGACGTGACCAAGGCGATTGCTGCCGGGGCTCACGCGGTGATGATCGGCGGCTTGCTCGCCGGTGTCGCCGAGAGTCCGGGGCAACAGATTTTGTATCAAGGACGCACATTCAAGGTTTACCGAGGGATGGGATCTCTCGGGGCCATGGTGAAAGGGTCAAGCGAACGCTACCGCCAAGGCAAAGCGGATCGCGGACCCGATAAGTTGGTTCCGGAGGGGGTCGAAGGGCGCGTGCCCTTCAAAGGCCCGCTGAGTACGTTCATCTATCAGCTCGTCGGGGGACTGCGGGCCGGAATGGGTTACTGCGGCGCGAAGGATATCGAACACCTGCGCAAGGAAGCCCGGTTCATTCAGGTCACAGCCGCGAGCGTACGGGAGAGTCATCCGCATGACATCGCCATCACACAAGAAGCACCCAATTACAGCACAACCGGCGAAGGCGAAAAAACATAAGGCACGCTGGCTGCTCGCCGGCGCGCTCTGGAGTGCCATCGCGGTCACAGCCAGCGCTGCGGAAGCCCCGGCTTCGAGCCCGCAACTCAAATGGCGTCCTGCTCGTCCGGCTTTGGCCGCTCAATCGGCTGAACCGGGCAAGATCACGCCGACTCTACCCGAGATCGTGCAAACCGCCGGCACCTCAGAGCTTGCCGGGCCAAGCTTGCTGTCGGCGGCTCCGGCCTACAACTCGACGGCGCAAAACGTAGTGCCTTCGTTCGAACCGGCGCAGCCGGCGTTTCCGACAACGCCAGCGCCGATGAACCCGACGCCCCCCTCGCAGTTCGATTTGCCAGCGCCGATGCCGATGCCGCAATCGACTCCAATCTACGGCAATCCCCCGGCGCGGACTTTGCCCGATGCCACTTCCCAGCCGATGCCCGCAGTGCCAGATTTCTCCACGCCCGGGGTTAACGAACAGCCTATGCCGAATCCCAACAATGCCGGGACGATTCAGCTGCCGGCTGAAACAGACAAACTGGACCCTCGCATTCTGATGAAAGAGGATTGTGAAGCCGGCCGCGCAGAAATCAAAAACACCGGCCTGACCCAGATCCTGAGCGCGCAGATTATCAATCTGCGTTACACGGAGAATAAAGATCTCACGAACGAACGGCCTTATGAATGCACCGTCGAGGCCGCGACCTTCAATCCACGCTCGTGGAGCTGTCTGACCTATACCTGGAAAGCTTCGGCGCTCTGCCATAAGCCCCTGTACTTCGAAGAGATGTCACTCGAACGTTACGGCCACTCGTGGGGCCCAATCTGCGATCCGGTCGTGAGCGCCGCGCACTTCTTCGGAACATTGCCGATCTTGCCCTACAAGATGGGTGTCGATACGCCGTGCGAATGCCAGTACGCCCTGGGCTATTATCGCCCCGGCAACTGTGCGCCGTACATGTGCGAACCATTCCCGATCAGCCCTCGCGGGGCGGCGGTGCAAGCCGGGTTCGTCGTCGGGGCGGTGGGGGCTCTGCCGTAACGGAACAATCCGCGATCATTGCACAACGAAAAACGCCGCGAGGAATTTTCCTCGCGGCGTTTTTTGTGATTCCAACGTTCACAAGCTAATCGAACTAAAACTTGTTACTCAATCTTGGCCAGAAGGGGCAATCGTTCGCGTGATGAAACAACCACTCCGCCTGGCTTCTCGATCGTGATGGCAAACATGAACGGTTCCTGAACTCGCAGCTTCGCATCGATCGGAACGATCGTTTCTCCCGTCGAAGTAATGTCGAAGACGCCGCCATCGACGGGGGTTTTGTCGCTCTGATTTTTGTCGAAAATCCACAACTGATACTGCTCCTCCGTAGGTTTGTTCACCGGCAACCCGCGAAACCGCATGAATCCTTGTTGGCGCTGGGAACTCCAGACGATGTCGCCTGCGGCATTGAGGACAGGTGTTGTCCCCGGTGACCAATTCGCTTGTACGACACCCGTGTTCGATGCGATCAAATCTGCCCGGAGTTGAGCCGGGTCCGCTTGTTGTGCTGGCCGGTTCAGACCCCAGATGAATACGGCAATCAACAGACAAGCAGCGGCCAAAAACCAGGGGAGAGCGTTGCCAAAACCCCTCGCAGCCGCTCTCTCAGGCAAGCGCTTTGCCAACTCTACAGTGGGTTTGGCGGCCAACTCTTGATTGGCTCGCTCAAGAATCGTGCGTCGCAAGTGCTCTGGCAATTGTTCCGATTGCATGTTCGACCAAGCCACATCCAAGGTGGCGACGACCTTGCTTAGGGAATCTTGTTCTTCTGTTGGCCGACGCGAGGCGATTTCGTCATACTCCGCTTGTTCGCCGTCTGTTAGGCCATCGAGCAGACGGGCAATCTGAAGCTCTTCCCAGCGATTCGAATCGTTGTTGCTCATAGCGCTTCAACTCCTGGCGAGCGACGCCGGCTGCGTATTTTCATACAATCCCGCAGTTGTAACAATCCACGCCGAGAGTGTGACTTGACAGTCCCCAGAGGCAAACCGGTGACCTCGGCAATTCGCGTTTGAGGCAACCCATGATAGATCGAAAGTTCCAGCACATTTCGCTCGTCTTTTCGCAAACCTTCGAGGCAAGCCGTGGCTCGAGAACCTTCTTCCGCTACTTCTACCGGCGGCTTATGCGGCGGAGCGGCGTACTGCAAGGCTGCTTCGTCAATCGGCTGCGAGTCGTATTCGCGGCGCGACTTTCGTAAACGATCGATCAAGCGGCGACGAGCCAGAGTGGCAACAAACGTCGCTTCATCAGCGATCTCTGCCCGGAATCGATCCGCGTTCCTCCACAAGTCAACAAAAATTTCCTGCACGGCGTCTTCGGCGTCAGTCAGCGTCCGGGATAAGCGTCTAGCTAACGACCATACCAAACCGCCATATCTTTCAAGGCATTCATCTACGGCTGATAGATCGCCGTTTGCGATGCGTGGAAGCAATGGATAGTTCAATTCAATCTCCTGATCGGAAATCACAATTGGACGAAGCCGGTGTAAAAACCGGCTTCGTCCGTGCTTTTTATTGGGAATCACAACATCAACTACTTGGGAAGGATCACGGCATCGATCACGTGAATTACCCCATTGCTAGTTCCAATATCGGTTTTGACCACATTCGCGCCGTCAATCATGACCTTGCCATCTTTGGTTGCAATTTTCACGCTCGAACCCTGCACCGTTTTGGCTTCGGTCAATTTGACAACATCAGCAGCCATGACCTTGCCTGGAACAACATGATAGGTCAGGATCGCGACGAGTTTCTCTTTGTTTTCTGGCTTGAGCAACGACTCGACAGTCCCAGCGGGTAATTTGGCAAAGGCTTCATCCGTAGGAGCAAATACCGTAAAAGGCCCATCGCCCTTGAGTGTCTCGACCAAACCGGCGGCTTTCACCGCCGCGACCAAGGTCTTGAAGCTGCCGGCACCTACTGCAGTGTCCACGATATCCGCTTTCTTACCGGCCTGGCAGGAGCTGCCGTCTGCAGCATAATTCACGGACGAAAAACCCAAAACACCAACGAGCATCAACATACCAACAACGTGAGATTTCATGATCAGTATCCTTGTAAAAAAACAGTTCGGAAGAAATCGGTGAGGGACGATACTTGTCGACAAACGAGAGCAGCTCACCAATGGCTTCGCAGGATACCGCCGGGTGGATTCAAAAAAATGGAAATTTAAATTGGACTCATCCTATCCGCGTTGTTTGCAAATTTAATAACTCGATACACTGCTGTCCGGCTATAAGTCGAACAGAGTCATTTGGTTAAGGGAAGTGGGTTTGTTATTTGAGTTGATCTGCCGTTGCAATACTTGGTTTAGCGGGGATTCTCGAACAAGGTCAAGCTCAGCACTTGCAAAATTTCGTACAAGCTCCGCTCGATCCGAAGGCGGCGCTCACCGAGAACCGCCGCAGGCGTTTGAAATCGACGTAGCCGCGATCCATCACGTAGAACGAGCCCGCCAAAACCTGAGCGAAGTCGGCATAGATTCGCCAGTCGTGAGCCCGCGCCGCATCTGCCAAGGTGCTGCGCGAAAACTTGCCGCGAAAGCCGGCGTGATAAAGTTTTGGTCCCAACGCACGCAGGCACGTTTCAATGTCGCGCAAGCTTTTCACGAAACGTCAGCATTTTTTCAATGTTGTTTCTTTCCGTAATGAACAACATCAGCCTTGCTGATGCTTCTGCCGGCGCGCAACACATACGAGACTAAGCAGTCCGAATGCCGCGAGCCCGATAGTGGATGGTTCGGGAACAGCTTCAACTACTCGAAATGCAAACTCATAATTGGCGGTATTGTTGGTGCTTTGGCCGACAAACGAGAAACTCAACTGGCTGAGATTATAAGTATTCGGTCCTAGGCTTGTGGTCGTGAACATTGCCGATCCAGGAGACAGCGACTCGACTTCTTCCAAAAAAGTTCCCGTATCGTAGGTATTCGAGCCGGCACGAAGTCGCCATTTCGAGCTGAAAATATTGCCCATGTCGTCCGTCAGCGTGACAACCGCGGAGAGAACTTGCGCGTTGGCCGGGATACTGAATGCCAGTGAATCGTAATCGGTGGGACCTGGCGAAGTGAATCCTAAATTGCCCCGCACCGTATTTAAGCCGATGTCGAAAGGCAGGATAGGAAGTGCGCCGAACGCCGCGAAGTCGCCATCAATTAGCTCATCGTAGGTGACAGGCGCAGCTTGCAAAGATGAGCTGAACGCAAGCCCGATGATACAACTAAAAAGGGCACAAAAAACAAAACTTCCTGGAGAACACTTTACGCATTGAGGTAGTTTCATGAGCGGCTCCTTGAAGCGAAGAAGTTGGTTTCCGATCGGCTCAAACCAATCCGGAATTACTCATACAGTATCCGAGGAAGCGATCATCGCAAAACATATTCTTTGATTCCGGATAATAAATTAAACAAATACTCTGGGCCAGGAGCCGGTCAAAAAAATGAAACTACGCATCGGTCGGCAAAGGTTATTTAAACTGCCGAGAGCGAGGAGATATGCCAGAACCGCCAACATGTCGCGAAGAATAAACTTGCGCCGTTCTTATCCCACATCCCCCAAATCCAGCGCCTTCCCATACCGCACCATCACCATCCGGCGGAGCTTTTCGTGCTCTGGTTTTTGCAGGCCGGGATCCGATTGGATGCAGGCTTGCGCCGCGGCGCGGGCTTCGGTGACGAGTTCGCGGTCGCGTTGCAAGTCGGCGATCCGCAACGGCGGCAGGCCGTGCTGCTTCGTGCCGAACAAGTCGCCTGGCCCGCGCAGTTGAAAATCGACTTCCGCCAATTCAAAGCCATCGGTCGATTTCACGATTGCCGCGAGTCGCTCGAGCGCTTCGGGAGATAACTCCGGCTTGTTCGGAAACAGGCAACAATACCCGGGGAACTTGCCGCGATGGACACGGCCGCGGAGTTGATGAAGCTGAGCTAAGCCAAAGCGTTCGGCGTCGAAGACCGTCATCACCGTGGCGTTAGGAACGTCGATGCCAACTTCGACAACCGAGGTGCTAATCAGTACCTGGGTCTCGGCATTGGCAAACGCGACCATGGCCGACTCCTTCTGCTCGGGCGGCATGCGACCATGCAGTAAGCCGAGCCGAAACCCGCGCAGCTCGTTCGTGGCCAATTCATCGAAGACGCGATCAAGACTCGCTGCATCCCAGTTTTCGGACTCTTCGACCAACGAGACGACGACATAAGCCTGGCGGCCTTCGCGAAGTTTCTTGCGCACGAATTCCCACCAGGCGGCGCGTTTTTCTTGTTCGCCAAGATAGGTGTAAAGCGCCTGCCGGCCCGGCGGCGATTCCTTGATCGTGCTCACATCGAGATCGCCATACAGCGTCATCGACACGGTGCGCGGAATGGGCGTCGCCGTCATGACCAGGTAGTGCGGATTGTCGCCGGCTTGCTTGAGACCCGAGCGTTGGCGGACGCCGAACTTGTGCTGTTCGTCGATCACGACGAGGCCGAGCTTGGCGAACTCGACGGCTTCGTTCAGGATCGACTGCGTGCCGATGACGACCTGAATCTCGCCGCTGCGAATACCGGTGAGCAACGTCTCGCGTTCCCGCGCGCTGAGGCTGCCCGTGAGCAGCGCTGTGCGAACCTGGCTTTGCTGCAGCATCTTGCCGAGTGTCCGGAAATGCTGCCGTGCAAGGACTTCGGTCGGGGCCATGAGCGCCGCTTGATATCCATGCGCCACGGTAAGCAACAGCGCGTACAACGCAACGACCGTTTTGCCGCTGCCGACATCGCCTTGCAGCAGTCGGTTCATCGGCACTGTGCGGGCCATGTCCGTCGTGATCTGCTTGATTGCCGCCTGTTGATCACCGGTCAGTTCAAAGGGAAACAGCCGCTTGATGCGCGAGTCGATCCTCGCCGTGGCTTCGAGCGGCGGCGCATGATACTGCACTACGAGCGCCAACCGCCGCAACGCCAAACCCAATTGCAGGACGAACAGTTCTTGGAACACAAACCTGCGCCGTGCGATGGCATTCGACTCGGGGCTGGTCGGGAAATGCATCTCCGGCAGTGCGGTATGAATTCCCTGCAACTGGTACTTGGTCAAATCCTCTTCCGGAAAAACTTCATCAACATCGACTCCGGCAAAGTCGAGCGCGCAGCGCGTCATGTACCGCATCTGCCCCTGCGTGATTCCTTCGGTCAGCCGATAGACGGGCAAGATCTTACCCGCCGGCGGGGTCTCCGACTCGTCGAGCCATTGGATTTGCGGATGTGGCAGTTCCCAACGCATGCCGTTCATTTTGGGCTTGCCGCTGAGGATCAACTCTTGCCCGACCTGAAATCTTTTGCGCAGGAACGGCTGATTGAACCACATCGCACGCAGGGCATGTTCGCCTTGGATGACAAGCACCGTGAGCACGCGCATGCCGCGCGCCGTCGTGCGCTCGGCGATTTCGGCGACGCGTCCGCGGACACTTTGCACCATGTCGGGCTGGAGTTTGGCGATCTCCGCCAGATTGCGGTAGTCTTGGTAGCTGCGCGGAAAAAAATAGAGCAGATCGCGCACCGTGCGCAAACGAAGTTTTCGTAGCAAGTGCGCGCGGTCATAGCCAACCCCGCGCAGCGACTCCAAGGGGAGTGCCAAACGCTCGGCGGCAGTCAGCGGCTCTGCAGGTCGTGGTTCAAAGGAATCGGCGGCCATGTGTACAGTTGTACCAGACTGAATTCGCGGGAAAAGAGCCGGGTTGCTTCGTATTAGAAAACCCTGCGTGCCGCTTTAGAGGCGGACTTTTTGACCATGTTCGCCGCTGCAACGGCCGCCTCCCGTCCGAACGGAGCGGAATATTCAGGCCCTGGGAAGCCGAACTGGATAGGGTGGGGTATAATTGAACTTGGTTGGCGTAACATTTGATGATTCGCACCGTCCCGTTTTGGCAGCTCTTCCCTACCAATTCCTTGGCCCACGGAAGCCCGATGAAATTTGATTTTAGCGGAAAGTCCAGCGACCTGCCGCGCGTCCCGAATTATCTCGGGCGGCGCGATCAGCGGAATGTGGCGTTTTGGGTTCTCGGGGGCGGTTTTTTACTGCTCATCGCGACCAACTTCACGAGCTTTTCGAAGTTTGCCAAAGCGATGCTCCCGAAGCGAGGCCCCGCGATCGATACACGCGTTCCGCTCGAAGCCTATCGTGAGCCGCTGCCGTATGGAGCCGTGCAAATGCTGCCCGTGGCGGACGACGCAACGGTCGAATCGAATCAGGCGGATGAAACCTCCAAAGCCGGCGCAGAATCGCCCCAAGACGATCCTGCCGCACCCATGACGGTCAAACTGCCGCCGCCATTGCCCGACGACAAACCGAAAATGCCAGACCATGGCAAGTACTATTCCGGCGTGAACGTACCCTTGTTGAGCAACATCCGCAATGAAGCTCCGCTGCGCTATGAAGAGAACGAGGCTTGGTATCACCTGTTCGATGTTGTCAACAAAGCGGCACCGGAACAGCTCAAGAAAGAAGCGACCCCGATCTACGATTTCGCCACCATCTACGGCCAATCGAAGTTCTACCGCGGCCAAGCCGTCGCGATGCGGGGACTTGCCAAATGGTGTACCGAGTTCAAAAGCGAAAGGCCGGACAACGCCGCGGGCATCAAGAAGTTCTATCAGATCGGGTTCAAAATTGAAGTCGGCGAAGTCAATCCCATCGTCGTGTATGTTAGCGAGTTGCCCAAGGATTTGCCTCGCGGAACCGTCGATCCGAACGACTCCACACGCACCTTGTATGATCCCGTTGTCCCTTTTACGGTCGAAGGAATCTTCTTCAAGAACCTCGCCTACCCGGCCGGTGATGGCGAATTTCGCTACATGCCCGCGTTGATCGCCAAGACAATCCGCTTGGACCCCGCCGCTGCGGCCGCAGTGCCGCCGACAAATCCGTTGCTGTATTTGCTGGTGCTGCTGGGGCTTGGTGCGACGCTGCTGTTGGCGATGTTCTTTGCTTCAACGAAGCGAAAAAAATTGACGTTCGTCATCCCCAACTCGATTCCACCATTATCGATTCCCGAATCGGCGACAAATGACCTGCCACTTGCTGACACGAGATCAGGCGATCCGGAACCCGCGCAAGCCTGGCCGACGCTCCCGGACGACAAGTAACCCGCGAACCTCGCTTGCAGTCGCTCGAATATCACACGCTCTGAAAATCAAAAGCCCTCTGCCTGCCCATGATTCGAAGCACTCCCTTCTCGATAGTTAGCAAATGCAGCCCGATCCTGGTTGCGTGGTTCTGCTGCGGCTTGTTTGCCAGCGACTGTTGGGCCGAGGAACCGGAAGTAAAACCCTTGAAACTGCCGCCTTTCGATACGATCGCCAAGGAGCAGCCAGAAAATTTCGACACAGGCAATCCGGCCTATCGCCCGGCAAATGAGCTGGTCCAGAAATCTCGCGCGTTCTTGAACATCGTGAACATCGACGAGAGCTTGCTACGGCAAGCGTTTCAAGGAATCGAATTTGTCGAACAGGATCTCGAACTGCTGCTAGAAATGCTGTTCCGCATGCCGCAGTTCGACATCGAAAAGATCGAAGCATTGGTGCAGCCGTTGCCCGCTTGGGAAAAGCTCAACGACGAGACGCCGCGTTATCTCGGGGGCGTCTATCGGCTGAAAGGGATCGTCAAAAAGTTCCAAGACCTGACGCCTCCGGAGTACACGGACTCGCCGCCGAAGCTCGATGAAACGCTCGACGGTTCGCTCAAGCGGCTGGCCTCGCGAAAAACGATTCAGCATATCTACCGCACGGACATCTTGGTCGGGGGAAAAATTCTCCAGGTCTATTCCAATCGCGTGCCGCACGCCTGGCTGAAAAAGAAAGCACCCGGGGAAAAGCTTTTAGCATGGCAGGGAGGGCAAGAAGTCGAGGTTTGGGGCTATCTCCTCAAACAGGGCGCACCCGACGCCGATCCGGCGTATTACTTTGCCGCGCCGCGCGTTCGTTGGTATCCCAACACTTTTCTCGGGAAACTCGGGTTCGATTACGAGTTGTTCGACGATGTGAGGCAGAAGCAAACGCTGCTGAAGGGCGAGAATGAAGTCTTCTATGAGTTCCTCGCCACGGCCAAACGGACGCCGGCTGAAATTTATGACCTCGCCAAGCCGCAAGAACACGATATCGTCGAGCTTTGGAAATCACCCGAACAGCAAGTCGGAGACCTGATGTCGTTTCGCGGCCAAGTTCATCACGTCGCGCGCATCGCGGTCGAAGATCCCGCGTTGGCCAAGCGCTTGGGATTCGATTACTACTACAACATGCAAATGTTTGTCCCTCTAAAAGTTCCCACGATCGTCAAAATTCCCGTGCAGCCCAAGGATGACGAGGGGAATAAAGAAGACGCGGACAATGCGCCCCAAGAATTCGACAAGATCCATTTCGACTCGATGCCGCTGGTCTTTTACTTTCATGAAATGCCGGCTGGCGAAACGGTGCAAACACTCGAGAACAAACAGGTCATCGTCCGCGGCTTCTTCCTAAAGTCGTGGCGCTATCAAAGCAACGTCCCCTCGGCCAACAAGAAACATGCTTTGCTCTTGGGTCCCTTGCTCATGGGGAATAATCTGGAGCTCGAGGCGAGTTCACCATTACCCGGGGTCAACGTCCCCGGCGTGCTGATCCTGGGGATGATCGCCGCGAGCGTGTTCGCCGGAATCGTCTATCTCTGGCTCAATCGGCGCGACCACCGCAAACGGTCGCTAGCCATGCCGGAGAAAATTGAATTCGACCGCGGGGAACTCGAATCTTAGAAAGCTTTCCACTGGCCCGCCGTGTGCTCCTCTTTTCCCTGAGCCTCTCCGCGCTACAATAGGAACGTCGTCCGATGTTCCATTGTCCGCCGGAGTTGCGCATGAGTTTGCCCCGCACGTTGGCCGAATTGCAGGCTAGTGGTTGGAAATCCAAAACCGTGAAGCAGGAAATGCACGACAATTTCCTCCGCCTGCTGGCCAACGGTGAGGAACTCTTTCCCGGCATCGTCGGTTATGACGACACGGTGATCCCCGAAATCAACATCGCACTGCTTGCGCAGCATGACATGCTGTTCCTCGGCGAAAAGGGTCAAGCCAAAAGCCGCGTCATGCGCTTGCTCACGCGGTTTCTCGATCCGCTTGTCCCGTATCTCGACCTCTCTGACGCGCCGTTTCACGAAGACCCGCTGAAGCCGATCAGCGCCGCGGGCAAGCGCGCCGTCGCCGAGCGCACGCCCGAGGATCTTCCCATCGCGTGGTGGCCGCGCGGGGAGCGATATGCTGAACGGCTTGCGCCGGGAACGAAGTTCGCGGACCTGATCGGCGAAATCGACCCGGCAAAACTCGCCGGCGGCGTTAGCATGTCGGCCGAAGAGGCCCTGAGCTTCGGGTTGATCCCGCGCTTGCATCGCGGTATCTTTGCGATGAACGAACTGCCGGAACTCGATGAGCTCGTACAAGTGGGCCTCTTCAATATCCTCGAAGAACGCGACGTCCAAATTCGCGGCTATCCGATCAAGTTCGACGTCGATGTGCTGATTCTCTTCTCGGCGAACCCCAGCACCTACAACCGCTCGGGCAAGGTCATCCCGCAGCTCAAGGACCGAATCGGTTCGGTTATTCACACTCACTATCCGCGCGAACGCGAAACG
>JBGSSS010000019.1:0-54301 GCA_041736895.1 Pirellulales bacterium
CGCGGCGTACAAGCGCGACCTGCGCAAGTTCGCCGAATGGCTCGGCCCGCGGCCGGTGCAGCGGCTGACGATTCGCGAATTGGCCGAGTTCGTGAACTTTCTCGGCTCGCGCGAACTCGCGCCGTCGAGCATCGCGCGGCATCTGGTTTCGCTCAAGCTCCTCTTTCGGTACTTGCAGCTCGAGGGGATTCTCAAAGAAAACATCGCCGAGCTGCTCGGCAGCCAGAAGCTCTGGCAGCGCGTCCCGTCGGTGTTGAGTCCGGAGCAAATCGACACGCTGCTCACCTCGCCGAACGCGCGCGACCGAAGCTGGCGGCGTGATCGGGCTTTGCTCGAGATGCTCTACGCGACGGGTTGCCGCGCGTCCGAGGTTTCGCACCTGCGGCTCGGCGATTTGCACCTCGAAGAAAAGTATTGCCGCTGCACGGGCAAGGGCAACAAGGAAAGGATCGTCCCGCTCGGCCAGCGGGCCATCGACGCGATTCGCGAGTACATGACGCACGAACGCCCGGCGCTCGCCGCGCTGCAACCCCACGGGCCATCGTGGTTATTTCTCACACGCCGCGGGTTGCGTGTTTGCCGCATGCGGATTTGGGAACGCGTTAAATACTATGCACTGAAGTCCGGCGTCCCGAGCAAGATCAGCCCCCACACCATGCGGCACAGCTTCGCGACGCATCTCCTCGCGGGCGGGGCGGATCTGCGCCAGGTTCAAGAACTGCTCGGCCACGCCAGCATCGCGACGACGCAGATTTATACGCACGTCGATCAATCGCGGCTGAAGAAAGTGCATCAGCAGTTTCACCCGCGGGGGTGAGAAAGGCAATTCGGGCTTCATAGTAAAGTTACTTAAAAAATTTGCATTTAGAGCTTGAGAATCTTAGACTCACGGGAAATTCGTTGAAATTGTCTTTTCAGGCATGCTGAGATATTTTCTTGAGGAGATCAAAGATGGCAGCTTTGGCTCACAGTTCTGTATTGAAATTAAGTCTGCTGTGCTTGCTCTTAGGATCAGCATCTTGCGCTGAGGATTCTAAGTCGAAGTCTCCCGAAAAGGACATTTCGCAGGCTGCCGTACCAAAAGAAACACTCGCCGCGATTCAAAAGGCATTAATCGAAGATGCTGCCGTCGACAAAATTAGCTTGATCAAACTCGCTCAGAGAGACACTCCGCCATCACCGGAGGACATTGCTTCGCACAACCTCAGCGTTATGCTGTGTTTTATGGCCCAGCCATGGAATTTAGATCAATCGCCGGACAAACTTGATCAAGACCTCGAATTAGATAGTGAATTCCCCCCTCCGCCCACTGAATACTTTGAAGGCTTGATGAAGAATCGCGTGGGTGAAAAATTTTGCGTGATGACTCCGGAAGGGATCAAAGAGTTGACCTGCAAGATCGAAGCAAACCAAGCCACCGGCACGGTGAAATTCCGTTTCGCCGAGATCTTTACGGCGAATGTGCACTACACAGCGGAACTCAAGGATGGCGCATGGCGGGCTACCAAGTTTTGGCTGCCGGCTTGGGACATTAAAATTGATCGTCAGCAAAACCAAAATTGGTTGGCGAGCGGCATGGGGCTCACTGTGCCTTATGTGAATCTGCCGAGAGTTGATGGCGTGCCAGCTCGTAATCCAACCGCGCCGCGGCTGAAGATCAACATCGGGTTGAAATCAAGTTCAAGATTCGACCCTTCTCCTCCGGACGACTTGGTCGTCATCGAATACAACCCGTTTGCCAAGACCAAGCTCGAAGACTTTCAAATGAAATTGCCTGAACTGATCAAGGCATTCGAAAAAGAACATGCAACGACGGCCAAAAAGATGTCGCTCGTCATTTGGGCTGATCACCGTGCCGAGTGGGGCAAAATCGAAAAGTTTCTACAAGCTGCAATGGAACTAGGAGTCCGTGATATTCGCCTCGTTGCGGACAGCAAGAACCCACTGCATCGTCCTAAGGAAATGCATTCAATCGGCGTATTTACTGTGCGTGTCGAAGACTCGTTTGATGACAACCCTGATATAGTTCCTGCGTTTCAGCAGACCCTCAAGATCTACGCTGATCCCAAAGGGCAAATCAAATCGATCAACTTCGAGAGCGATTCGCTTGCCGAAGATCAAATCCTAGCCAAAGTTAAAAGTTTTGCGGAGAGTTCGAAAAACCCGTTGGATCTGGAACTTCATGCTGACCCGAAGCTGCTTTACGGCAAGCTGCATCAAGTTCTGAGCAAGTGCGGCGAACTCAAGGAAACACCGAACTCGAAACTCAAGACTTTTGTCCCGTTTTACAAGACACTGCAAATGAAAAATCCTAAAGCGGCTCCCGAAGTTGAATTGGAATTGCAACCTGTATTGCCCGCGAAATAGTTGTAAAAGCCTCGCGAGTTAAAATTGAACGGAAATCGCGGGAAGATTTGCAACGCACGAACGTTCTTCAAAAACTTGCGCTTGTGAGCAGTCCCTTTTAAAGACCAAAATTCTGCGAGAGTTGTCCCTATGCATCTGCTATCCGCGCGCCGGCAAGGGTCACTGCTTGCAGTCCTTTGTTGCATCTTTCTTTGCACCGGATGTGGGCAAAAGAATGATCCAACACCCAGCGCCGCGACGGCGCCGGAAACTCGCGCGGCGATTCAAACGGCGCTGATTGATGACGCCGGTATGGAAGTAGAGCAATTCCGAATTTTGGCAATGACCGAAGCTCTTCCTTCGGTCGATTCATTTGATTCCGTCAGTCTGACACTCGCCCTGCTCCTGGCGAGCCCTGGGCAGCTTGATGCATCGCCTGATCAATTGCGCGAGGATATTGCCTTTCAGAGTGACGGTCCACCGAATCCGGCCAAGATCGCCGAGACTCTGATGAAGAACATTCAAGGGAGTAAATGTTGTGTAATCGCGCCGGACAAGATTCAAGAATTGAATTGCAACGTTAGCGGAAATGAGGCCCTCGGGAATGTGAAATTTCAATTCGGCGACATCTTCACGGCCAACGTGCAATATCGCGCCGAGCAAAAGGACGGTAAATGGCGAATCATCGATTTCAAACTGCCGAATTGGGATATCAAGCTGACACGCGGCGAGAATCAACGCTGGGTCGCCAGCGGTTTGGGCGTGGAGCGATCACCCTTACGATTGCCCCAAGTCGCGGCTCTTCCGGGGCGCGATTTCAAAGCCCCGCGCTTCCGCGTCAACATCGGCTTGAAACCCGGCATTGACAAACCGACCGCTGCCGCGGATATGGTCGTCTTCGAAGGGAAAAAGATCACGCCACTCGCCGATTTTGCAAAATCATTTCCCGCCGCGCTTCATTCATTCGAAAAAGAACACCGAACAAGCGCGGGCCAGCTCGCGCTCGTCCTCTGGGTTGATCGCCGGATGCCGTTTGGACCGGTCGAGCAGTTTCTGTTCGCCGCGGCGGGGTTGGGGATCAAAGACTTTCGGTTGGCGGCTCAAAGTGAAGCGCCGCTGCAAGAGCCGAACGAGATGATCTCGCTCGGCGAGTTCCGGTTGCATGTCCCTCGTCTGGCCGCCAAGGATCAGCCCGCGTTGGAAGAGCTTCCTCCTTTGGCACTGCGCATCAACGCCAACGAGGACGGTAAATCCCGCGGGTTGTTTTTCATGGATCGAGAAATTCCGGTGAGTAAACTGCTAGACTTCGCGAAGAGCCTCGTGGGTACTGATTTGAAAGACGAACCTCTCCAGATTCATGTCGATCCGCGGCTACAGTACAGCGAACTGCTTCAGGTGTTGAGCGCGCTGGGCGAACTCAAGGATTCGGCGAAGCCGGAAATCAAAACATACGCTCCGCTGTTTAAAGTTGTTCAGCTCGAAGACCCCACGCGGGATTCCAAAATCGATCTGACCATCGATCCCAAAATGATTGACGCTCCCGAATCGATTTTGAATCCCAACGTGACGCTCGACCCCGATGTGAACGTCGCCCCGACAATCACGGCACCCGACGGGGTTGCTGACCCGTTATCCAATTTGAAAGGTGACCCGAATACCCTTGAATTGAAGATCGAGGGAAGTTCGAGTGGCGGGAGCGTGACTGGCGGAACAGGCATTGGAGTTGGGAAGGGGTCGGAAAAACCTGCGCCAGTGAAAGAGCCAAAAAAATAATCATTTGGCTAAAGCGTATGCCATCGCCATCTGAGCCTTACCGTGGTTTGCAGATTGGATTTTCGAGGGCTTGGCTCCGATGTCCAAAGGTTGCAATCAAGCGTCCTGCGACAGACCGTTGTCGCCCATGGAATGGCGTGTCATCGGCGCAGCGGAGACCTAAAGATTCAGGTTATTTGCCAAATTCTGGGGGCAAATTCAAATCTTCCAGCAATCAAGGCGACGGGTTCCTCTTCTCTGTTTTGGTCGCATTTCGGTTCCCTCGCTTTGTGCCTTGCCGGCGCTGTTTTTGACAGGCAAATGTCTCGTGGCAACAGCAGCGTTTTCACTGCAAAACCTTTGGTCATCGGAGAGATGCCTCAGAAAATCCAAACCTCGAATCAAGCAGCGGCTGACACATGCAAGATTTGGGTGAACCCCAAAAAAATCCCCGTGACGCTCGCACATCACGGGGATCGAGGGTTGCAAATCTTCGCTGAGGCCACGCTTACGATTTCGCCGCCGGCTTGGCCATGTTTGCTGGCTGCAAGACCGAATTCGTTTTCACACTAGCATCGTCGGCCACATTGACCCAGACGTGAACGTGAGGGCTGCCGCGGAAGTACCAGACAAACGACGGGCCTTCGAGGCGCCAGTTGTCCCAGACCTTGTCGTTGCCGATGTTGCCTTGCTTGTAAAAGGCCAGGGAACATTTTTCGAGGCCGCCTTGCTTCTTGATGCATTGCAAGGCTTCGTCTTGATCGCTCTGGCGATACATGCCGAGGAGCATGCCGAGTAGTTTCTGCACCTCGCCCTGCGTGTCTTTGCTCAATTCTGACACAGCCAATCCGGGGAGCTTGGCTTTGGCACCTTGGAACCCGACGGCTTGCTCCGTTGGCCTGTTGGCCACGAGGGCTTCGGCCTGTTGTTTGGCATCCAAGAGATCGTAGATCTTATTTGCGGCGACAGCTTGCGGCCAAAAAACGTTGCCTGGATGGTCGGCCGCTTCGGAATCGCTGGCCGCATGGCCGTAGAAGATCGGCCCGCCAAACGCGACGCTTTCGGCCGAATTGCCGTCGGCACGCAGCGTCATATGTCGGCCGGTCATGACGAACTCGAACTTGCCGTCGCCCGGCTTGCCGAACAAGGCGATGCTTTGGTTGTTGCCGAACCCGCCGGCGTCGTCTTCGAGTTGTTTATCGATTCGCTTGACCCAGTCGGGATTGATGATGCCTTGGAAGATTTCGCGGACGATCTTGCGTTGGTCCTTGGTGAAATAATCATCGTTCAGGCTGGGCTCGGTGATCTGCCAGTTGTTGGCGACAAACGTCCGCAACAGTCCGCGGCGTTTCTTGTCTTGATAGTCCCAATCGAAGCAGAGGTCTTCTTTTTGCTTCGGGGTAAAGGTCTCGTAGAGAACCTTGACCAGTGTTTCTGGCGTCTTTATAGCAGCTTCGCTCGCTGCCGCAGGCGCATCTTTCGCAACGGCCCAATTCGGCAAGGCACTGACGCCGCTAAGGGCAGTGGCTGCGATGGCGCTGGTTTTCAAAAAGTGACGGCGATTCAATTCCGGGGTGCCGCAATCAGGGCAGTTATCTTCGGCGCGCATGGTTCCCTCGTGTGTGTTGTTGGACTGGAAAGAATTCAAGCTTTGAGAAACATTGAATTCAATACTCAAAGCCAAGGGGTTCAACCCCTTGGACCGCCCGCGTGTTCCTTTGAATTAGAACTCGTTGGGCAAGAAGTTGCAAATTTTTTCCGAATTGGAACGCTTAACGGCGACGTTTTTGGCAGCCTGGACAAAAAAACGTCGCGCGTTGGGCTTGGACGATGCGAATAATTGTTGCTTGATTGCAAGCGATGCAGACTTCGCCCGCGCGGTCGTAAACGCGGTGCTGGTTTTGATAGCTGCCGTCTTGATTGAGGACATTGCGATAGGTTCCGTCGCCGAGGGTGGAGCCTTCGTAGCGCACCGCGGTTTCCAGTATCTCGATTGTCGCGGCATGGACCCGCAGCCACTCGGCGATCGTCAAGCGATTACTCGGCCGGGCGGGATGGATCTGAGCGAGGTGCAGAATCTCGGCCGCGTACAAATTCCCAATCCCGGCCACGGCCGTTTGATCGAGGAGCGCGACCTTGATCGGGCGGCGGCTTTTCATGAAGCGTTCGCGAAAGACCTCGACCGCGATGGTGAGCGCATCGGGTCCGACGCGATCCGCGCCGTAATACTTCTCGAACTCGCGGTCGTTCACGACGCGTACGACGCCGAGGCCGCGGCGATCCCAGAACCAGAGACTCGGAATCCCGCGGCCGCGTAGCTTCCACTGCAAGCGCAGATGCTCGCGCGTCGGCGGATCGCTGAGCAACACGAGACCCGTCATGCGCGGTTCGATGACAACGCGATCACCGCTGCCAAGACAAAGGACGACGCGTTTGCCGACGCGCTCGACGGCTTCGATCTTTTGCCCTGCTTGTCGTTCCAGGAACTTTTTCCCCACGGGACTCGTCGTCATCGGGCGGCGCGGGCAGGGACAGCGTTCGACGGCCGTGATTTTGGACCCCACGATCCCCAAAATCCCCCGCCGCATCGTCTCGACCTCGGGCAATTCGGGCATTGGCAGCGACCTGTTGTTCAGGCATGTTTGATTTTCGTAAATTGTAATGACTAAGCTTGATCCTAAAGAAATAGACAGTTTAAGATAAGCACTGGTTAAAATTTCCTGTGCGCCATCGCCATTTCCCGGGGGCTCTCCCATGCGTTCCGCCTCTTGCTCGCTGCGACAACTCGAAGCCGCGCTGCCGCTTCGCAAAATATTTTCGCGCGTGATGCTGCTGGCCCTGCTGGTTTGCCCGAGCATGATTCGTGCGGCGGAGGAGTTTGAATCGCGCACCTGGACCGATCGCCTGGGGCGTCAGCTTACTTCGACTTTTGTCGATGCCAAGAACGGCGAAGCACAATTGAAAAACAGCGAAGGCGAAATTGTCAAATTCAAGCTCGCCGATTTCTCCGAGCCGGATCAAAAGTATCTGCGCGACTTGGCGAACTACCGCCGCAAGCTGGCCGCCGGAGAAAAGGTTGAACTGCCGGCCGACCCGGCGAAAGCCAGCCTCGAGATTCAACCCCGTTCCGAGTATCCGGGTTTGATCACGCAACCTCCTGCGGTTCTCAAGCCGTTGTTCGACTTTCCCATCCGGGCGTGGACCGACACGACGGGCAAGAAGATCCAGGGCAAACTCGTCACCGCGTACAGCGACAAGGTCGTGATCGATGTCAAAGGAAAATTGTTCGATCTGCCCGTCACACGACTCTCGGGTGACGACCAGCAGTATATCTCGACCCAACTTCGGGGTTTGCAGCGCGATGATTTGGTAGCGGATTTGGCCAAGGCAGCAAATGCGGGGCAGCAGCCCAATGGAGCTCCCGCGGCAACGCCAGCGCCTGCGGCCGTAGCCGCCAACACGCCAGCCCCAGGACCGACGGCAACTCCCGCAGCGGACAACATTGAAGACCGGCTCGCTCAACTCAAGTCGCAGTTGCAGGGCAACAATCCCGAAACGGCAAATCAAGCGGCTCCGAACAATCCACCGGCCCAGCCCACAGAAGATATCAACACCCGGTTAGCCCAGCTTCGCCAGCAATTGGGAGATTCCTCGCGCGGCGAGACATCTTCGGGGCCTTCGCCCGCTCCACCGATCGAGTCAGCACGATCGCGTGCGGATCAGATCATGCAAGAGCATCAAGCTCGGATGGAGCAACAGCGGCAGGAGGCAGAAGAGCGCAGGAATCAAATAGCGGCTGAAAATCAAGCGCGTCAGGAACAACTTGCCCGTAATATGCCTCGCCATTCTTCTTCGTCGTCTGGCAATTCATCGCAGGTCTTGACCAAGCAATGCGGCAAATGCGGCCGCGCCCTTCCGGGCAATGTAACAGCTGGAGACAAATGTCCCGGCTGCGGCATTACATTTGACTATGACGAAACCAACGGCAAACGCAGCACAGCTTCGGTCGTCAGTATTGTCGGTGGAATTGCTGTCGTCGTGGTGGGATTTTTCATTAGAAAAGCGATGTCTGGCTAGTCTTACATTCAGTTCGGGGTAGGGAGAGGGTCGCGATTCCACGAGTTGAGCAACTATGATAGAAAGAACTCGCCGGCGCGATGCAACTCTTACTCTGAGTGATCCCCTTGTCTGACACGAATCTTCGAGCACTTCTACTCGGCTCCACGGTGAGCGCGCGCAGCGCCGCGGAAATGCGCCGGCTGCGCCCGAAGCTCGCCGAACAGCTCGAAGTCATCTATTGCGACCTCGATGAACCGGTTTGCGATCTGGGCTCGATCCCCGCCGACTTCGCCCTGGTTCTCGGCGGAGACGGCTCGATCATTCGCGCGGCGCATCGGATGGGGCAAAAGCAGATCCCGATCCTCGGCGGCAACTTGGGAAAGCTAGGGTTCCTGGCCGATTATTCGCCCGACGAGTTGCTAGCAGTAATCCCCTCGATCAAAGCCGGACGCTATCACGTCGTCGAACACCTGATGTTCGAGTGCGATGTCATCCGCGAGGGCCAATCAATTCACCATTCCCTCGGCCTCAACGAAACGGCGATCCTTAGCGGCACGCCGTTTACCATGCTGAACATCCATCTTCGCGTTGACGAAGAATGGGTCACGACTTATAGTTGCGACGGTTTGATCATCGCCACGCCCGTCGGTTCGACGGCGCATAGCCTTTCGGCGGGCGGGCCGATCTTGCGCAAGGATTTGCAAGCGTTTGTCATCTGCCCGATCAGTCCGCACACGCTGACGAATCGGCCGGTTGTTGATTCGGCCGACCGCGTGTACGAGCTGATGGTCGAAACGCCGAATGCCCAGACGTCGGTTGTCGTCGACGGCATGGTGATTTGCCAACTGCAAGCTCATGATCGCGTGATCGTGCGGCGTTCGGCGGCGAAGTTCAAACTCGTTGAAGTCAGCGGGCGCAGCTACTACCGCACGCTGCGCGAGAAACTCGGCTGGAGCGGCCATGTCCGCCGCGTCGAGCCGAATTAGGTGTTGAAGTAGGGTGGCCGGGGACGAACACAGTGTTAGTTTTCACTGCGAGGCCCCGGATCGCTGATCGCAGTGTAATCGTTGTAACAACTCGAAAGGATGCGAGTTTCCATGTCTCAGCTTCGCTCTACGTTTGCCGCATTGTTGCTCGCGTTTTCTCCGTCGGCAATTGGTTTCGCCCAGACTCCGGCACTGAGTTCGGTGATGAAAAGCGCGCCTGCGAAAAGCGGTCCCGCCGCCGCTCCGGCAACGACATCGCCCGCGGCCAGCGGAGTCCGTGCTGGCGGAAAGACCGCTCCAGTTGCGGCACCGCAAGCCACCGGGGGCGTAAAAGATTCGAAAGCACCGTCGCTCGCGGTCCCCGTCGTTGGCAAGCCGTCGGACATCAAGGTGACAGCCCCGCAAGCTGAAACGCCCGCTGCTGCTGCAGCCGGCGCCAAGCCGCGTCTGGAAAAGCTCAGTCTGAGCTACAAATTCACCAAGGGCGAAACGCTCCGCTCGCGGGTCACGCAACAGACGCGCGTCGAAACCTCGATCGCCGGCTCGACGCAGATCGCCGAGATGGCCTCGGTCTCGGTCAAGCGCTGGGTCGTCAAGGATGTGGACAAGGACGGCAATGTCACGTTTGAAACGCAATGGGACAGCATCGACATGCGGCAGAAAATGACCGGCCGCGAAGAGGTTCACTACAACAGCGCCACCGACAAGACTCCGCCCGCCGGCTACGATCAGATCGCGGCGATGATCGGCAAGCCGTTGTCGCTGATCACCACGGACGCTCGCGGCAAGATCATCCGCCGCGAAGCCAAGGACGCCGACACCAAGAAGACCCTTGCCAGCAGCACCTATCAGGCGGAGCAACAACTGCTCGTCCCGCTGCCCGGCGAAGCCGTGACGCTGGGCCAGCCGTGGTCGATTCCGAACGACATTCGCGTGAGCTTGGACGACAGCAAATCGACGCGCACCATTCAAGCCCGGCATCGCTACGAAGTGGAAAAGCTCGACGGCGACGTCGCGGTGATCGGCCACGAGACGATTCTGCCGCCGCTCAGCGACCCGGAAATCCGCTCGCAAGTGATCCAGCAACTCGGCCGCGGCACGGTGCGCTTCGACACCAAGACGGGCAAGGTGCTGCATCAAAGCAGCGAAGTCGACGAACGCGTCATCGGCTTCCGCGGCCCCGAAAGCAGCATTCACTTTCTCAGCAAGTTCACCGAAGAACTGCTGCCGGCGACGGCTCCGCCAATCAAGTCAACGACAGCGCCGGCGAGTACGGTAAAGAAGCCGGCGGCTCCGGCCGCAAAGAAGTAAGCGGCAACTCGCCGTTTACTTCTCCTTATCCGCCGTACGAAACAACGGTTTGCCTTGCTTCCATGCAGCAAGATACGCCTTTCCCTCCACACCGCCCCCGAGTTCCGGATCGTTCGCAAACTCGCGATTCTCCCGCGCGCGCAGTCCTGCCCCCACGGCGACTTCGTATTCGCCCAAGAGCGCCAGCGCGCAGGCTTTGGCATGCAGCGCAAAGCCGTCGTTGGGGTCGAGTTCCAGCGCCACGCCGGCTAGTTGCAGAGCCCGCTGCGCATCACGATATTTTTCGTCGCCGCACGTCGCCAGAAAGTACGCGTAGTAACGGTAGATGTAAGCATCGGCGCTGCCAAGCTGGATCGACTTTTCAAAATCACGCTTCGCCGCGGCGTAGTCGCCAAACGCATAATTCGTGCAAGCTCGTTCGAGATAGCCATAAGGATTGTCCGGCAGGAGCTTGATCGATTGATCGTGATCATGCAGAGCCGCGGCGCGTTTCCCTTGTCCGCGATAGATGATTCCGCGCAGGTCATAGTTGCCCGGATTTTCCGGCTCCTTCTTGATCGCTTGTTGCAATTCCGTGAGTGCCAGTTGGGAATTGCCGGTGAAATGCAGCGCGAGGACATACATGGTATGTCGATCCCCTGGTCCATTGCCCAGCAAGGCTCCGGCTTGAAAATCGCGCAGCGCGGCCGCAAACTCGCCGGTTTGCATCTTGTACTGGGCGCGCATCGCGTGCAAATCTTCGTGCTTGCCCCCGAGCCGTTCGAATTGTTGCAAATCCTCGATCACGCGATAGCGATTCCGAAGCGATTCATTCAGCCGCGCACGCTCGAAAATCGTCTCCTGATCTTTGCCCGCGGATTCGCGAATTGTATTGTCAAGCTTTTCCAGTTCTGTTGAGGGAGTAAACGACGCTCCGGGTGTTTCCGCAACCGGTTCCGGTTCGGCTACCGGTTGCTTTAGGATCTTGGGGAAAGGATCCTGCGCATGACTGCTGTCCAGTCTCGCGAACGTCAACGCCCCGACTAGGTAACAAAAGATCGCTGCTGGGGATGAGAAGACTTGCATGGGGATGTCCCTAGGCCAAGAAGGAACTGCCGATATTACTGCACAGATCAGCGCAAGAAGTTTCGAAAACCCGCTTGCGAAAACCGGGGCGATGCCGCATTTTTAACATATCGCCACGCCGCTTCAATCTTTTTTCCTGATTTCCCACGGACTCTTGCTTGTCACCAGCCATTTATCGCGGACGCCTCGCCCCCACGCCGACGGGCCTGCTCCATTGCGGGCATGGGCGGACGTTTTGGATCGCGGCCGAGCGCGCGTGGAAAGCGCGGGACAAGTTGGTGCTGCGGATCGAAGACTTGGACCAAGCCAGGTGCCGTGCGGAATACACCGCGGCGATAATTCGCGACTTGCACTGGCTGGGGATCACCTGGGACGAAGGTCCCGACGTCGGCGGGCCATTTGCATCGTACACGCAAAGCGAGCGCGGCGCGTGGTATTTACAAGTCTGGCAGCAATTGCACACGACCGGCCTGATCTACCCCAGCCCTCACTCGCGCAAGGATGTGCAGGCCGCGCTCCAAGCGCCGCACGAAGCCGACGACAACGAGCCGATTTTCCCAGTCGAACTCCGCCCGCCGCTCGACGAGGGTCGCGACGCGACGGAACCGGGTGCGATGAATTGGCGCTTCCGCGTGCCCGACGGCCGCGAGATCGTCTTTCACGACGAGCGCTGCGGTGAGGTTCGGCGCATGGCGGGGCGCGACTTCGGCGATTTTCTGGTCTGGCGCAAGGATGGCCTGCCGAGTTACGAACTGGCCGTCGTCGCCGATGACCACGCGATGGAGATCACCGAAGTCGTGCGCGGCGCGGATTTGCTGACGAGCACCGCGCGGCAGTTGCTGCTCTACGAAGCACTCGGTTGGACTCCGCCGGCATGGTACCACGCGCCGCTCGTGCTCGATGCCAGCGGGCAGCGCCTGGCAAAACGGGCCGCGGCGCAATCATTGGCCGAGCTACGCGCGGCGGGTGTAACGCCGGAGGAGTTGATCCAAGAGTGGCGAACGCTGTAGGTCAGGCTTCAGCCTGACTCGCTTAGCCGGAGCGTCCACGCCCGACGTGTCCGGCATGTGTTCCTCAATCGCGACGGCTGAATCTTCTTCGCCGGGTCGGAGAACTCGACGCGTCCCGTAGGTTAGGCTTTCAGCCTGACAGTGCGGACGATTGACCTTGAACGCCACAGCGGCTGAAGCGGAGAGAAACGGCCGCGTCTCGAATAGCGACCAGCCTCAATAAAAAATTGTTCTGGCTCCCTCCCCCTTGCGGGGAGGGGGTTCTTTGTGCGAGTTGATTCTCCATAGAAAAAATACTACGCACGGAAGAAATTTGGGACTGCGATGACTCTATCTCCAACGCATCCCCCACCCTATCCCTCCCCCACAGGTGGGGAGGGGACCCAGGGCGATTGCGCCATCTTAGGTCGTCTGGCATAATTAGGCAATTCGCCTGCTGTTAATGCCTCTTTGTGTTGCGTTGTGCACCTGTTGGCCGGGCGAGTTCTCTGGGATGGGAAGCCCGTCATGCCACGAGTCCGGATTGCGGATCATTTTTCTGAACTGACCGATCCTCGGAAGCGCAAGGTCACGCACTCATTAATCAACGTGATCACGATCGCCATTTGCGCGGTCGTTGCAGGGGCTGACGACTTCGTGGCGATTGCCGACTATGGGCGGAAGAAGAAAGCGTGGCTGGCGGAGTTCTTGGATTTGAAAGGCGGCATTCCTTCGCATGATCGTTTCAACGCGATCCTGGCGGCTCTCCAGCCGGCGGAGTTCGAGAAGTGTTTGCTGAGTTGGATCATGTCGTTGCACGAGGTGACTGCTGGTCAGATCATCGCCATCGACGGCAAAACGCTGCGCCGCAGCTACGACACGGCCAGTGGCAAGTCGGCCATCCACATGGTCAGTGCCTGGGCCACGGCCAACCAGATCAGCCTTGGTCAAGTCGTCACCAACGAGAAGAGCAACGAGATCACCGCGATCCCTGACTTGCTGGAAATGCTGGAAATCCAGGGCTGTTTGGTGACCATCGACGCGCTGGGCTGCCAGGTGGACATCGCGCAAAAGATTCTGGATCGCGAGGCCGATTATGTGCTGGCGGTCAAAGGCAACCAGCGGACCCTACACGAGAACATTCAACGCTTCTTCGCCGAACATGTCGAGGACAACTTCTCGCGCGTGCAGGCCAAGCAACATCAAACCTCCGAACGCGGGCATGGCCGCGAGGAAGACCGCAGCTATGTGGTTTGTCCCGTGCCCGAGGAAATGTACGGCATCCAGCGCTGGCCCAAACTCAAGGCGCTCGGGATGGTCATTCATGACACGCTCCGCGAAGGAAAATGCCACACCGAGATTCGCTACTACATCCTAAGCAAGAAGCTCTCCGCCAAACGATTCGCCGAGGCGGTCCGCGGGCATTGGTCGATTGAGAATCGCCTGCATTGGCAGCTCGATGTGACGTTTGGCGAAGATCAATGCCGCCTTCGCAAAGGCCACGCCGACGCCAACTTTAGTATTCTCCGCCGCACCGCGTTGAGCCTGCTCAAGAATAACAAGACGCTCAAGCTCGGCATCAAAAACAAACGTCTCTCCGCCGGTTGGGACAATGACTACCTTCAACAAGTCATCCTAAATATCCCGCAAACAGATCAAGGAGAATGACTTATGGTGCAATCGCCCTGGGAGGGGACCAGACCAGATTATATTATTGATTACTTCTTCTTCTGCACCCGCTCCAGCGCCTGCAAGAACTCCTCCGGCTTCGCCGGGTCGTAGAATTCGACGCGGAGGCCGGGGTGTTTGATTTCGTTGACCAACTTTTCCGCCGCTTCGCTTCGCGCGATCAACACTGGCACGGTTTGGCAGCGCAAGAGACCCGGCAGGTCGCCGTACTTGACCGCGCCGGGCCAGAAGTCGGCATCGTCGTAGGCGGTGAGTTTGCTAAACCGAAAATCGGTGCTGCGGAGATCGACGGCCGTGAGTTTGTCGCCGAGCACTAGTGCTGCGGCGAGAGCGATATGCTCGTGTTTGGAATCCGCTGATAAAATAATTTGTTTTGTCAGCGGATCGGCTTTGTAAGATTCTATTTCAGTAATTTGCAAATGTACTTTATGTGCAAAAAGAGAATGATTGTAGCCGTAGGTAAAGCCAGCATAATCACGATCGTTCTTAACTCGTGCATTTTTAAGGTTCCCATCAATTGCCATGATGAAGTGATAGTCCGGATTCTCAGTACGGTACCAATATCCTTGTCCCATGAGTCTTTTTACAAAAGGATCATCAATTTCTGAAAAATTCTGGCTAAGCTGATGAAATACCAATTTCATTTTCGGCTCAACTGCATAATCTCGATATTTAGTACTAAATTCTTCCTTCCATCCCACCATCGTCCGAAACGCCGCGGCAATCTCCTCCGGCTTCGCCTTTTTCACCGCCGCCTCACCCTGCTCTTGCATCGCGCGGAGCAATGCGACCTCGGCTTCTTCGCCCGTCTTCGGAGCCGGATGATCCGCGTCCCAGACTGTTGCCTCTTTGATCGAGAGCGGCTTGTAGTCGCGTTCAGCAATGTCGGCCTTTGAATCCGGCTGTAGGTACTTCTGAAAAAACGCGACCATCGCGTGGCGTGCGGGCGAGTTGTAGTTGTGCGGGAATTGTGTGCCGGAATGGACGCTGACGCGATCTTCGACGCCGTACATTTTGTACAGCGCTTGCAGCGACGGGTAACCCTTGGTCAACAGTTCCTTGGTCCAGTCGTTGGCCGTCGTCATGCCGAGCGGGCGCGGCGCGATCAGCGCCGCGAGTTCGATGTTGCCCGTGTCGACGCGCAGGTAGTTGCAGTTCTCGCAGGTACACCCCCCCTGCATCGCCGTGCTGACCATCACCGCCGGAAACGCTGCCGCGATGCGCGGCTCGAGCGCCGTGGCGATAAAGCTCTGCGTCCCGCCGCCGCTCGCCCCCGTGATGCCGATGCGACTGGCATCGACGTCGGGCAGGCTCGCAATCCAATCGAACGCGCGGAGCGTGTTCCAGGTCTGTAACCCCATCACCGATTCGAGCCGCGCCTCGGCTTGCGGGCTGAAGAACCCGTAGTGGTCGTCGCGTTCCATCTGCGGGCGGCGCTTCATGAATTTGTGCGCGACTTCGTACGGAACGACCTGGCTGTCGGCATACCCGAGCATGTCATAGAGGAACACGACGTAACCCGAGCGCACCAGATGCACGGCGCAGGCTTGCAGCGGATGCCGCCCGCCGATGTCGAACTGCTCGCCGCCGCTGGCGAGTTCCTTCTTCATGCCGGCATCGTTCTCGGCATGAAAGCGGCCCTGGTTCCAATGCCCATGCGGCGTCAGAATCGCGGGCAGCTTGCCCTTTATGTTTTTCGGCCGATACAAACTGCCCGTGAGATAAAATCCCGGCAGTGTTTCGACCGCGATGCGCTCGACGGTGTACTCGGGTCGATCTACGGGTCCGTGGACCGTGGCCTTGGGCGGCGTCGAACGATCGGGCATCGGGTAAAGCCCGACGGCGAGTTGCAACTGACGCAGAAGTTCGACACGGCGCGTTTCCCACGCGGCCTTGGTTTCCGGCGGCGTCCAGGGGAAGTAGCCGTTGTAGTCTTTGAGCGGGATTGGCAGGCCGATGGGCGGTTCGGCGGCGCAGAGCGTTGCGGCGGCAAAGAAGAACGTCAAAGAACAAAATAACGCGCGCATGGGTGAGTCCTCGAACAATCGTCGATCGATCCGTGCCCTCTGGGTGCAGTTTAAGACAGAGGACACGCGGATGCAAAGTTGATTGTAGGTCCCGCTGTCCTCAGCGGGACCTACAGTAGCTCGAAGCCGTGCTTCGAGCGAGACGATATCACGCCAAGCTTCGAGAGAAAAAGTCGGCATGCAAAGTCGCCTGCCCGCCCCGCGAGCAGGGAATCTCGCGCAGTGCTGATTGTGTATCCACGGCGCTGCGACAATCATCACGCTCGCAGCATGGCTGCGAGCTACATGGGACGCCAAACGCCGCTCCAGGTCCCGGTCGGAGCCCGGGACCTACAGGTTTCGTAGGTTAGGCTTTCAGCCTGCCATCGTTTGAGGCTCCACTTCAGAAAGCTCCGCACCGCCAGATAACTTCGCATCCCTCGTTTTGTATGAATAAGGCCGCGCGTCCGCAGCGTCAGGCTGGAAAGCCTAACCTACGTTGATATGTCCTGGGTGATCTGCGAGAATAAGACCTGTTTGACTGCCCGGGAGATTCCGCGAGCCGCTGCTATCCCTTGCACCCCGCCTGGCTCGCTTGGCAAACTAACTTTTTCTTAGGAGCATCTGTATGCGTCATTGGCGTTGGCAAGGATTGTTGTTTTGGTTCGGATTGGCAGTTTCACTAAGAGCCGAAGAAGGGGTCTTGGGGAAAGCAGCCCCGAATACTTACAAAGGAGAGACAATAATCAATGCCGGCCAACTCAAGGTCGCGGACGAAGCGAAGCCGGCCGCTGACGACGAAGCCGGGTTCAAGGAAATCTTTGACGGCAAGACGCTTACCGGCTGGGATGGCAATCCCGAATTCTGGCGCGTCGAGGACGGCGCGATCGTCGGCCAGACGACCGCCGAAAAACCGACCAAGGGGAACACGTTTCTGATCTGGAAGCAGGGCGAGGTTGACGACTTTGAGCTCCGGCTCTCGTACCGATTCACCGGCACCAGCGGCAACTCGGGTGTGCAATATCGCTCGAAGGATCTAGGCAACTGGGTTGTCGGCGGGCAGCAAGCCGACTTCGAAGTGGGCGAGATGCACTCGGGCATTCACTATGACGAAAAAGGGAAACGCGGCATCATGGCCAAACGCGGCGAGCGCGTGACCTTTGACAAGGAGGGCAAGAAAACCGTCGGCGAAAAGATCGGCGACGCCGCGGAACTCGGCAAGCTTGTCAAGAAAGATGACTGGAACGAGCTCAAGGTCATCGCCGAAGGAAACAAGACCCAGCATTACATCAACGGCCAGTTGATGTCCGAAGTGACCGACAACGACGAGAAACTGCGCAAGCTCAGCGGCATCCTCGCGCTGCAACTGCACGCCGGCAAACCGATGAAGATCGAGTTCAAGAACATCCGCCTGAAGCGGAACAAGCTGGCCAAGGTCGATGGTCTCGGCGAACGCCGCAAGATCGTCATGCTCGCCGGCAAGCAAAGCCACGGCCCGGGTGATCACGAGTTCAACGCCGGCTGTTTGCTGCTCAAGAAGTGCCTCGACGAATCGATGCCCAATGTCGTCTCGACCGTGTACAAGAATGGCTGGGCCGATGATCCGACGGCGTTTGACAACGTCGATGTGGTGATGAGCTACGCCGATGGCGGCGGCGGGCATCCGGCGATCCAGCAAAATCGCACGGCGTTGATCAATCATCTGGTCAAGAACGGCGTTGGGATTGTACTCGCCCACTACGCGGTCGAAGTGCCGAAGGAACGCGGCGGGCCCGATTTTCTGAACTGGATCGGCGGGTACTTTGAAACGAACTGGTCCGTGAATCCTCATTGGGTCGCCGAGGTCACGGAACTGCCCAAGCATCCAATCTGCAACGGCGTGAAGCCGTTTGCGCTGAACGACGAGTGGTACTTTCACATGCGGTTTCGTCCGCAGATGGAGGGCGTCACCCCGATCATCAGCGCGGTCGCGCCGGAAAGCACGATGAAACGCAGTGACGGCCCGCACAGCGGCAACCCCGATGTCCGCAAGGCGGTCGCCGACAAGGTGCCGCAGCATTTGGCCTGGGCCTACCAGCGTCCCGATGGCGGCCGCGGCTTTGGCTACACGGGCGGACATTTTCACAAGAACTGGGGCGACGACAACAACCGCAAGCTGTTCTTGAACGCCCTCGTCTGGGCCGCGAAGCTCGATGTTCCTAGCAACGGCGTCGAGAGCAAGGTCAGCGAAGAAGACCTCCAAGCGAATCTCGATCCCAAGGGGAAGAAGAAATAGGGAAATTCTGTAGCCAAGGTCGTAAGACCTTGGATTGTTCAGGGACCAGACACTTATCTCGCCTTATCCAAAGTCTCACGACTTTGGCTACATTGTGAAAGAATAAGATTCTTCGCCAGCAGGCATCACAATTCAGCTACAATAGCGGCACGCAACCTTGGTTGCGTGCCGCTATTTATTGGATCGAGGGATTTGCGGACTTCCCCCTGATCCTTGTTCAAGATGCTCTTGTCGCAGCGAAATATTCGCGCCGGAGCAGGCCTCTTCGTGCGATCCTTCGCCGTCCGCCAGTCATGCGTATTCAAGTCGGTTACGAGATTTCGTTCGAGTCGCCGCAGCCGGCACCGATGATCTTGATGCTTTACCTGCATCCGTCGCGCGTGCCGACGACATTGATTCCCGATTTTTTGCAGGTCACGCCGCCGCAGAACGCCGTGGAGTACTACGATCTCTTTGGCAATCGCTGCGGACGGATTATCGCGCCGGCCGGACAAGTGACGCTTTGGAACAATGCGCTCGTCGAGGATTGCGGCTTGCCCGATCTGCAGGCTCCAAACGCGACGCAAGCCGCCGTCGAAGATCTGCCGAGCGATGTGCTGCTGTATCTCATGGCCAGCCGCTATTGCGAGGTCGATAGCGAACTCAAGGATCTCGCTTGGGGCTTGTTCGGGCAAACGGCCCCGGGTTGGCCGCGCGTGCAGGCGATTTGCTCCTTTGTGCATCAGCACATTCGCTTTGACTACATGCAAGCCCGGGCGACGCGCACGGCGCTCGAAGTCTACCGCGAGCGTGTCGGCGTCTGCCGCGACTTTATGCATCTGGCGATCACGTTTTGCCGGAACTGCAATATCCCCGCGCGCTATTGCACGGGTTATCTCGGCGATATCGGGATCCCTCCGATCGAAGCGCCGATGGATTTCAGCGCCTGGTTCGAGGTGTACCTGGGCGGGCAGTGGTATACTTTTGATGCGCGCCACAACATGCCGCGCATCGGCCGGGTGCTGATGGCCCGCGGGCGCGACGCGGCCGACGTGGCGCTGACGACAACGTTTGGCGTGAACACGCTGCAATCGTTTCGCGTGTGGACGTATGAAGTTCTTTAGTAGCTCGAAGCCCCGGCTTCGAGCGAGCGGGAATAAGTAAGACGCTCGAAGCACGGCTTCGAGCTACTCCTGGAAACCTCGATGGATCACTGGTACTTCGCCTACGGCAGCAATATGTCGCGCGCGCAAATGGCTGGCCGCACCGGTCCGATTCGCGAGGGCGACGCAGCGCCGCGCGTCGCCCTGCTCCGCGGTTATCGGTTCGGCTTCACGGTGCGCTCCACCGACAATCGAATCTACGCCAACGTCGAAGTGAGTCCCGCTGATGTTGTCCACGGTGTGCTCTATCGTTGCGGCGAGAGCGGCATGCAAGTTCTCGACCGTTACGAAGCGGGCTACCAACGCCGCCAAGTCACCGTCACCGACGAAACCGGCCGCGAGTACGAAGCCACGGTTTACGTCGGGCTGCCGCAATGCACCGTGGAACCGGGGAAGCCCACGGAGCGCTATCGTGACATTGTGCTCCAAGGAGCCCGCGAGTTTGGGCTGCCGGAGGCGTATGTCGCGCGGATTGAGGAGTTGGCAGCTAAAGAACGATGAATTTTGGATGACTTCTCCGTTCATCGTTTCTGGTTCATGCTTCTTCGTTTTTCCTCTGCCTTGCTAACGCGACGGGCTATCATTGCACGTCAGGCAGAGCCAGACACGCCGGCCGTGGACGGTCCGGCTAAGCATGTCAGGCAAGAATGCCTGACGTACGAAGTTACTACGGCAGTGCCGCGATCAGCGCCTCGAGTCCCTTCGCCAGATTCTCCGCCGAGACCAGGGCCTGTTCCTGCAAGCGCCAGAGATCCTTGACCATGCTCGGGCGGCGGAACAATCCTCCGATGATCGTGCCGGCGCGTTGGACGCCGGTCTTGGCCGCGATCAGCTTTTCGACATCGCGCGGGACTTCTTCTTCCATCGCGTCACTGATCACGCGCAGCGAAAGGAATCGCTGCCCCGCCGCGGCGCAAACTTGCGCGACGGCCAGCGTTTCCATTTCAACGGCCAGAGCGCCGGTTGATTGACCTGTCGCTTGCTTTTCGGCGGCGCTGGCGAGGATCCGATCGCTGGTGAGGAGTTTGCCTTGATGAATCGCAAGGCCCTGCGGCGCTGGGAGCGAACCACGAAAATCGATCGCCAGTTGCTTGCCCGCGGCGTTTTGAACTTGCGTCGCCAGGACCAGATCGCCGCGTTTGAGTTGCGGTTGCAATCCGCCGGCAAAGCCAGCGCTGATGACCCAGCGCGGATGATGTCCCGCGAGCAGCGCCGCGGTGCCGCGTTCGGCCGCTTCCGCGCCGACGCCGCAAAGCATGAGCGCGATCGGCCGCTTGCCGAGGAAGCCTTGAATCACTTCGAACCCATTCCCGCGCACTGTCGTCTTTACGCTCAGACGATCGCTGAAACACCCGGCTTCGATGTTGAGCGCGACGACGACGCCCACATCGACGTTGGCAAACGGATTCGGTGCGGCGGCAGCGTTCGGGTTTTCGTCCGTATTCGAGTCCGACGAAGATTCAGCTTGCGGATTAGCCTTGGGATCCTGCGCCGCTTGTTGCACGGTCTCGCGGACCTTGGTCGTAGCCCAAGATTGCGCAAGCTGGCGAAGAACAGGACCCCAGAGCATAGCAGGTGGTGAACGGGGAGCAGTCAAGAGAGAGACAAAGTCGCTGTTCTATTCTAACAACGACCCACTCCAAAAGAGCTTATCCTTTGTGAAAACTCCTTCAGCGCCAACCCAAGCCTGCGGATGGTATGCCCATCCGTAGGAGAACCGCTGAACTACTACGAAAGCAATTGCGTCGGCTCCACGGCCTTCTCCGAACTATTTGCCGGAGTTTTCTTCAGCGGCTCAATCTGAAAAACAGCGTTTGGGACTTGCGCAGATCCGTTGCCACACGATGCAGATTTCACTGGGGAAGCCGCGGCCTTCTTCGGCCGCAGCCAATTCGGCACGCGTCCGAACAGCGTCGCGCTCGCCGTCGCCGCGAAGCCGCGCCAACTGCCGAATGCCGCCGCCACCGCCGAGGGTTCGTACCCGCAGTGGACCATGCAATCAGCGCACTTGCCGTTGCCGCTCGCGCGGCCGTAGCGCTCCCAATCGGTTTCGTTCATCAGTTCGTCGAACGACGCGGCGTAACCTTCGTCCAGAAGGTAACACGGCCGCTGCCAGCCGAACAAGTTGTACGCGGGGCTTCCCCACGGCGTGCATTCAAGGTCCCAATCGCCGCGCAAGAACTCGAGATACAGCGGCGACTGATTGAAGTGCCAACCCTTGCGCCACGGCCGCTCGAAGATCTTGCGCATGAGCGCCGTCGTCTGCTCGCGGACGAGAAAATGATCCTGGTCCGGGGCCTTGGCGTAGCCGTAACCCGGCGAGACCATCATCCCTTCGACGCCGAGTTGCATTAGTTCATCGAACATCGCGCGGACGCGCGCCGGCTCGGCATCGTTGTAAAGCGTCGTGTTGGTCGTGACGCGGAACCCGCGTGCGCGGGCAGCCTTGATCGCGCGAGTCGCAATATCATAAATTCCTTCGCGGCAAACCGCGCGGTCATGTTCCTCGGCCAACCCGTCGATGTGGACCGAAAAGCTCAGGTATTTGCTCGGCGTGAATTTCGGCAGAGCTTCTTCGAGCTTGATCGCGTTCGTGCAGAGGTAGATGTACTTCTTGCGCTCGACCAACCCCGCGACGATCTCATCGATCTGCGGATGCATCAGCGGCTCGCCGCCGGGAATCGAGACCATCGGCGTGTTGCATTCCTCGACCGCGCTGAAGCATTGCTCTGGCGACATGTTCTTGCGGAGAATCTCCGCCGGGTGCTGAATTTTCCCGCAACCCATGCAAGCCAGGTTGCAGCGAAACAGCGGTTCGAGCATCAACACCAATGGGTAACGCTTACGCCCGCGCAGCCGTTGACCGAGGACATACGTCGCGACGGTCCACATTTGCGAGATTGGAATGGCCATGCGGAATCAAATCTGAAATTAGCCCCCCGTCAATGACGGGGGGAACAACGGTCCGAGCGGAGCAGAATTTTCTTTTTCAAATAACGATGTCGAACAGATCACTTACCGTGGACATTCGCAACGTCAAACTCCCCCGGTCATTGACCGGGGGCTAATTGTGCGCGCTGCATGTCACTCCTTCGTCGCCTTGGCATAACGCGCCAGCGCCATCAGCGGGAAGTAAATCGGATAGTAATGATATCGCAGGTAGAACACACGCGGAAAACCGGTGCCGGTCCATTCGGGTTCGTCCCAGCCGCCGTCAAGACGTTGCCGCGACGTGAGATACTCGATCCCGCGGCGCACCGCCGGATGGTTCGCGCGTCCCGCCGAGATCAGGCCGAGCAAGGCCCAGGCGGTTTGCGAGGCGGTGGTAGTGCCTTGACCGCGCATCTCGGGATGATCGTACGTCGCGGGTGATTCGCCCCAACCGCCGCTGGCTTGTTGATGGCGGATCAGCCACTCGCAGGCGGCCGTCATCATCGGGTCGTCGTGCGGAACGCCTGCGGCGGCCAGACCTTGCAGGGCTTGCCACGTGCCGTAGATGTAATTCACACCCCAGCGGCCAAACCAACTCCCGTCAGCTTCTTGCGAGCGGCGCATGTAGCGCACCGCGCGATCGATTGTTGCATCGCCAAGGGTGCGGCCCAAACGGGCGAGAGCTTCAACGACGCGCGCCGTGAGATCCGGCGTGCTCGGATCGAGCATCGCGTTGTGGTCGGCGAACGGCACGCGGCAGAGGAACTCGCGGTTGTTGTTACGATCAAAGGCACCCCAACCGCCATCGCGGTTTTGCATCGCCCGCATCCAAGCTTCGCCGCGTTGCATCGCGCCGTTGATATCGGCCAGCAGTTCGACCGGCGCGGCGCTGCGCTGCACGACGCCGTCCTTCACCGGCGGCTCGTCGTACTGATGCGCAAGCGCCATCAGGACCATTGCCGTGTCATCGAGGTCGGGATAAAAGTCGTTGTCGAATTCAAACGCCCAGCCGCCGGGCGCGGCGTTCACGGTTGCGGACCAATCGCCGCGGATACGGACCTCGCGCTCGAGCAGCCAACGCGATGCATCGACCAACCGCGGCTCATCGGCTTCGATTCCGCTTTCGCAAAGCGAACGCAGCGAAATCGCCGTGTCCCAAACCGGCGATTTGCACGGCTGAACCCGAGCACTGTGAATTTGGGAGGGCGAGGCTCCCGCCGAGCCGCTCGTATTTCGATCTTCGATCACCAGCGCGAGCAACCGCTCGATCGCGTACTTCATTTCCGGCTGATCTTCGGTGTAACCGAGTGCCTTGAGCGCGATGATGCTCCAGACCATCGGCGGAAAGATCGCGGCGAGGCCGTCACTGCGTTCGAAATGCGCGAGCATCCAGTCGCGCGCCTTGTTCAATGCTCGCTTCCGCAGCGGCAGGACATGCCAACGCCGCGCGAACTTGAGCCCGCGGTCCGCAACCTTGAAAAATTGCTCCCACATCCAGCCGGTGACACTCCGCCGCAAGCCGGGGCAGCGATTGTATTTCCAAGTCTCCGGCGCGCTGAGGAACAGCTCTTGGATTCCCAACTCTTCCGGGATCTCGGTGACCGGCTGCTTGGCCGACATGATCGACAGCGTCACGATCATCGGCCGCGACCAGGCGCTGACGCCCCACATGTTGATCGGCGACCACTTCGGCAGCAGCACAAACTCGGGTGGAACCTCGGGGCAACATTCGTACGAAATCTGTCCGAGCAGCGCAAGATAAAAACGCGTGAAGCTGTTGACCTGATCCGCACCGCCGGCCGCGAGGATCGCCGCGCGGGCGCGCTGCAGCGGTTCGCTCTCGGGATCGTAGCCGACAAGCTTCAGCGCGAAGTAGGCTTTGACACTCGCGCTCATTTCGAGCGGGCCATTCGGATAGATGGCCCAACCACCCGTCGGCAGTTGCTGCGCGAGCATGTGTTTCGCCAGGCGCGCGCAGAGCGAGTCGTCGCGCCGGCCGAGGAATGCCCACAGGAGGATGAACTCGCTCTCGAGGATCGTGTCGCCTTCGAGTTCGGCGCACCAGAACCCTGCGTTTTCTTGGCGGCGCAGGAGCCAATGCTGCGTGCGGCGCATCGGGTCGCTGACATCGTGCGCGGGTAACGACTCGACTTCACGCGCGCGATCGATAAGCGGGGCAAGCGGACTTGTTGGCGTGATCTGTTTCGATTCTCGGCCGCGCTTCGTGCGCGCTTTTAATGCAGCAAACATACGACCTTCCTTGGCACGTTCCGAATGACGCCAATTTCGATTAGCTTTTCATGAGCAGGCTAAGAACTTAGCCGCAACCAACTTAATTGATGCCAGCAATGTTGCTAAGGCCAAATCGCGAAAAGTGAATTTGGGGATGCTAGCAAAAGTTGAGAGTTACTTTACCAGAGCGTGGGCAAAGTTGGGATTATCAGGATTCACCACCAGTTGCTGCTTCGCGGGGAGAACGACAACATCCAAGTCTTCCATTGGAACCGCCCCCAACAGGACATCGTTCCCAAGCACCAACGCCCCGGCGAAGCAGAGGCGGTTTTCAAAACTGACTTGCATTGGGCCGACATACGGAACTTTCTGCTGCGAACCATCAGCCAACGTGATTTCCCGCTCGTCAGTGCCCAAATCCAACCCCAACTGCAAAGCGATATGCTCTGGAATACAGAGCAGCAATGCCCCCGTGTCCACTAACGCGGAAACAGTAATCGGCTGCAATTCCTTGCGAACCGGATTGGCGAGTTGGATGTCGGCGTGAACGTAGCCCATGGAAGTTTCCCTGGAGTTGACAATAACGTCATTCTACTTAAGTGATATGTTGCGCGGCAAATGCAGGGTAAAGGTGCTGCCCTCGCCGGGGGTACTTTGGACCTCGATCTGCCCCCCATGCAGGTCCAGAATCCGCCAAGCCTTGCAAAGCCCAAAGCCCAACCCACGCCCCGCTTCACGGCCGGAATAGAATGGGTCGAAGATTCGCTCGCGCGTTTCCGCATCAAAGCCGGGGCCCGTGTCGCGGATCGCGAGCGTGTACTCGGCCGGATCACGTTCCTGTAAGGTCACGATGATCGCCCCGCCCTGCCCTTGGGCTTCGATGGCGTTCGTGATGACGGCGCGCACGGCATTGGCCAGCGCTGTCGGATCGGCCATGAGCGGGCACGGCGTCTCGGGCAGCGTCATCTGCCATGCGATATCGGTTGCGAGCGCCACGGCTTGTTGGTCGGCGGTGATTTTTTTTAGCCACGCGACCAACTCGATCTCGCTGGCTTGCAGCTTCGGCGGCTTGGCGAACAACATCAGATCGGCGATCATTTCGTGAGCACGCTGCGCTTGCGTTACGATCGCGGCGAGCTTTTGCCGCCGATCGTCGAGCTTCTCATCGCGCAGGAGTGCTTGTGCCCGAGCCGAGATATTGGCCAGCGGGTTATTGATCTCGTGGCCTGCCCCGTAGGCGAACTCGTAGAGCGCGCGCATTTTTTGCCGCTCAAGGGTGGCAGTGAAGTCGGGGGCTTGTTCTGCATCTGCCATCGCTGCATACTCCATAAAAAAACCACGGACTCATCATCCGTGGTTTTTGTTTGCTTTATTTCAGATCAGTGAAAATCCGTCCCCTGATCAGTCCAAATCCGTGGCAATGAACTACCCCGCCGGCACGCTTTCCATATCCAGCAACCCGCACATCCGTTCGATCAGGATATCCATCTCGAACGGCTTTTGCAGGAACTCGTTGGCGCCCGATTGGCGGAGGTCTTCGATCTTGTCTTGTTCCACCATGCCGCTGATGCAGATGATCTTGACATCGTCCATCGTCGAGTCGCCGCGGACGCGCGTGCAGACTTCCTTGCCGTTGATGTCCGGCAGCATGACGTCGAGGACGAGCAGATCCGGATGATATTCCTTGACCATCATCCCGGCGTCGAAGCCGTTATTGACGCTGCGAACTTCGAATCGGCCGTCGCGTTCGAGCATATCCGTGATCAATTCGACCAGCGCGACGTCGTCGTCAACGACCATGATCTTGCGCTTGCCGCTTTCGAGCGCGTCGGTCGGAATCCCGTTGTCGCGCATGAACATGAACAGTTCGGCGCGCGGAATACGGCGGAAACGGCTGCCGGGGACGCGGAAGCCCTTGAGTTGGCCGGAGTCGAAGCAGCGAATAATCGTCTGTTGGCTGACCTTGCAGATTTTGGCCGCTTCGCCCGTGGTATAGACATCTTTCATGGAACCACCCTTCTCTCCCTAGCCGAGGGTCCAGCTAGTCATAGCGGAGCCGCGCGGGCGTTCCCCAAACCGTTGGGGGTTGCCGTCGACACCTGGGTTACGTCGTCCTGTGACACCAGTGCTTGACAGTCGCAAACTCGAATTGAGTTCCGTCCGGCATGCTATCGGACAGTTCTCCGCTAGCCATTCTCCAAAGGAGATGGCCGAACTTCCTGCAGCGCCGAGCAATCGTCGAATTGTAGTCTGACTTGATTAGCAGATTGCAAGCCATTGCTTGCAAGTTTCAGACCAACCTGCCCCGGTTGCCTGACCTGCCATCTACGCGAATTATATCTATCCCGCCCAAGGCGTCAAGATTGATCCATTTCGCGTAAAGTGCCAAGCGGCTTGCCTTTACGATTCGGAGCCGAGAATCCAGATATTCGGGATTCACAATCTTACGCAAGCTCGCCAAGCCACGCCGGCGTTAGGGTTACCAGATTCGCAGGTTGGGGCAAAGAGCAGTTTGGGGGAACAGGATGAAATTCGATCCCTCTTCTCTATAAGAATCTGGGGGGTCGAAACACAGCCCCTCCCAGCAGGCTTAAACTAAAGCGAATTCAAAACGGTTTTGAACGCTGGTATTGCATCGATCGAGGACGGGGGAATAGTCGATCGCTCGCACCTTGCCGCTTGCAGGAGAAACTTCAAGCACTCGCAACCAACCATCGCCGCCGTTAGGCTTCATCTGGAAATTCACCAGATGCTGTTCCACTGGTTTACCTGCCCGGTTGTTTTCGACCACCCGACCCAAGCCGTCGCCAACAACATGGCCGTTGAAAACCCAGGCGATCGTGGGTTGATCGAAGATAAACTTTTGCCACATTTCCTCGGCATCATTCATGTCCCCAGTTTGGGACATCCCATATTTGTGCGGAGTTGCTTCCTGCTTCTCCCCATATTTTGCGTAGTCATAGCGAGTATCGTCATGATAGACAAAAGCATGGGTAGTAAGAATCGCGGTGTGTTTTGGATGCTGCTTGAGGATCTCGCCTGCCCAACGAAGAACATCGTTACGCGGTCCAAATTCTAGGCAAAGAATCAGCCAATCACGCCCGCCGGCATTTAGACGGTAATACGCATTTTGCAGTAGCTTGGGTTCGCGATCGTAAACTCCGCCAAAGTGGCTTTGCTTGCTCAATGTGTCGTACTTGAAAAACTCGTTGAACAATGTGGTGCGGTCGCGGGCCGTGCCTCCTTTGGCATAATCGTGATTCCCCAAATTGAGGCAGTACGGAATTTTGCCATCAAGTTTCGAAAAACCAGCGACAGCATTTTTCCATTCAGGTTCACTGTTACGGTTGGTGATATCGCCAAGTTGGAAGACACCGGCGATACGGCGAGAATCGTGCTGCGATAATATCCAATCAATTTGGCTGTGCAAGTGTTTGGGATACGTTTCGGTGTAGAACTGCGTGTCGGGAAGCAAGATAAACGAAAACGCTCCGTCCGCGGTCGCTGGCGGAGGACCGTCCTGAAAGACCGCATCGGCATAGGGATCAGGCTTCGTCGTTGTGGGGACGCCTTTTGCGGGAGCAGGCGCGGCGGGAACTTGCCCAACCAAGGGCGAGGTCAGCGATCCGGTAACCCAAGCAGCAGCCCCGGAGAGAGCCGCAGAACGAATAAAATCACGGCGTTGCATCGCTTTACTCATCCTGAAAAATAAGTAGTCGGTAAGATGCTAGACTTGTAACATTTTCTAAAAAGCAAGCCATTATCGTTTCATGAGAATCGCGTGAGCAACGCTTAAACTGACATCCATGCACAGTTGCCTTGCCTTCAATCCAAATGAATCATCAACAACGCCACATCCGCCGGCGTGATGCCGCTGATGCGGCTGGCTTGGGCGATGCTGAGCGGACGGACCTTGGTGAGTTTTTCTTTGGCCTCGGTGCGCATCGAGCCAATCTTGGTGTAGTCGAACGAGGTCGGAATCACCCGTTCGGCGAGCCGCTTCGTTCGCTCGATCTCGAGATCCTGGCGGGTGATGTAGCCCGCGTATTTCAGGTCGTATTCGATCTGCTCGACCACCTCGCGCGAGAGGGTGGCTATCTCAGCGCAGCGATCCGTAAGACTCGCGATTGTCACCTCGGGCCGGCGCAAGAGCTTCGCCAGATTCCCCTCAGGTGTCTTGGTGTCCTCGAGCAGTTTCAATCCCCGTGTTAGTTCGGCCTGCTTGCGTTCAAAGACCTGCCAGCGCGCCTCATCGACCAAGCCGACTTTGTAGCCAATCGCCGTCAAGCGTCGATCCGCGTTGTCTTGCCGGAGCGAGAGCCGATACTCGGCGCGGCTCGTGAACATCCGATATGGCTCATCGACGCCGCGCGTCACCAGATCATCGACCAACACGCCGATATAAGCATCCTCGCGGGCGAGGACCAGCGGCTCGTCGCCGCGCCCCATCAGCGCGGCGTTCGCGCCGGCCATCAGCCCCTGCGCGGCCGCTTCTTCGTAACCCGTGGTCCCATTTAACTGCCCGGCAAAATAAAGACCCGGGACGCGCTTCGTCATCAGGCTCGGCCACAATTGTTCCGGCGGGGCGAAGTCGTACTCGACCGCGTAGCCGTAACGCATGATCTCGGCGTTCTGCAAGCCAGGAATCAGTTTCAACATCGCGTCTTGCACATCGCGCGGCAGACTCGTGCTGATGCCGTTGACGTAGACTTCGGTCGTGAAACGTCCCTCGGGCTCTAGAAACAACTGGTGGCTGGTCTTGTCGGCGAAGCGCACGACCTTGTCTTCGATGCTGGGGCAATAGCGCGGCCCGCGCGAGTTGATCTGCCCGCTGTACATCGGCGCGCGATGCAGGTTTGCGCGGATCAGTTCATGCACCGCGTCGTTCGTGTGCGTGATGTGACACGGCATCTGCTCGAGTTCGAGCTTCTTGGTCAGGTACGAAAACGGCTGGGGGTCGTCGTCGCCCGGTTGAACTTCGCACTGCGTGTAATCGATTGTGCGGCCATTCAACCGGCACGGCGTGCCGGTCTTGAAGCGTGCGAGTTCAAAGCCGAGCCGATACAGTGCGCCGCTGATCCCGGCGGTAGTCCCTTCGCCCGCGCGCCCGCCGGCGGTTTTCGTTTCGCCGGTGTGCATGATCGCTTGCAGGAACGTCCCCGTCGTCAACACTACCGCCCGCGCGCGATACGTCGCATCACCGCGCACCCGCACCCCAACGATCCGTTGACAAGGTTCGCCGAGTTCGTTGATCGAATCTTCGGTGAGCAGATCCTCGACCGTTTCCTGGCGCAGCGTCAGGTTCGGCTGCATCTCGACCAACTGCTTGACGCGAAACTGGTACGCCTTCTTGTCGGCTTGTGCGCGCGGCGAGTGCATCGCCGGACCTTTGCGGCGATTGAGCAAGCGAAACTGAATGCCCGTCTGGTCGATCACTTGCCCCATGATCCCGCCGAGGGCATCAACCTCTCGCACGATCTGTCCTTTGGCGACACCGCCGATCGCCGGGTTGCATGACATCTGCCCGACGGTGTCGCAGTTCGTCGTCAGGAGCGCGGTCTTCGCGCCGAGACGCGCGGCAGCCATCGCGGCTTCCGTGCCGGCATGGCCCGCGCCGATGACGAGGACGTCGTATTCGTAAGAGCTGGGATTCATGGCCTTATTATCGCTCGCTTGTCAATAAAACAACAGGGGATGACTCCCTCTAGTCAGTTGAATACAATAATGTATGCAGAATTGAATACTCATTGCGGAGCCACGGCCATGTCAAGCGAGACAGTGCGGATCAAACCGGAAACCCATGCCAAGCTCAAATTCTTGGCCGAATCGTCAGGCGAGTCCATGCCGAAAACTTTAGAACGGGCGGTAGAGTCGTTGCGGCGGCAAATGTTTTTGGAACAGGCGAACGCGGCCTATGGCAAGCTGCGCAAGGATAAAAAGGCGTGGGCCAAGTTTCAGGCGGAACAACGCCAGTGGGATCGCACGCTGGCCGATGGCCTGAAGGATACGAAATGAGCGAGCCGTTGCGTGGAGAAATTTGGGACGCGGATTTGAACCCGACACGCGGCCGCGAGCAGCAAGGCAAAAGGCCCGTGCTCGTGATCTCGGTGAACGAGTTCAACAAAGGTCCGGCCGACTTGGTCGTCGTCCTCCCCCTCACGGGAACGATTCGGGGAATCCCGTGGCATGTGGTCACCCAAGCTCCCGAAGGCGGCACCACCAAGTCGAGCGAGATTCTGTGCGATGCGGTACGAAGCATCGCTAAAGAACGCTTGACCAAGCGCCGGGGCAAAGTGAGCCCGAAAACTTTGGTGCAAGTTGAAGATCGGTTGCGGATTCTCATGGGGCTTTGAAACCAAACCGGAATCACCCGCCAGCCGCCGTCTAGACTCGTGGAGACTCAATGATGATCGCCGATCAGAATGAATATCAGAAAACCCAAGAGGAAATCCGCAGCCTTGAAGAGCGGTTAACACGGCTCCAACAGACGAACCACGCGGGCTTCAAGGGCTTTACCAAAGCCGGCATTCGTAAAATGATTGCACGCCTGCATGAAGAGCTAGCTGTCTATGAGGGCAGCGAGGAAGCAAAGCGAGTTGATACGAACTGATACAACGGCAGCTATGTAGCCAAAGTCGTGAGAATTTGGACGCAAAACCGTAACTCATCCAAGGTCTCACGACCTTGGCTACTGGTCTCACCGGATGTTCAAATCCGGCAGCTCGCTCTTGATCCCCGCATCAAGCGGCATTTCGTCTTTTTCGACGCCAGTCTCTTTCAGGAGCTTGGCGAGTTCGGCGTCGAGTAGCGCACGCTGGGCCGCATGCTTCGGATCGGCGATCATGATCAAGTTGTGCCGCTCTTCCGGATCATTTTTCAAATCATACATCTCGCTTTGGTGCTTGTCCGGCGTGCCGTCGCCGTGCGGGTAGCGGATGTACTTCCAGCGATCCGTCCGGACGCCGCGCACATTCGGCGTGTACGGAAACTGCTTCTCGTAGTTGTACTCGTAGAGAAACGACGTGCGCCAGGGTGCTTTTGCATCACGTAGCAACGTGACCCACGATTTTCCGTGGGCCGTCTTGAGTGGCTCGGCGGCGCAAAGTTCGAGCAAGCTCGGGGCCGTGTCTTGATGCAGGACGAGTTGCTCGACGACGCGCGGTTTGCCGTCGGGGTTCAGTTTCGGATAGCGGACGAGCTGTGGTACGCGGATGCTGGGCTCGTGCATCGTCCGCTTGTCGACCATGCCGTGCTCGCCGTTCAGCAACCCGTTGTCGCCGGCGAAGACGATGATCGTGTTGTCGAGTTGATTCGTCTCCTTCAGATACTGATACAGTCGCCCGACACTGTCATCGACCGACGGCAGCGTCGCCCAGTATGCCCGCGTCATCGCCTCGAAATCTTTGACCGCCTCGGGCGAGCTGTCGGGAAAATTCTTGCGATAATCGAACAGCGGCCCATAGATCCCGTGCCAGGTATTGAGCCGCGTCTTGAACCATGCCGGCTTGTCGTCGAGTTCGAACGCCGACTTGGGATAAGGGACCGCGACCGCATCGAACAGATGCTCGTTCTTTTTCTCGGGCACATAAAAACTGTGCGGTGCTTTGTGGCCGAGCATCAACAGAAACGGCTTGTCGCGTTTTTGCTTGAGCCAATCGAGAGACATGTCCGTGACGACGGTCGTGTAATACCCGGGCACGACTTTCCGCTCGCCGCCATTGACGCGGAACTCGGTGTCGAAGTATTTCCCCTGGCCGCGATGCGTGACGAAGTGATCGAACCCCGGGCGGCGGTCGTCGTTCTCTTCGCCCATGTGCCACTTGCCGATGTAGGCCGTTTCGTAACCCGCGGTTTGCAGTTGCCGCGGCATGCTCGGCAAGTCGGTCGGGTACTCGGTGAAGTTGTTAAGCACCTTGTGCCCGTGCGCGTACTGCCCGCTGAGGATCGTCGCGCGGCTCGGCGAACAAAGCGACGTCGTGCAGAACATGTTCTTGAAGTAAATACCCTCGTGGCCGAGTCGGTCGATATTCGGCGTTTTCAAATGCGGATGCCCGGCGATGCCGAGGCAATCCCAGCGCAGATCGTCACAGAGGATATAGACGACGTTCGGGCGATCGGCGGAAAAAAGCTTGCCAGTGGCGCTGAAAACCGACAAGATCATCAAAAGGAGTGAGAATGCTTTGGTCATCGGCGTGTGTTTTGCAGAAAACGTGTTTCTTGAAGAAAATCTTGGGGCGAATCAAGTGTTGGGAACTCGCCCGTGCATTGTAGCGTCTGAGGAAGCTGTCGCCAAAGTCGTGAGACGTTGGACGTCGGGGATCCAAGGTCTTACGACCTTGGCTACATTGCCATCCATTTTTCAACGTAGGAGAAACCGATGAAAGTCTTGCTTGGAATGTTCAGTCTCTTGGCAATGTTCGCGATCACGTTGGTCCACGCCGCTGAAGAAAAACCGAAAGGTCCCAAGGCGCAAATCGCCAAGAAAATCAACGAGGTCACGATCGAATTCACCAAGGGCGACAAACCCGAGTTCGTTGTCACCGCATCGACCACCGTCCCAACCGGTGGGTACAAGGCCGAACTTCGCCGTTTGACCTACGTCAAGCAGCCGGACGACGGGATTCAGGATTACGAGCTCCACCTGACCAAGCCCGGCGGGATTGTCATTCAAGTGATCAGCGAAGTGAAAGCGAGCGACAGCATGCCGGCGGAATCGGCGGCTTGGATGAAGGGAGTCCGCGTCCACGGCGCGGGCGATGGCGTTGTCGTGAAGATGATCGAGAAGAAGTAAGAGCGTAAGCCAAACGGCCCGGTATTCAGCAGCCCGACGCGTCAGCAAGGGAGTATGGCTTAGCAATACTCCCTTGCTTACGCCGCGGGCTACTAAGTGGCGGCGTCTGAATTGCTGCCGATATTGTTTGCATCGATTTCCTCGCTTCTGATTCCCTCTGCACGGGCTTCCGCCATGCCGCTATTTCGATTGCTCGTCTGCTTGACCTTGATGATGAGTATTTCATTCGCGGAAAATACTCCCGGCGGTCCCGATCCGGAAAATATCGAGCACAAGATCGGGATCAAGCTGGACCAAGAGCTGTATGTGCGTTTCCAGCCCGAAGGGAACCGGCTGCTAAAACCGCAGAGCTACAAAGGCAAAGCCGGCGACCAGGAGATGGTCAAGCTCGAGTTGATGACCGGCGGACCAATTCCCGGCCGCGTGCTCGTCGTTCACAATCATTTTGGCCGCACGCTGAATTTTCGAGCGCTAGAACGATTGAAGGACAAACCCGAGTTTAAGAAAGTCAGCACCACGGTGATCAAAGTTGGTCCTGGCCAGATGTGGTGCCATTTCCAACCCGAAAAGACGCCGCTCGAGGAAGCCGTGCTTTATCAGTTCTCGCTGTCCGACGAACCGCTCAAGAAAGACGTCGATTGAGAAGCAAATTTTACCGCTAATCGAAACACGGGGCTGCTCAGTCGAATGACTAGGATTTGACAGTGGTTCCGCATTTCTATTGGCCGGGTCCGCGTACTCTGGCGAATCGACTTCGTACAGGTTGTGACAGCACAAAAGTTGCAGTAATGTGGCAAGACACAAAATGATCATGAATAAAATCCGAAAATTCTCCACCTAGCTTCTGACCGAGGAAAACAAGGAACATTCCCGATGCGGAAAATATTTTGTTCGGCAGCAATCGTAATCCTATGCTTGAGTTGGACATTGGCCGCGAAGGCCGAAGACCAAACCGCCGCTTATCTCAAAGAGGGAAAGCTCACGGAGCAACTGGTTGTGTACCAACTGCAAGGCGGCTTTGCGGGTTTAACCGGGAAATATTACGCGATCGAATCCGATGGCTCTTGGACCACGGGTAAATACCTTCGAGAGATGAAAAGCAAACCAACGGCCTCCGGCAAACTTACTGCCGAGCAGTTGCAAGAACTGGCTACCGAGCTGGCGAAAAGCGATCTGGCGACACTGCCCAACCATGGCAAGCCTCAGGTCAATCCCAAGGTAACCAAGATCACGTTCGGCAAGAACGTTTCCGAGCTCCAACAGTCTCCCGGCAAACCAACGGAACAAGCAGATGCAACAGTTCCATCTCGCTACGCCAGCATCGTTAGCGTAGTAATAAAATTGTGTGCGACAAAGGAATAGCAGTAGTCCAGAAAAAGACGCGAAACTTTCCAATCTCTTGATTCATCTTCGCTATTCAACCCGCAGCGAAAACCGCAAGTACGGTAGCTAGCGCATTTTGCGGTGATTATTATGTCTGGTATTGTTTCCCCGCTTGGCGGCTCAAGTGGAGTCGTGCTTTCTAACGCTAGATGAACCCCATGCAAAATTTCTCTCGCCTCGCGATGCTTGCCGGAGTGGCCTGTCTCCTGTTGCCCTGCCCTGCCTTCGCCGCGGAGAAACTCGAACGGGGCCAGGACCGCATCGACGTTCCAGCCAGCGCTCCCGGGTTGTCGCTGCACAACCTGTTTCAGTCGGGCATGGTCTTGCAGCGCGACAAACCGATTCGCGTTTGGGGTTGGGCCGAGCCGGGCGAAAAAGTCACCGTCACCTTTGGCTCGCAAACGCAGGCCGGTACTGCCGGCGTGGATCGCCGGTGGCAAGTCGAACTGCCGCCGCTCGCCGCCAACAGCAAGCCGCAGCAATTGACCGTTCAAGGCAAAGAAAAAACGCTCGAGCTCGACAATATCCTGATCGGCGATATCTGGCTGCTCGGCGGCCAGAGCAACATGGAGTTTGAAATCAGCAAGGTCGAAAACGGCGATCTCGAAATCGCGTCGGCCAACTTCCCCAACATCCGGCTCTTCACCGTGCCGCAAGCGAGCGGTCCGGACAAGAAAACCAATTTCCCCGCGCTCTATCAATGGAGCGACTGGTCGAGCCGGCACTTCCGCCAAGGCTATTGGGACGTCTGCACACCCGAGACCGTCAAGGATATGTCGGCGATCGGCTATGTCTTTGCGCGGCGATTGCACATGGCGTCGCAGATACCAATCGGCGTGATCGATGTCTCGCGCGGCGGGACGACGGTCGAAACGTGGACGCCGCTGGAAGTTCTCAGCACAATCGATACGCCCGAGGTGAAAGCCAAGCTCGCTACATGGCGAGAGAAAATCGCGGCGTTCGATCCGCAAGCCGATCTCGAAACGCGCATCAAGAAACACCACGACCGGCTGGCGAATCTGAAGAAGCAGGGCAAGGAACTGCCGAAAGACACCACGCCGCCGAGCGATTTGCAACCCGGCCCGGCACTGGACATGAACCGCCCCGGCAACTGTTACGCGAGCATGCTCGCACCGCTTGCCGGCTTTCCGATCAAGGGCGCGATCTGGCACCAGGGCTTTAACAACGCGCTCGAACCCAACGGGCATGCGCTCTATGCGCAAGTCTTTCCAAAGATGATCGAAGCGTGGCGCGCGGCGTTCAACGATCCGCAGTTGCCGTTCGGCATTATCTCGCTCTGCACTGCCGGCGAGCCGCAAGACCGCGATGACTATCTCGAACGAATGCTGGATGAAGGCATCTACATCCGCGCGGTTCATTACCAAACATTCCTCGACCTCATGAAAGCGGGCGACAAGAACATCGGCTACGCCAGCAGCTTCGATCAACGCCGCTCGTGGTATCATCCGCAAATCAAAATCCCCGTCGGCGAACGGATCGCCCGCTGGGCTCTCGCCACGCAATACGACATGTCGAAACAAATCCGCTGGCTGCCGCCCATGATCAAGGAAGTGCGACCCGAGGGCGAGAAGCTCGTCTTGAAACTCGATTCGCCGGTCGTCCCGTTTCATGACGGTCCGCTCACCGGCTTCGCCATCGCCGGCAAGGACGGGCGTTTTCAACTGGCCAAGGCCGAAGTCCTCATGGTCATGGACAAACAGGGCAAGCCGCAGCAAGACCGCACATCGATTGTTCTCTCGAGTCCATTGATCTCGGAGCCGATCTACTTTCGCCACGCCTGGGGCCGCAATCCGCTGGCCAATGTCAAGACGCAAGAGCACGTCGATCTGCCGCTGCCAACAGTGCGCAACGACACGTGGACCATGGCCGACATGTATGAACTCTACACGGGCAAGAAACCGGCCACGCCAGATGTCCTCGACAACAAAGAACGCGGCGAACTGCTCAAAGAGCTAAAAGCCGACGACCTTAAGCGCCGCTTGGATGAAGCAAGAGAGTTGATCAAGGCGAATGGGAAGTGAGCCTTTGTAACTTCAAGCTTGGTAACAGCGGATGGTTGCATCTGCTAAATGCCGGCGCATGCAAACCGTTAGAATTCGATCGATCTATTTCATGAAACAATAACAATTCGGTTTTCGTTCGTATCAATATTTCTAAAAAATTTCTTGACTTAACTTGTATGTAGCGTTAGTTTGCTGGAGGAAACTGCAGTTCCAAAGGACTCGTTGCACTTGGTAACAACTACTGTGAATCCTAGTTTAATCGCACGATTTATTTGGCAATCAAAGTGCATTGACATCTGGAGTTAAGTCCGCGAAGTTTGACATTCATGGTGCGCTCGATCACGACACGCTGAACCTCGGTTGCTGCGGAACGTGAGTCGCAGCGTACCGTCAAGGACGCTGCCTCCATCATGGTAGCGCAGATTCTGCTGGAGATTTGCGATCATACCCTTCGCTGTACCTGACCGCCGAGCATGGTGGTGTTCTGCGATTACACCTGCATGCTTCGTCGGATAGCGTTACCAGCGGCAGGTGAGCTTTATCGTTCGGCGTCATCAAGGCGGCCTCATTCCCAATCGGGAGAGATTTCATGTGCGAGTCGCGTTTCACGGTCCTCGTTGCTTTCGCTTTTCTCGCTTCAAGTGCGGTGGGCCAACCGCTCCTCGAGCCCAAGGCCGATGACAAGGTACCACAGGCGGAACTTGTTGCCACCTTCACGAGCCATGCCAGCGAGGTCATGGCGTTGGCCTTCGACTCCGATGGCAAGCAAATTGTGTCGGCCAGCTTGACGGATGTGCGGTATTGGCATTCCGAGAGCGGGAAGGAAATCGCCAGCCGCGAACTTGCCTGGACACCCCCTTATCGCAGGGAACCGGTATTTGCCGTCGGTCCCGTCGGTCGCGATGGAGCGCCGGTGGCGTTGGTCGAGTACGAGTATCGGGGTGTGACGAGTAAACGCTTCTGTGCCGACGTCGTCGTGTTCTCGCCGACGGGCAAGAAGCTGGCGACCTTTGCTGCGCATGATGAGCGGCAATTGGGCGCTCCCGGGCAAGGCGGCTTCATCGCGTGCGTCCACAAGATGGCCTACACACCGGACGGCAAGCGACTGATCACGGCCGGAACCTCGTGGTTCGTGGGAGGCGGACACGGACTTCATGGCGGAGATGTCAGGGTCTGGGACGCGGAGACCGGCAAGCTGATCCGCCAGTTAGGCGAAGCCAGCGAGGATGGGGTTGAGCAGAAACTCCCACCGCATGAAATCGTGAAGAACGGCGTGAGTACGTCCACCAGTGCGGGTGCGATGGACGTGAGTGCCGACGGGAAGTATGTGGCCGTTGGCACCGATGGCGTCGGCGGGGAGTTGCCCGAATCGGGCGAAATCTGGATTTGGGACGCGTCCAACGGCAAGACGATCAACATTCTCACGATGAAGAAGAACGTCCCCTATGGAGAGTGGGAGTCCGCTGTGTCCGCCGTGGCCCTCAGCCACGACAACAAGTACGTGGCGGCGTCCATCGGCGGTCGGCCCCCCCGACGCGACGGCCTGGTTCTCGGCCGCGGCCCGGCGGCGGAGTTGCGCATCTGGGAAGTGACCTCCGGACGCCAGATCCACATCCTGCGCGGGCACCAAGGCTCGGTGGCTCAGTTGGCCTTCAGTCCCGACGGGAAATGGCTAGCCTCGGCCGGGAGCGACCAAAAGGTTCGGCTGTGGGACACCAACACGGGAAAGGAAGTCATCGCCTTGCCATTCGACATACCGCAGATCAACACCTTGGCCTTTTCTCCCGATGGCAAGCAGTTGGCCGCGGGGGGTGGGAACGCCAAGAAGTCCGGGGAGGTACGGATGTGGGCCTGCCCGAAGGAGTGACTGCTCGAGCGAGTCGGGCTGCGATGCCGAACCAGGCGCTGCAGCAGACGGCGGGGGCCCGCCGACTCTCCCTGGTTCATTGTCCAAGCCCCCACCGCTGCTGAGCTTGGTCGTTAGACCACGAAACGCCCCTGTCTTGATTGTCCGACCAATCCCCGAGTGAACGACATGAGAATGAATACCTTGGTTACCGTTTGCATCGTCACATCGATCGGATCGATTCTGTCCGGTATCGTTTGGATGATCGCCGCTTTGAGTCCTGCGACAACATCTAGCTGGGTAGAGATTGCCACGGGTTTTACACCTCAGGCCATCCTGATCACGGGTGGTTTGATTGCGCTAGCGATCTGTGTTTCGTGCAATCGTCCCGCAGATCGCAGTGATTGATAGTTTTGTTGGGACGGATACTGACAACGCCTGCCATTGACTGCCTCAGTAAGTTGTATGTTGCCGCTCGTGTAACCAGCGGGGCCTAACCAGCCGCTGCAGTTGACGAGCAGTGCGTGCGTTGAGAGTCGATTCGAGCCTTGTGCGTTTCTGCCCTGCACGCGGCTCGCCACTGAGCGGCAGCGTTAGGTCAAACCTAACCTACGGAGCTTTACGCCCCGTACTTCCCCATCCGCCCCGCGTTCGAGAGCGCCAGCGTCATTAGGTACTTCGCTTCGAAGATCCCCAACCCGCCGCGAATCGCCGAGCTTTCGCCGAACTTCGTTGTGCCGTCGAAGCGGCAGCAATCGCTGACCAGGAGCGTCGGCACCGGATGCCACGAGTGGCTCTTCAGGTAGCTCGGCGTGCTGTGGTCGCCGGTGACGATCAGGACCGTGGGATTCAGTGCCGTGATTTGCGGCATGATCGCGTCGACTTCTTCGGTGCGCTTGACCTTGGCGTCGAAGTTGCCGTCTTCGCCCGTGCTGTCGGTGTACTTGAAGTGAATGAAGAAGAAGTCGTAGTTGTTCCATTCCGCTTTGAGCGTGTCGATTTGTTCTTGCAAGGTTTGCGCCTTGCCTAGCAAGGTCATGCCGACCAAGCGCGCGAGGCCCTTGTACATCGGATAGACGGCGATCGCGCCGGCGCGGAGTCCGTAAACCTCTTCATAAGATGGCAGCGCTGGCTTTGGCGAGAACCCGCGGAGCGTGAGCCCGTTGGCCTTCTTTTCATCCTTGAGAATCGCGGTCGCTTGCTTAATGAACTCGGCGGCGATCTCGGCGGTTTTCTTGCTGGCGTCGTCGTGAGCACGCGGCGCAAGCGGCGGGACGCCTGTCTTTTGCGGATCGGTGTCGGCAACATGCCCGCCGAGACCGGCAGCGCGGAAGACGACGACGAAGCGATGTTCCTTGACCGGTTCGACAAAGACCTCGACGCCCGGAATCTTCACGGCCCGCATGCGGACGGCCAACGGGGCGGATTCTTCGCTGCTGATCCGGCCTGCGCGGCGGTCGCTGATGTTGCCGTCCTTGTCGAGCGTGCAGAAGTTCCCACGCACCGCGACGTCGTTGGGCCCGAGTTCAAACCCGATGCCGGTTGCTTCGAGCGCGCCGCGGCCGATGACGTACTTGAGCGGGTCGTATCCAAAGAGTCCGAGATGCCCCGGCCCGCTGCCGGGTGCGATGCCCGGCAGCACCGGAATCGACCCGCCGCAAACGCCGCGTTGGCAGAGCGCGTCGAGATTCGGCGTCTTGGCCGTTTCAAGTTCCGTCTTACCGCCCGGCTTTTGCGGCAAGCCCCCGAGGCCGTCGGCGACGAACATGACAATCTTGGAGTCGTTCTTGAGATTCAATTCGCGGGTCAGGTCGTGGATGTCCATGGAATTGTTGCAGGGAAAAACTAGGCGTATTGAGGGAAACGATGAACGGCGCGGGCGATGATGCTCATCAATTGACGGCCTGTCGCCGATTCCGTCAATTGCTTCCAGACAGGAAAACCATATTTGATCGGTGATACCGTTGGCACAGCAGTAGGCCAGGGATATTCGGGGTTTGGCCCTTCGTTGGCAAGCGAGGGCGCCAATCGTTCGATTTCATAAACTAATGGCAAGGCGGAACGTACCCAATTTTGAAAATCTTCGAACCGTCCAAAGGCGAAGATTTGAGCAAGCTTTTCTTGCTGCTGAGTTTCTGAAACTTGGGTTAACAAACGCATGAATAGACCGAAACCCGCGTGACTTTTCTTGATTGGCTTGGCGTTTCGCCAGAGGTAGGCTCTACTAAGTTTTTCCGTTGCCATCTGCAAATAATGAAGCTGATGACAAATCCCCATCCCTTCACGACGCAGCAGATTCAACAATTCGTGATCCGACGCGGCTTGCTCCCACCAACTTTGTTGAAATCGATTCATTCTGAATGAATTACAAAGGAATTGCTGATGGCAACGACCAACCTGCGGGGAGTGGAAGTTTCGAATCGCTAATTTTTTTCCACTGCGTGGGCGTTACATCAAGGATGCAGAGCAGGTGCTCGTTGGATGTTCCTCGATCGACCCCAAAATCCACCGCTTCGAGTTCATCATTCAACTCTGCAATCATGGTATTAACTTCGATGAGTCGAATTTCTCGATCGGGCGCATTGCCGGGGAGATAATAGATCGCGGCTATTGCAGGATCGGTTTTTCGGTGCTGCTGGGCATACCAACGGGCGGTCAGATCACGATCAAATATCGTTTCGGTCGCCATAGACTCACCGGCCATGCCTTGATTCAAGAGAAAACTTACTAGCAGTTGTTGTATTATATGATACGCATGCTATTGCTGAAACCTACTTTTGCCCTGGGATTGTGGTTATTCTCATACTGCATGCGAACAGGGGAACAGACGCTTGAATTGACTCTGCTATTTCACCTTCCGCCACACGGCAACCGCAGGACTCCCTATGAAGATTCACTCCACGCTGACGTTTGTGTTGATGTTGATCTCATTTCAGGTTCTATTCGCTACCGAACGCCACACCACTATCTCCATCACCGGCGAAGCATTCAACCTCAACGGCATGCCGACGTACGAAGGCCGAACATGGCAAGGGCACAAGATCGAAGGCCTGCTCCTCAACAGCCGCATGGTGCAGGCGACGTTTGATGACCTCAATCCCGAGACACGCCAGCGCTGGGCTTACGACGACACCATAAAATGGGACGCCGAGCGGAATGTGCGCGAGTTTCTTGCCGCGATGCCGCTCTGGCGCAAGCACGGCTTGCTCGCAATCACGGTGAACATGCAAGGCGGCAGTCCCCAGGGCTATTCCAAAGACCAACCGTGGAACAACTCGGGCTTTACCGAGCGCGGCGAATTGCGGCCCGAGTTTCTGGCGCGCTTGGAGCGCGTGCTGGACAAGGCCGACGAGTTGGGCATGGCCGTGATCGTGGGGTACTTTTATTTCGGGCAAGACGAGCGGCTAAAAGACGAAGCGGCCGTCATCGCGGCGACCGACGCGCTGACGAAGTGGCTGCTCGTGAAAGAGTACCGGCATGTCCTGGTCGAGATTTGCAACGAGTGCGACGTCAAGAAATACGACCACGCGATTCTGAAAGCCGACCGCGTGCATGAGCTGATCGAGCGCGTCCGCAAGACCGAACACGCGGGGCGCCGGCTGCTCGTTGGCACCAGTTATGGCGGCGGGGCGATTCCGAAAGAGAATGTGGTGCGCGCTTCCGATTTTCTCCTGCTGCACGGCAACGGAGTGAAGGACCCCAAACGGATCGGCGAAATGGTCAGCAAGACACGCAACGTCCCCGGCTATCGCCCGATGCCGATTCTATTCAACGAAGATGATCACTTCGACTTCGACAAGCCGGAGAACAATTTCACCGCTGCAATCAAAGCGGGTGCCAGTTGGGGCTACTTCGACTATCGGATGAAAGACGAAGGCTTCGCCGATGGTTATCAGAGCGTCCCTGTCGATTGGGGAATCAATAGCGCGCGGAAGAAAGCTTTTTTCCGGTTGCTTCAGGAAATCACGGGTGAAGTCCGGCCGCAACAGCAGTGATTTCCCCGTGAACAACCTCGCTTGTTACGAAGAGGTTTCAAAGGATTGGTATCAAACGTGCCTTGCTAACTCGGCGGGTTGAGACTCGGGCGTTTTTCGTCGCCCTCGCTAACTCTACGGGCTACAAAAAACCTTACGGCACCGCGGCCGCGCTGTTGCCGCTGAATTTCTGGGCCGAATTTTCTTCGGTTTGCGTGGCGATTTTTTCTTCCATCGTGCGCCAGTTCGAGGTCAAGTCCTCTTCCTGATCGTCGAGAAAGGCCAAGTCGCCGGTCTTGATATCGTACATCGCCCCGACGATGGCGATTCGTCCCGCGCGGACAAGATTCGCGAGTGTGTTGCTCTCGGACTGCATTTCGTGGACGACGCGCAACACATTGCGGCGCGCAACTTCGTCGGCGTACTCTTCTTGCTGTTCGAGCGTCATCTGATTGGTGATCCCATTCAGAGGATTTGTCACCTTGTTGAGCGACTCGGCCAACTGCTGCAGCTCGCGTTTGCCGTTGTGTTCATGTTGGCCGGGGCGATAGACGGTGGCGCTTTGAATGTCGCCGATGATCGACTCCAGGTGCTGGCAGCCAGTGGCCGCGGCGATGGTCCGCTGTTCGCCCATGAGTTGCACCGCCGCGTTGACAGCCCCGCACTTGGTGTGGCCCATCACCAGGACGAGCTTCGCGCCGGCGACGCTGGTGGCGTATTCGATGCTACCGAGAACTTTGTTGCTGGTCACGTTGCCGGCGATGCGAACGCTAAAGATATCGCCCACGCCGAGATCGAAAATGATCTCCGCCGGCGAGCGCGAGTCGATGCAACTCAGCACCACGGCCAAGGGATGCTGGCCCGCGGCGGTGGCGGAAATCGAACGTCCCAGATCGCGCTGCAGCCGCTTGCCCGAACGGAAGCGCTCGTAGCCCGCCTTGAGGATGCCGAGGACTTGCGCCGGGGTGGCGGCTTGCTGGAGTTCGCGCGTCGAATGGTCGACGAATTGGATTTGGTCCTCGAGTTGGTACTTGCTGCGGAAGCCAACCAAACTGAATTCGATTCCCCGCGCCGGGGCTTCGACCTCTTTGAAATCGCGAATCAATTCCAAAATATCGGGATCGATGTAATCGGTATTCTGAGCATCGAGCAACACATGCCCCCCGCGATCAACCGTATCCAGCAGCCGCGTGAGCGCCGCGCGGTTCAGGAAACTGACCTGGTTCGCCAGTTCGATGCGGAGCACTTCGCCGACAAGATGCTTCTCGACCGTCTGACGCATCGGGCGGCGGAGATTGCTGTTCAAAATAAAGCCGAGGCTGACGGTCAGGCCAATGACGACGCCGGTCAGCAAATCGGTCAGCACGATCGCCACGACCGTGGCAGCAAACGGAATAAACTGATAGCGGCCCGCTTCCCACATCCGCTTGATCAAGTCCGGATTGATCAATTTGATCCCGGTCATAAACAAGATCGCCGCCAAACTGGCGATCGGGATCAAGTTCAACACTTGCGGCAAAAACACCAAACACAACAGCAGCAAGATACCATGAATAATGGCCGCCATTTTCGTCTGCGCACCGGCATTGATGTTCACCGAACTGCGGACAATGACCGAACTGACCGGCAAACCGCCGATGAACCCAGCCGTCATGTTGCCGATCCCCTGGGCCACGAGCTCGCGGCTCGCAGGCGAAGTTCGTTGATGGGGATCGATGCGATCCACGGCTTCGAGATTGAGCAGCGTTTCGAGCGACGCCACCATCGCCAAGGTGAACGCTCCGGAAATCACCGCCATGTCCATCCACCGGGAGAAATCCGGGCCGAAGATCATGTAGGTGCTGTACATCTGCGAGTAACTCTCGGCGAGCGGCACATTGACCAAGTGCTTGCCGCTAACAATGAGATCAGCCGCTGACAACTGCTGGAACACATAGTTGAGCAAGACGCCGACACTGACCACGGCCAACGGCGCGGGGATCGGCAATTTCTTGCAGAGCGGCCACTTGTCCCACAGCACGATAATCGCGATCGAAGCGCCGCCGATGATCGCCGCGCCCCAGTGCAAATCCTGAAACATCGCCCACAACTCGGTGAACGTATTCCGGAAGTTGCCCTGCCAAAACGAGGAGTCGCCTTCGGGATCGATGTCGTGCCCAATGACGTGCGGCAATTGTTTTAAGATCAAGATGACGCCAATCGCGGCGAGCAGTCCTTTGATCACACTCGATGGGAAAAACGACGCGATGAACCCGAGCCGCGCGATGCCCATCAGGACTTGAATCACGCCCGCGATCAAGATCGACATCAAAAGCGCCGGGAACGCTCCCTCCTTGCCGTAGGCCGTGGTGAAGATAGCCATTTGCGCGATCAAGACCGCGACCAACCCTGGCGATGGTCCGCTGACGCTGGTGTGCGAAGCGCTCAGCACGCCGACGATGATGCCGCCGATCACGCCAGAAATCAGGCCGGCAAATTTCGGCACCCCGGGCACCATTTCGGCCACACCCAGGCAGAGCGGCACGGCCACTAAAAACACGACCAACCCCGCGGTCAAATCTCGGGGGAAGGCGCGGAAGTCCATGCGGCCAGTGGAATTGGGACGAGGTTTCTGCATCAGTAATTCGCCGAAAAATGGGCGGTGCCAGAGTAATATTACGAATCCTTAATCTTCACGGTAGCTTTTTCACTCCCTCCAAGCAAGTAAACCTTGGCGTGAATTTCGTGAATCACATGAACTCGACAGCGTGATATCACCGTCGAAATGCTGCACCTCGCTGCGTTCCTAGCCGATGCAGCGATTTCGCAACCGAGCATGGTACTCAGAATCAGGTCTGATAGAACTCCCTCTTTTCCACGGCCCAACCAAGCACTTCGAGTGATCGCAGCGGTGAAACAGAGAACGAGCTTGAAACTTAGACGTCGAAATGCTCCCCCTTTCGCGGCCATGAATCAGCGCTTCAAGGATTAACTGTGACAGAATGACAGACTGCGCAAGATATTTCCGGCCATTTGCCGTAGCGAGTGTGATTCAAGTTCGACAAACATGCGCCAACAAAACATAATGAGGTCTTGATCTCGTCTCTGATCCATGTCGCCCTGCGGCGTTTCTTTTTCTGTCCTTGGGAATGCCTCTTCAAACGAATACCGCCGTTCCCTTGGATCACCAAGACCGGCGTGCTCGGACCTGGATTTGGCTGACCATTGCGGCCTTTGCTGTATTTTCGATTCTGGGGCTGCTGCTGGCGCTGTGGGGCATCAACCATGATCTGAAGCAAATCCATCAAACACTGTTGCAATCTGAAGTTGGCCGAATACGCTCGCACGCGACCCGCACGGTCGCCAACATTCAGGAAGAACTCCTGAAGAATATGTCCCAAGACTTGAACCTGCTGGACCAAACCGATTACCCACGGCGAAACTGGGAACGGACATTTCGGGCGGACAATTCGCGCCCTTTTGCGGCGGTGGTCGATTTGAACAACAGGATCGTGCTGCATTACAACCGCGAGCTCGAGGGGAAGCTGCTTCCCGAAGATTGGTATCTCGAAGCGTTTTCCAAAGATCCAGCCTTGGCCCAAGTCTATCTGACCGAGACGCCGAATTTGACCAACGGCGTCTTGGCGTATGACATTCAAGTCGAGATACTTCTGGATGATAAACCGATTGGCTACTACCATTCGGGGTTGAATGCGGCCTGGATCGAAGAATTGTTTAACGAAAAAAAACAAGCCGCGCTGTCGTTTTGGATTTGGCTGCTGCTGGCGATGCTGACGTTCGAGATTGCCGCCGCGGCCGCGCTCTACTACACCAGCCGCCGCGTGGCGATCCTCCGCGAAGCAAGCAAGGTCGCGCGGTCGCGCCGCTATGCCGAAATCGGCCAATTGATGGCCGGAATCGTCCACGAGATTCGCAACCCGCTCAATGCGATGCGGCTGAATCTGCACGTCCTGCAGCGCTCCGAACAGATGCCGCGCGAATCCCTGGCCGGCGATTTGGCTCTCGATCGCGAGGGAATGATTCAAGAGACCCAAGCGCAAATCGATTGCGTCGAGGGCTTGCTGCGAATCTTGCAAACCTACACGCGGCCCGATGTCGCGCGGCCCGAGTTGTTGGACATGCGGCAAGAAGTCCAAGCGACGCTCAACTTTGTGCGGCCCTTGCTGGAGCACCGGGACATGCTGGTGGTGTCGCGGATGCCCGAGCAGTCGCTGTGCATCTTGATGGACCGAGATCGTTTTCGGCAAATGCTGCTGAACTTGCTCAACAATGCTTGCGATGCGATGCAGGCCGGCGGCACGATCGAGATTACCCTCCGCGCGGATCAGCAGTGGGCCGCGTTAATCATCAGCGACCAAGGCGAAGGAATCCCGCCCGCGCAGCTCGAACGGGTTTTCGAGCCGTTTTACTCGACCAAGAACACGGGCACCGGGCTGGGCTTGGCCATCGTGCGCCGTCATATTGAAGATGCCGGCGGCGATGTGCGTTGCGCTTCGCGCCCTGGCGGAGGAGCCGAATTTACCGTCCGTTTTCCGCTGCAATTGACCAAGGCCGCCCCGGCGCCCTTGCCGCAGCAATCCACCTCCGAATAATTAATATTAGACTACTTCGAAGGACTCTCGATGAACTCTGCCAACTCGAAACCTGCCTTAATCCTGATCGTCGAGGACAACGCGGCCGAATGCACGGCGCTCTCGCGTTTGCTGCGGCTCGAGGGCTACAACGTCCTGACCGCCAGCGATGTCTCGCAAGCGCTCGAAGCCGCCGCCCAGCCAATCGATTTGGTGATTTCGGATCTCTGCTTGGGCCGCGAGAGCGGCTTGGACATTTTGCGGCATTGGCGGCGGCATGCTCCGCGCACGCCGTTTCTGCTGACCACGGCCTTTGGCACGGTCGATACGGCGGTCACGGCAATGAAACTCGGCGCGGCCGATTTTCTGCCGAAGCCCGTCAATCCCGATGATCTGCTGGTGATGGTCGCTTCGCTGCTGCGGCGGCAACGCTTGCCGCTGACGCAACAGCCGGCGCAGGGCGTCGAAAAAATCCTCGGCCGTAATCCGGCGATTCAACAAGTCCGCGACCAATGCGCCAAAGTCGCCGCCACCGATTCCCCGATCTTAATTGTCGGCGAATCGGGAACCGGCAAGGAACTCGCGGCCGAAGCGATCCATGCCCTCAGCCCGCGATCAACGGGGCCGCGGATCACGGTCAACATGACGGCGATCCCCGAGACGCTGATCGAGAGCGAGCTCTTCGGCAATGCGCGCAGCACCGCCGCCGATGCATCGGTCAAGCACGTCGGCCGCATCCAAGCGGCCCATCAAGGGACGCTCTTTATTGACGAAGTCGGGGATTTGCCGCTGGCGGTGCAAGCAAAGTTGCTGCGCGTGCTCGAAACCAAACGCGTGACGTCCTTGGGCAGCGACGAAGAGTTGCCGGCGGACATCCACATCATCGCCGCGACAAGCAAGGATTTGCTCAAGATGGTGAAAGAAAAAACATTCCGCGAGGATCTTTATTACCGATTGAACGTCGTGCAACTCCAACTACCGCCGCTGCGGGAACGCCGCGAAGACATTCCCGAGCTGTGCGAGTTTTATCTGCGGGAACACTCGCGCAACGTGCAAGGCGAACCGCGCAAGCTGCAAGTCGAGCTGCTGAACTTCTTGTGCAGCTACAATTGGCCCGGCAACATTCGCCAGCTCAAGAACTGTCTCGAAAGCATGTGCACGCTGTCGGACGAAGCGGAATTGGGACTACAAGACTTGCCCCCCGATCTGCGGAATGTCGCTGGCGTGGCCAACTGGCAGCCGTCGCGGCATTTGGATGCGCTCAAGAAGCAAGCGATCCTGCAAGCCCTCGAATCGCACGGCGGCAACCGCACCCGGACAGCCGAGTTTCTCGGCATCTCCGTCCGCACACTGCAACGCAAGATCCAGGAATGGGGCCTCGCTTCGGAATCGCAGCAATCGTAAAGGCCCCAGTGCGAAAAGCTGGGGGTGAAGCGAATACGCTTCGACCCCAGCCACCCGTTGCGACACAAACACGGCTTTACAATTGCCGCTCTCGCTCTAAAATCGCTGTTTCCTCAGCATTTACGCGGGAAAAACTGGGGTCGCATCCGCGATTTTTTGCGGTACAATTGAGAATTCGTCTTCCCAAAGAAGACTCGATTGCGACCGCCGCTTACTGTTCGCAGTGCTTGCCAAGCAATTTGCACCTGTAGCTCAATTGGATAGAGCATCGGTCTACGGAACCGAAGGTTACTGGTTCGAGCCCAGTCAGGTGTAGTTAGCTAAGTCTTTTAAATGCCTGGGTTTGGGCACTTTGCCAACTGTTTGGCAAAGCGGCATGTAAAGCCGTAATTCCGGTAATTACCGGGTTTTACCGATTTACAGGTCGCACCCATGTCTCAAGCTTCGCGCGCGTCGCATTCCGAGCTATCGTTTGCATCGCGCTTCTGGTCGCGCTGTTGTCACGTTGAACAGCAAAGACTTTTATCTTGGCCCTTACAATTCCGCGCAGAGCCGCCGCGAGTACGATCGGCTGCTTGCCGAGTGGATCTCCAACGGCCGACAGCTCCCGCAGGTGGCCAGCCAAGGTTCAATCGCGGTCAACGAACTCTTGGCCGCTTACTTCACGTTTGCCAAAACGTACTACGTTCAGGACGGTGAGCCTGGCAAGGAATACGTCGCGATGAAGGATGCCGCCAAGTTAGTCAGGGCTTTGTACGGACGTGTGGCGGTCAACGAGTTCGGTCCTCTGTCTCTCAAGGCAGTGCGCGAAAAGCTCATTGAAAATGATCTGTGCCGCAAGCACATCAATCAACGAGTCAATCGCATCCGCCGAATCTTTAAATGGGGTGTGGAAAACGAATTGGTCCCTGCTCCAATTCTGCAGGCACTGCAGGCCGTGGCCCCGCTAAAATATGGCCGGACTACTGCGCGCGAATCTAAACCCGTGATGCCCGTTGCCGACGCCGACGTCCATGCCGTACTGCCGTTCGTTTCGCGGCAGGTCGCTGCCATGATTCGGCTTCAGCGGCTAACAGGCATGCGTCCCGGCGAAGTCGTCCTGCTGCGTCCCCAGGACATCGACCGCACAGGGCAAACTTGGGTTTATCACTTGAATCGCCACAAAACCCAATACCGCGGCCAGCTACGCGAGATCTATTTTGGTCCCAAAGCTCAGGAAATTCTGCGAGAATGGCTGCATCGATCGCCTGACAAGTATTGCTTCAGCCCGCTAGAAGCCGAAGCCGAACGAAATACCCTCCGAAAAGCCAAACGCCGGTCACCGATGACACCCAGCCAAGCCAAACGTGCTCCTAAATCAACGCCCAAACGCAAAAAACGCGAGCGATACAGCGTCGATTCCTATCGTCGCGCGATCAATTACGGCATCAAACGCGCTGGCTCGCCTCACTGGCATCCTCATCAATTGCGTCACACTTGCGGAACTGAAGTGCGCAAGAACTTTGGTTTGGACGCCGCACAAATTATCCTGGGGCATAAGCACGCGGCCGTGACCGAAGTCTACGCCGAAGCCGATCGACAAAAAGCATTTGATGTTATTCAGCAAGTCGGCTGACCTTCCTAGAGTTCATACCACGGCCACTCCCTTCTCATCATTTCAGCAAAAAATGACTCGTCCCGCTCAACCGATACGTCTGCCAGCCATCCCAGGTCCTAAGTCGACGCTTGCCGATCGTGTCCGCTGGCTGATTGATGATTACTGGAAAGGCAATCGTAAAAAATGTGCCGATGACGTGGGTGTGAACCCAACTTACATCAGTCGGATCGCCACCGAGACCAACAACCCTGGTACTGATCTACTGGAAAAGTTGGCTGATAAACCATTCATCAACACTCGCTGGCTGCTAACGGGATGTGGAACTCCCTACTTATCAGCTGAGCAGCAACTACCTGCCAGTTGGGTGCTTCCTGTCGTGAGCGAGTTGCCTAGTGGAAAAATTCAGCAGCCATCGTCATTACTCGCCGGGCATTACAAAGCAATTGATGTTTCTAATTACGCGATTAGCCGTTGTTGGACTCAACTGTCTTTCGGCGATGAATTGGCCTACCGCGGAGACTTAGGATTCCAAGTTGGTGATTATCTTCTCTGGGAAACCAATCCGACCTATTGGAAGGAACTGTCGATCTTCCGGCGACGCCCCGCAATTATCACTGACAAAAAAACGGGCCAACCAAAAATGAGCATCCTTGAATATCAGGAGCCCGAGGACGATGAACCGTATGTTTCTTGCCATGACTTGGAGAGGCCGACTGTGGAGCAGAACGCTCCAGCACGAGAGTACCGGCTCCAAGTAACAAAAGATAATCGCATTATCGTTGCTGACATGACGAAAAGAAAACGCCCAAGAATGCCAATACACGATCACCTGCATCTTCGAGAGCAACGTCGGATTATTGCGGTCGCTGTCATGCGCTGTGGTTCTTATTAGTGCGCATCGCTTGACAAGAAACGCTAAATTGTTCAAAACGTAGTAAGTGCGTATGTGAATTCATTCATTCAGGAGACTTGTTATGGTCAACGTCCACAGTCAGCAGAAATATTATTCCCTGGCAGAAGTCCGTCAACTATTGCCTGGCACTCCGCACATCAGCACGATTCATCGCTGGATGGGACGCGGTGTGCGCGGCGTGAGGTTAGTCGCCACTTTGATCGGTGGTCGACGCTATATTCATAACGAGGCACTTCAGGATTTCCTGCGCGAAATTAACAACAACCAAACCGAGGCAACTGTAAATTCACAATCATCGAGCAGTCTGCGCAACGCCGAAGCAGCCCTTGACCGCGAGGGTATTCGCTAATAAATGCAACACATGCGTCGATTTAACAATTGACCGTAAATAGGGTAAGCGTCCGGCCAACCGCACCTCTATTTCTTCCGTCGTTGGCGTAGTTTTTGGTGGCGTCTTTTGCGTTCCTTGCGGCGGATCTCGTCGATGTTCCAGCGGTGCTGGGGGTGGGCCAGCAACCAACGGTCGGGCAAGAGTTGATCGAGTAAATTTTGATTCGGCAATTCCGGATCGTCCGCCGGCAGCGCTGGCAGTCGTGTGAAGACATCGCGCAAGTAGGCCCACGGTTCGACTTGGTTGGCTTTGCAACTGGCGATCAGACTGTAGAGCGCCGCGGCGCGCTGGCCGCCGGTGACGCTGGCCACGAAGAGCCAATTCTTGCGGCCGATGGCCTGCATCTTGACCGTCCGTTCGCTGACGTTGTTGTCGATCGAGAGCTCGCCATCTTCGGTGTAACGCAGGAGCGCCTGCCACTGATTGGTGGTGTAGATTGCCGCCTTGCCAATGGGGCTCTTGGGCAGCAAGCGCGGTGACTCTTGCGCGAGCCAAGTTTCCAAGGAGCGCAGCAACGGCAAAGCCTGGGCTTGCCGCGCGGCGCAGCGCTCGGCGGCAGTCAGACTTTCGCAAGCCGACTCGATTTGATAGAGCCGCGCGATGACACCCAGCACATGATGCGCGCGGGCCGGGTCCGTGGTCGCCGCCTCGAACCAGTACCGCCGCGCATGCGCCCAGCACGCGACCTCGACGATCCGACTGCTGGGGCTGGCATACAGCCCGTCGTAACCGCCATACGCATCCGCTTGCAAGTAACCGCTGAAGTTCTCCAAGAACTTGGCCGGGCCATCGCGGTTGCGGCTGTCGGTGAAGTCGTACACCGTGTACGGCTGTTGCCGATCCCCCAGGTAGGCCCAGAACCGCGCGAGCTTGGCGCGGCCCAGCAAGGGGACCAACAGCTTCACCGTCGTGTCATCGGTATGAATGATGCGCGCTTGCAAGACCAACTGGCGCATCCGCCGGACCAGGGGGGCGGCCAAGTCGGCGGCCGCCGCGATCCAATCGCAGAGCGTGCTGCGGCGCAGTTCCAGCCCTTGCCGCGCGGCTTGGTCTTCTTGGCGATAGAGGGGCAAGTGATCGCCGTACTTGGAGAGCACCGTGTGCGCCAACAGCCCTGGACCTGGCAAGCCCTTGCCCGTGGGTTGCGGCGGTTTGGGAGCCACGGCGACTTGCTCGGCACAGTGCCGACAAGCGTACTTCACGCGCACATGCTCGATCACCTTGTAGGTGGCCGGCACATATTCCAATTGCGAACTTGTTTCGGTGCCGATCTCGGCGCGCGCTTGGCCGCAGTCGGGACAACACCGCTCGGCAGGAGTCAACTCGTAACGCCGTTCTTCGCGCGGCAAGTGCGCGGGCAAGACGCGCCGGCCATGACCCGGCTGGGCTGACTCGTCCGGCGGTTGCTCGGGAGCCTGCTCCTCCAGCGGCTGGCCGTCGGCCGCAGCGCGATACTCTTGCACCAGCGCTTCGAGATCGGCTGCCTCGAACAACAGCAGTTGGTCCGGATCGAGCGCCTCGCGGCTCGGGCCGAAGTGCCGCCGCAAGAGTTGCGCCAGGCGGTGTTCTTGCTGCGCAATCAGCTGTTGTTGCGTCTCGATCGTGCTGGCGAGCTCGGCCACCGTTTGTTCATGCAACTGGCGTTCTTGCACCAAGAGCGCGAGCGCCGTGGCGAGGTCGTCGGGCAGTTCATTCGGCAGCGGCGAATCAGCATCCTTGCTCATGCCTATAAAACGCGCGAGCGGAGGATTTTGTTTCGACAAGCGCTAAAATATTTTTAGATTTTAGGCCGGCAAGCGAAAGCGTTTGGTCCGCCGCACGCTGGCCAAGTCCACGCCGTCCAAGAGCATCGTCAATTCGGCAGCCGTGAGCATGAGCTGCGTTTGGCCTTCGGCCACCACGGGGAAGCGGAAGCGGCCCGCTTCCAAACGTTTATACCACAGCGCGTAGCCGTCCGTGTCCCAATACAGCAGCTTCACGCGGTCACCCGGCTTGTTGCGAAAGACAAACAGATGACCCGACAACGGATTCGCTTGCAGCACCTGTTCCACCAGCGCCGCCAAGCCGTCATGGCTTTTGCGCATGTCGGTCGGCGTGGTTGCCAGATAAATCTTGAGAGCCGCCGGAACGCTTAGCATCGCGGATGCTCCAAGACTGCCAATACGGCTTGCAAGGTCGGCGCATCAAAACCGGGCGCGACGAGAATCCGCTGGCCCGCCGTCAGGATGATCTCGATCGGCGAAACGGCAGCCGACGAGACAGTGGCCGGTGAAGTCAGAATCACTTCCGTGAAGGTGGGACGCGTGGCTTGCGCGGCACGCACGCTGGGCGCGGAGGGAGTTGGTGCTGCGGCGGCGTCGAGGGGGTGGCGTTCCTGATCACGCTTGGCCAGTTCTTTGCGCCAGGCGTAAAACGACGGCTCGCTCAACTGCTGCTGCCGACAGTAGGCCCGCACCGTGAGCCCGCTTTGAGCTTGGACCTGAACCTGCTCACGCCACCAAGCTTCCTTCGCCGCATCCCGGGGCACTCGACGCTGGGACATGAATTCGCTCCGAGGATTCGTTGTGATAAAACAAATCCCAGCCTAACATGCCACACAAGATGCGGTTCACCGGACGCTTACG
>JBGSSS010000020.1:0-8753 GCA_041736895.1 Pirellulales bacterium
CTTCGCTGGCTGGAGCCTCCGCCGTAAGCAGAAGTAAAGCTGCTTGGCTTTGCAACAAGCTTAAGCCTGCGGCATAGCTGCAAAATCATCTGTACTACACAACAAGCCCGGCGGAAACGCCGGGCTTGTTGCGTGTAATGAGCAAGAAAAATTCGTCATGCGCATCCTCTAAAATTATACGTTTCTAGAGCTCGTTCAAGATAGATGTAGCGTCGATGACGTAGGCGAGGCAAGCGGCCGTGTTCATTGAGCTAACGCTGTGGAGAGCGAAGCAGACGAATCCTAAGATTCGTCGATGTACCGCGCCGCCGCAGCCCGTCAGAACGCTACAGTTATCTTGAATGCGCTCTAGTGAAAAACAGCGCGGTCAGAATAACGGCCAGTCTTTGGGAGGGTGAGGCTCCTGCCGAACCGTTCGTCGTTCAACCTTCTGCGAAATTGGGGCGTAAGAGCGCTGTTGTTCCTGGGGATTCGTATGAGGAGGTTTTTTATTGCATCTGTGCACACACAGAAAAAGGCCAGCGATTTCTCGCTGGCCTTTTTGGTGCTTGGCGTTTGTTGTTGCTGGCAAGTCTGCTCCCGTTCACATTACCAAGCCCTTAGGCTTGGTAACAATAAACACTTTCAAGCCCTTAGGCGTGGGAACAATAAACACTTTCAAGCCCTTAGGCGTGGTAACAATAAACACCGTCAAGCTGGGGCTAGGTAACGAGATTCCCTTGCTTACGCTGCGGGCTGCTAAGGGAACCTTACACCTTCACGCGTTCGATGTACTCTTCCGTCCGCGTGTCGACGCGGATGGTTTCGCCTTCTTCCAGGAACGCCGGGCCGTTGATCACCGCGCCGGTTTCCAGCGTGCAGGGCTTGGTCACGTTCGTCGCCGTGTTGCCGCGGGCACCAGGGTCGCACTGCGTGATCTTGAGCGCCATCTGATTCGGCGGCTCCATGCTGATCGGCGCGTTGTTGTACAGAATGACCGTGCAGACGATCGCTTCCAACAGCCACTTGGCTTGGTCGCCGACGACGCTCGAGGGAATTTCGTATTGCTCGTAGTTCTCGTTGTTCATGAAGACAAAGTTGTCGCCCGAGCGGTAGAGGTACTGGGCGTCAATCGTTTCGACATCGGCTTCGTCGAGGCTGTCGCCGCTCTTGAACGTGCGGTCGAGCGACGAACCGCGGATCAGATTCCGCAGCCGGCATTTGTAGAGCGCCTGGCCCTTGCCCGGCTTCACGAAGTTGCATTCCAGCATCAGGTACGGATCGCCGTCGATTTGGACCTTGATCCCTTTCTTGAAATCGCTCGTATTGTAAGCCATCAGACTGTGCTCCGTGTTGTATTCGTGACGTGTTGGGTTAGATTGAAAGGGTGTCTATGAATTGCTAAGCGGCGAAGCTGTTGCGTACTGCTGCGGTGTTTATTCGCGGAAAGTTTTAACGTGTTGAATTCTACGCTCGCTCCTCGAACTACGCTCGCGCCCTGGCAAGTTGCCCTGCGTGAGGCGGTGCGCGATGTCGGCGAACTTGCTCGGCTGCTGGACCTTGATCCACTGTGGGCGGAGCAAGCTCGGGCCGCGACGCAGGACTTTCCGCTGTTCGTCCCGCGGTCGTACCTGGCGCGGATGCGGCACGGCGATCCGACGGACCCGCTGCTGCGGCAGGTTCTGCCGCTGGCTTGCGAGACCAACAGCCAGACCTCCGAGTCCCACAATGTACCAAATTCGGGGTCGAATCCGGTAGGGGCAGTTCCGGCTGCGGAAGGGCTTGAAAAAGACCCTGGGTGGCCGGGGTCGCAGCGAAGCGAAGCCCCCGGATCGCGCGACACTGTGACTCACAAATCCGGGTTCGCACTTCGTTCGTCCCCGGTCACCCAACTACCAGCTCAAATCCCCCCCGTCATTGACGGGGGGCTAATGGATCCCGTCGGCGATCTCGATGCTCAGCGTCTGCCGGGCTTGTTGCAAAAATATGCCGGCCGCGTCCTGCTGGTCACGACGGGCGCTTGCGCGGTGCATTGCCGGTACTGTTTTCGTCGGCACTATCCGTACGAGACGGCCCCGAAATCACTCGCGGCGTGGCAGCCGGCGATCGACGAGATCGCGGCGGACGAGTCGATCAGCGAAGTGATCTTGAGCGGCGGCGATCCTTTGACGTTAAAGGATTCGCTGCTCGCGTCGCTAGCCGAGCGGCTGGCCGAGATCCCGCACTTGCGCCGGCTGCGCGTGCATACGCGCTTGCCGTTGATGATTCCCGAGCGAGTCAACGATGAGTTGCTTGACTGGCTGCGCGGCACGCGCCTCGCTCCGGTGATGGTCATTCACGCGAATCATGCGAACGAATTGTCGGGCGACGCCGCCGATGCCGTGCAGCGAATCGTCGCGGCTGGGGTGCCGACCTTGAACCAGACAGTGCTCCTGCGCGGGATCAACGACGATCTGCAAACACTCGCCGCGTTGAGCGAACGATTGCTCGATTTGGGCGCGCTGCCGTATTACCTGCACCAGTTGGACCGCGTCGCGGGGGCATTGCACTTCGAGGTGCCGATCGCGCGGGGCCTCGAACTCATCGCCTCGCTCCGTGCCCGCTTACCCGGCTACGCCGTGCCGCGTTATGTTCAAGAACGAGCGGGTGAGGTGAGTAAGACGCTTTTGGAAACTTGAAATACAGAATACTTCCCACAGATAGACACAGATGATCACAGATGGAAAATGCAGATTGCTTTCGGAGTTGATTTCCTGAGCCGGGGACGTAAGTCCCCGGACGAATCACGTTGGACGTCGAGTTTGCAGATGTTCAAAATCCCTGAGGAACTAAATCAAATTTGATTCCCTGCATTTATCTGTGTCCATCTGTGTTAATCTGTGGGCATACTTTTCATTTGAATTCGAAGCGCGGAACAGACCATGAAAATCCTCCTCGGTGTTGACGGTTCGGATCATGCTTTTGCCGCGGTCGATTACATCGGCCGCTGGGCCGATCCGGCGCGCGATGAAATCGGCTTCGCGCATAGCTGCGGCCCAATCGCCTTTGGGACGAGCGACGTGAACCCCGCATTGGCCGATCGCGCGCAGCAGGCCGTCGCCGGGGTGATCATCGCCGAAGCGACGCAACGCCTGCCCGAAGCCTTGCGCGGCAAGGTCAAGTCGTTCATCGGCATGGACCGCCCGAGCGAGCTGCTGCAAAAGTCGGCCGCCGAATGGCCGGCCGATCTGGTCGTCGTCGGCGCGCGAGGGCTCGGAGCTTTCCAATCGATGCTCCTCGGCAGCGTCTCGAGCGAGATCGTCCGCTCGGCGGTGATTCCGGTCCTGGTTGTGCGTCATGCACCGGCCGATGCGGCGAAGCCGTTACGCATGATGATCGCCTACGATCAACCGAATGCCGAACGCTACGCGCGCCTGCTGCAAGCCAATACTTTGCGGCCCGGGACCGTGGGCTTGGTTCTCGCGGTGACGGAGCCGTATTATATTCCGGGTTTGCCCGACTGGGTGCTGCATCGTGCCCGCGCCGCGGACACCGAAGCGATGTCCGCTGGCTGGCAGCAAGAGTTCAACGAGGAGCGCGTGGCGCTCAAGGCCGAACTCGCGGCATTCATCACGCGCTTGCCCGCCGCGTTCCATAACCACGAACCGCTGATCCGCGAAGGGAACCCGGCCGAGCAGATCCTGGCCGCGATCGATGCCGAAAAGATCGATCTGGTCATCGTCGGCAAGACGAGCAAAAGCGGGTTGGACCGGTTGCTGCTCGGCAGCACGTCGGACAAGATTCTGACCAACGCGCCGTGCTCGGTGCTCGTGGTGTCGGGAGTGAATTAAGGGAAAAATTCTCGTTACCAAGCCCCAGATTGTCTGCAATTCTCGTTACCAAGCCCCAGCTTGGTAATGTGAATTGCGTTGGACGCTGGAGTTCAGAAAAGTATTGCAAAACTGCACTACCTTCAGCAGAGTGTGCGTGCTTTCTTCGTGCTTTATATATCTTTAGACGAAATATCTCTTTCGCATTTTCTCTGCTGCCTTTGCTCTCTCCAGTTCAAAATCTGCATTTGCCTTTTCTTTGCGATCTTTGCGGGCTTCTGTTCGATCGTCAATTTCTGACGCCCTGGCTGACGTCTCGGCCATTCATGCGGAGCGCTCGTAGCAATGGCTACGAGCTACAGGACTTCGCAGTATTTATTGACGCGGTGCCGCTCTGAATTTTCTCCGTCTCTCCGTGTTGAGGTATTTTGCATTTCAATTGGCAATTTGAACTTTGCAATTTCAAGGTTCGGCTTCAGGCGGGTCTAGCTAACGCTGCGAGTTAAAATATCGGCGACTTCTGTGACGTGTGGGCTGAAGCCCACACTACTTTGTCGCCCTCGCTAACGCTACGGGCTACTAAGTGACGCCCTGGCTGACACCGCGGGTTTTGAATCATTCTCGAAATCTTCAGTCCGCACTGTAACGCGGCGCTCGCTTTGACGCTCTTCGAAGTACGGTCTTCATTCCTTCCCCCTTCGAAAGGTCTTGGTGGTTGCATGTCCGATTCGAATCTCCGTTCGTCGTCCGCGAAATGGTTGGTGCCGTTGTGTTCTGGTTTGGCTCTTGCCACGGCCGCGGCCTACGGCGTCTACACGATGAAGTTGTACGAGCCGTTGCTCGGCCAGTGGGGCGGAGTCGGCATCGCCGTGGTCGCCGGAATGTGCGCCGGTGTCGCCGTCGGTGTTTACGCGCGATTGCTCTTCACGCCGAAAGACTCGAGCCCCTCAAGCTAAAAAGTTCGTGCGCAGGGACTCGCCCCAATTTTTCGCAACCTGCTTCCCGCGCCAACTCCAGCCTGCGGATGGCAAACCCATCCGCAGGGGCAACGCGCGCCGCAACCAGGTTTTTTCCTCTAACTCCATTACTCCCTTCCCGAGGTGTTTTTATGATTGAACCCAACACTTGCCGTTATCGTGTTCGTCCCAGTTGGCGGCTGCTGGGCTGCGCGTTGCTCGGCCTGATCTGGGGCGGCAAGACGGCTCAATTGATCCTCAAGTATTACGGCTCCAGCATCGAGGCCTCGTACGGCAGCCTAGGCTGGTGGACCGTCGGCGTCGCCGTTGCCGTGACGCTGACGGTGACGCTCGGCATCCTGATCGATTGGGCGTACTGGTCCGATGAGGTCGTGACCGAAAAGGCCGAGACCGCCAAGCTCGAGAACCTTGCCGAATGACTGGCCGCGAATCGTCGTTTGCCGATTTCCGGCGATGCCGTTTTGATGCGGCGCATTTCCCGCCTTCCAATTTTCCCCTGCTGAAATTGTTCGCATGCTTTTGCGATCGAATTTTTTTCAGCGTTCTCTCAACAGTCGCATTGTGAAACAGCAAGCGATTTCGACACTCTATCGGCTGAGCAAAGAGTGAGGGCATTTCTTACCACTCGCTTCGCTCCCCGCGGCTCTCCTAGAATCATCATTCTGGACCGAGTAGAATCGAGAGACTTTCGGGCCCGTAGCTCAGCGGTTAGAGCAGGGGACTCATAATCCCTTGGTCGTGTGTTCGATTCACACCGGGCCTACTTGCGATTATTGAAATTTTGAGGCCGCAAAAACGGCTTGGCCTCCATTTGGCTTCCATGAGCGGTTGTTGATGCGTGTTGGCGGCAGTAATTCTGCCTGCTTTATCTTAGTCAACGGGGGCATGCTTGCTGACCTAAGAAGCCTGGCACTAGGAAAGGCAGGTCGAGAATTTTGCTAGCCGCTCTTTTTGTTTAGCACGTCCGGCACCTGCATCCCCTGCACGGCGTCGGCGATTTGTTGGGACTGATTGATATAGCCCAACGTGGTCTTGTAGCTCTGATGCCGCATCAGCTTTTGTAGCACCTCGGGTTTCATCCGCGGCGCGTTGACTGTGGCGAAAGCCCGGCGTAGATCATGGAACCCATAAACACTGCATGCGTCGGTATGCTCATGTTTTTCGCGGCAGACGAGCTTGATGCCGGCCGCTTTCTGAATCCGATGAAACTCGACCCAGAGGTGGGTGGTGCAGTAATCCCAATTGAACACGAATGGTGAAGTCCCTTTGAGTTTGCCAAGGTGCTCAATCACGATTGGATGGACATAGACTAATTCTGATTGTTGTCCTTTGTTGTCCTGATACCGTGTGATGATATGGCACTTTTCGAGGTCCACGTCCTCCCACCTTAGGGCCATGAGCTCGCTGATTCGCCAACCAGTCATGTAGGCGGTTGTGATTAGCGACTGCCACCATTGTTCACTGGAATATGAGACATCAGCTGCGGCTGGTTTCTTCGCCAATTTCGCCGCTGTGCTGTACAGCACAGCGAAATCTTCGGGCGTTACAAACCGCACTAATTTTTTTGGCTCTCGGATCATCTTGATCTTTGGCATCTTGTGTAGGTATTCCTCCTCAACGGCTACACGCAAGATAGATTTAAGGTGCCGGAGGTCCTTGTTGATTGTTGCGGGAGAGAGCTTTGAACCCTTCTTCTTGCCCGCTTCCTTTTTTCGGTAGAACACGAACTTTTTAACCTGTACCGTAGTGATATTTTCCATCAGCCCAGGCTGGACTAACCGCTCGAAATTATTGAGGACCGAAATAATTTGGTTCTTCGTGCTGAGTGACTTCTGTGGGAGTTCATACTCGTTGTAGTGCTTGCGGAAAGCGGTCCATTTGTGTTTCGTCTTGGGTTGATGTACTTGAAGGTGTAGTTCCGCAGAAATGTCATCACGGCGACGTTCTGCAGCACGTCGACCACGATCACCAGATCCGCAGGCTTCACTGTGACGCTTGCCTTGGAGGTCATACCAGCCAACCTGCCAGGTTGCGTGGTCGGGACCTTTGGCTTTAACGTCGCGGGGTCGTTGAAAGATCCAAACGCTTTGTCGCATGGGGATACTCGTTTGCTGTGGATGGCAACGAGTTAGTTACCCCGCTCAGTATTCTCATTGAGATACTTCATGATCTGCGCGAGGGTGAAAAAGATGCGACGGCCAACACCCCGCACGCACTCGATCTTCCCCTTCTTGCGCTCTTGATCCAGCTGCCACGTATTCAAGCTCAGGAGTTTGGCTGCTTTTGAATTTGGGATAGCCAGTTTGCCATCGAGCAGTGGATGATTACCACGCATCTCGTCTGTAACTAGCTTGGCGATGAGCTTCGCCAGCTTTTTCTGCTCTTCGTCATCGAAACCGAGCGTCACCATGATTCTTCTCTCCGAATGGGGTAAAAGGCGAGTACGGCGTACTCATTTCGGAGTCATGTTAACCGCCAGGAAGATGCTGTCGATGGGCTCTAAGGCCTTTCGCTCTAGTAGGTTATGACCTTACGTCAAGTGCTAGCAGGTTCATTTGCCAGCCGATCGGTAAATGGTTCGATCTCGATCAGCGCAACTTTATTTTCAGAAATTTCTGACTACTGTATTTGTGTACACACCATCATTAGGCCTTCACACGTTGATGGCGACGGTTAGCAGGAAGGTTGCCAGTGTTTTGATGCGTAGCTCTGTTCTCTGCTCTCATTCTGACCAGAGTACTAGCGGTATGGTGGCCATACAAATCGGAGCAGAACATCTAGCCCCGTTGCGGCAACTGATTATCAAAGATACAGTATCCCCGGGCATCAAACCTGGAGAATCACCGATGGCTTTACACACCCCACCCGTCGAAGAATTCCACGATGCCTACGTCGTGGCACAGCTTCATCCGAAATGAAGATCGTCGGATTGTAGCCAGCTTCGAGGAAGCGCAGCAGCTATGCAGGCAGACCGGCAACCTTGGCTATCCGTGCTTTAACTTCAGCATATGTACCCTTGTCACGCTAGTGGGAAGTCTTTCCAGTACGGAGGTCGGAAACCTTATAGATTCTTTTTAGTTCTTGTTCCCGGGCCAGCAACTCATCTCGACTCTTCCACGGTACGATGGCGGTTTCAGTTGGCTTCCGCTCCAGCCAAACCAGGGTGTCCACGCCGGTTTCTCGCAAGGATTCATTCGCGGCGTAAAGTAGAGCGGGGAGTTGTATCGGCCCCAAGCCCCATGCCCTTAGAGCCCTAGTGCACGGGCCACCCTGTAGGTTCGATATCTCCACTAGATACAGGTCTAGGAATGTGTCTTCGGCGGGTGTTAGTAGTTTGACCATTCCTGGTGTACCTCTATCAAGTTAGTTGGCAGCTTTCTTTTTGCGGTCTAGATCATCTAAGAATATTTTAAGGGTTTTCCCTCTAGCTTCAAACTCTTCCACGGTGACCCAAGGTCGTGGTGGGGCCTTTAGTGCGATGGGGGTGTATTCCCAGTCTTCGAACGTGGGCCGTGGCGGGTTAGCTCTCCACTCTTCTTGCAGAGCCCATAAGAAGACTTGAAAAACTCCCCAAAGATGTTGGGGATTGCCCTCTATGAACACCCCTAGATCCTTAATCGTGGGACCTCTTGTGAGGTTCCAATTCTCTATTTGGTAAGCGTCCAGATAAGCAAACTCAGCAGGTGTCAGGGGTGTGACCATGAGGTTGGCAGCTTCGATGAATGTGCGCGCTGGTAAATTAAACCAGATACCCCTCGCAGTCTTGAAGTTCGCGTTAGTCCAACGTCTCACAGAAATCTTTAAGCATTTTTAAGTGCAGCTCGGTATGGGCAATGAGTTGCTTCGCCGTGGATTTCATTTGCCTTATGTCAGCAGGCAACTTTGGTGCTGTCGATGATCGTTGATTACTCTCAGTTAACCCTGGGAACTTAAATCCAGGAGGCAGTCTGTAGGCTTGCAACTTGCTGTCGAAGTGCCACGGGATTTC
>JBGSSS010000023.1:0-5538 GCA_041736895.1 Pirellulales bacterium
CGCCTTGCGGTGCGCCCGGTTGCCCAGTTCCTTGCGGAGCGCCGCCTTGCGGACCGCGTTGGCCGCGATCTTTGCGCGGGCCGCGCTGCGGTTCAAAACGCTTCGTGCCGGGCGCGATCATCGTCAACGAAACACGGCGACGGCCCTTGTCGATTTCGAGGACCCACACCTTGACGATGTCGCCGACCGAAACAATCTCGTGCGGATCGCGCACGAATTTGTTCGCCAATTGGCTGACGTGAACCAAGCCGCTGTCGTGCAAGCCGATGTCCACAAACGCGCCGAAATCAACGACGTTCAACACCGAGCCGGTCAGCTCCATGCCGACTTCGAGGTCTTCGAGCTTGAGAATTCCGCGTTTGAAAATCGGCGGCGGTAGATCCTCGCGCGGATCGCGGCCGGGCCGAGTCAACTCGGTCAGAATATTCGCCAGCGACAATTCGCCGACTTCAAGTTCCTTGGACAAGGCCGGCACATCAAGCGTTTTCACTTGCTCGGCGAGAATCGCGGTCGCTTCCTTCTTGGCAAGCTCGCTTTCGTTCGTCTGCAGTCGTTCGAGGACGGTGCGCGCGGCGGAATAGCTTTCCGGATGAATCCAAGTCGCGTCGAGCTGCGCTTCGCCATCGGTGATCTTCAGGAACCCCGCGGCTTGCACGAAGCTCGCTTCGCCGAAGCCCGGCACCTCTTTCAATTGCTCGCGGCTCTTGAACGGACCATTCGCAATGCGGTAGTCGTAAATCTGCCGGCCCTTGAGCGCATTCAAACCGGAGACATAACGGAGCAGCGCAGGGCTCGCCGTATTCAGATCGACGCCGACGTAGTTCACGCAAGACTCGACGACCGCATCGAGCGACGCGCGGAGGTGCTTTGCCTTGACGTCGTGCTGATAGAGACCAACGCCGAGGTTCGCCGGGTCGATCTTCACCAGTTCGCTGAGAGGGTCGAGCATCCGCCGGCCGATCGAGATCGCGCCGCGGAGCGTCGCGTCGTAAGTCGGAAACTCTTCGCGGCCGAGTTGGCTCGTCGAGTAAACGCTCGCGCCGGCTTCGTTGACGATCATGTACGCGACCGTCTCTTCGGCCAGTTCATTGGCGAGAATCTCGGCGGCGAATTCTTCGGTCTCACGGCACGCCGTGCCGTTGCCGATCGCCAGGACCGTGACCCCGTGTTGCTTGATCAACTCGACCACCTTCGCGCGGCCTTCGGCCTTGCGCTCGGCCTTGCCGATAATATGGATCACCGTTTGATCGAGCAAGTTCCCGAACTCGTCAAGCACCGCGATCTTGCAGCCGCTCTTAAAGCCCGGGTCGAGGGCCATCACACGGCGATTGCGGACTGGCGCGACGAGCAAGAGGTTGCGCAGGTTCTTGGCAAAGACATCGACCGCGTGCGTTTCGGCAAAGTCGGTCATCTCGCGGCGAATTTCGCGTTCCAGGCTCGGGATCACCAGCCGCGTCAGCGCGTCGCGCGCGATCGGCTTCAGGAAATCCGCGTGCGGATGGTCCCGCGGCACCAACAAATTTTCCGCCTCGCGGTACATCGCCTCGAAATCGGCCTCAAGACGGATGCGAATGACCTTGGCCCGTTCGCCGCGATTGAGCGCAAGGATTCTATGCGGCGGCACGCGCAGGACTTGCTCCGTGTATTGGAAATAGTCGCGGAACTCGTTCTCCAGCGGGTTTTCGTTCTTTTCCGGCTTCTTCGGCTTGCCCTTGGGCTTTTGGCTCTTGGCTGGATTAGGAGGCGCTGTCGGCGCGGGAGCCGATTCGGCGGCCGATGTCCCGAGTGTTTCGGGCTGAGCTTCGGCGCTGCTCGTGTCGCTGACGATCGCGGCTGGGGTCGGTTCCGCCGTGGCTGCTTCGGCGACTGGGGGCGGAGTTTCTACGCTTGGAACCACAGAAGCACTGGCGGAGCCAGTGGCACCCGGCGTTTCGGACGGTTCTTCGCCAACCGGCGCTTCTTCGTTCGCTTGTTGCTCTTCGCTGGCTTGTTGCTGCGGCGCGGCCTCGGGTGATTCGTAGATCACCTTGGCTGTCGGAATGTCGCTCGGAGCGACTTCGCCCGCGGCGCCGAGATCGGCAATGACTTCGCTTGTCGTTGGCGCAGCGGCATCGTCGGCCGTGGTTTCGTCGGCCGGTGCTTCTTCGCTAGCGGCTACTTCGTTAGCAGTTGCTTCAGCAACAGCCGCGGCTGGCTTTGGCTCTTCGCTTTTCTTTTCGGTTTCGATCTTGGTGCTGACGACTTTGCCGGTCTTCTTAAAGATGCGACGCAATCTCTCGCGCAGGTCCGCGCGCTCGCTGAAGTCTTCGGCCAAGATATGCCCAACGCCGAGCAAGACGTCAGCAATGCTGGTGACTTGCTTATCGGGATTGATAAAGTCCCGTGCCCGCGCATCGAGATCGCGGGCCGCTTCGTCGCCGCTCAGAATTTCGCGGGCGAACGGTTCAAGTTGCCGCTCGCGTGCCAGCGTGGCCAGGCTTTGCTTCTTGGGCTTGTACGGCAGGTACAAATCCTCGAGCCGCTTCGTGCTATCAGCCGCATCGATCGCCGCTGCTAGCTCGGGAGTGAGTTTGCCTTGCGAATCGATCGAGCGCAGGATTGTTTGCTTGCGCTCGGCGAGGAGCCGGAGCTTCGTGACGCGCGCTTCGATCTCGCGAATCTGCTCTTCGTCGAGACCGCCGGTTTGATCCTTGCGGTAGCGCGTAATAAAAGGAACGGTGTTGCCCGCATCGAGCAACCGGACGGCGCTTTCGACTCGCGCCAATCCCAATCCCAACCCCTGGGCAATCGAACCCAGATCAATCGTCGTCGTCAAGCTCATGCGGTGGTAACACCAGTGAGAATCCAGCCAACAGTTTGCCGCAGTGGGCTTCCTGTTCGTGCACGCGCTCGGGGCGCGTCGTGCTGAGGTTAATAAATTACAGAGACGCACGGCGTCTCGTGGTTCGCGGAAGTTGCGAACAATACGGCAATCTACGCCGGTTTCGTAGACATTGTCAAGAATGCGAGGCGCAGAGAATCTACCGCCGACACCTCTTGAATTGATCATTCTCCGCGGTGATGGAACGTGCAAAAGTTCGAACGTTCGTCGAGCCAACAACCTTTCCCCAATCAGCACACCCGCTGAAATAGGCAGAACACGACGCAAAACCAACAAACAACCGACAATATCTGAGAATTGTTTACAACCGCATGGCAGTCTAGGCAAACTGGCAAATCGCTTTTCTCCGCCGTGAGAATTCTTTTCAGAATCGGCAAAGATTCTCCCGCCCGCCGTCGATAACTAGGGCTGCACAGAAGGTAGGGGGGACATGATGCGCCGCGGAGCGGCCATGATGCTTGGGTTGGATCAGGATGATCGGCCCAGGGTTCGTCTCAACACACTCGACGTAAGGATGCGTCTCACATGGTGCGTAGCGCTCTCAAGGTTTACTTCGGTCCTGACACAGAGTTTGATGGGGCCGACGTACGGCCTCACGATATTCTTCGCCATCCGGCCGCGGTCGAAACCGTTAATGTCTCGCTCCGCGAGATTCTGCCCGTCTTGGTCGAAGCGATGAACAGCCGCCGCGGCTGGGTCAACGATTTCGCCGACGACGAAGTCTCGATTAGCACCGATCTCTACGAAGTGATCGCCGCCTACAATCACTATCGCAAACCGGTTGCCTAAGCACGCCGCCGTTTGCCGCCACAATCAAAAACGCTCGCCAATCTCGGCGAGCGTTTTTTTGTTGCCGTTTGGTACTCGGACAAAAAGGCATGATCACGGAGTCACGGAGAACACAGAGGAACACGGAGAAGACAGGAAGGCAGAAATACATTTGCCACAGATGGACACAGATTCACACAGATAAATCAAATACAGACAATTGCAATTCCGAACGAACAGGTTTGATTGCAGGACTTACTGCATTTATCCCTCTCCGCATTATCTGTGTCCCATCTGTGTCTATCTGTGGCTCGTATTCTGTATTCTCCGTGCTCCTCCGTGTTCTCCCTGCCTCCGTGTTCAGTATTCGCATTTGGTCTTTCCACTCGACGGATGCCAGCATTTCTTGTTAGCATCATAGACACGAATCTCCATTACTTTCACTCAACCCCGAGCCGCGCCGTGGAGCAAGATCCGCGTCAACCGATCGATAGCACCGAAAGCGAAGAGCTGACGCTGACCAGCGACACCGGCAAGCCTTCGACGACGCCGGACGTAGATCAAGCTCGTATCGACGAACAGATCGAGCAAATCAACGAAACGGCCGAGAAACTTCGTCGCGATCGGCCATCGCTGGGTGACACGAAAATCCTGAGCCGCGCGCTCCGCGAGCTGCGTTACGCGTTCAAGGTCTTTGCCCCGTATCGCTCGCGGCGCAAGGTCGTGATCTTCGGCTCCGCCCGCACACCGCCGGACAAGCCGTCGTTCATCGCTGGCGTTGATCTCGGCCGCGCCATGGCCGAAGCCGGTTGGATGGTTGTCACCGGCGCCGGCAACGGGATTATGGAGGCGGGCCACATCGGCGCGGGCCGCGAGAACTCGATGGGCCTCAACATCATGTTGCCCTTCGAGCAAAGCTCCAACTCGGTGATCGCCGGCGACCCGAAGCTCGTGACGATGAAGTACTTCTTCACGCGCAAGCTGATGTTCGTCAAGGAATGCGACGCGATGGTCCTGCTCCCCGGCGGGTTCGGCACACTCGACGAAGGCCTCGAGGTCCTCACGCTCCTGCAAACGGGCAAGCGCGACATCGTCCCGCTGATTTTCATGGACGCGCCGGGCGGCGACTTCTGGAAGCCGTTCCTGAATTTCGTCCAGGACAAACTCCTGGGCGACAAGATGATCTCGCCCGACGACCAGTCGCTCTTCTCGTACAGCGACAACGTCGAAGAGGTCGTCAACGAACTCAAGACGTTCTACCGCGTTTACCACAGCATGCGGTACGTCAAGAAGTACCTCTCGCTGCGGCTACACAAACCGATCGGGCCGGAGCTGCTGGCCAAGATTCAGTCGCAATTTTCCGGTATCCTCAGCGGCGGCGAATTCGTCGCGGGTTCGGCCCTGCCCGAAGAAGCCGACGAGCCGAACCTGATCGCGTTGCCGCGCCTGATTTTCCAATTTAACCGGCGGAGCCTGGCCAAATTGCGGCAATTGATCGACCTGATCAATAAGGAAGCGTAAGAGGTATTTCAAGTATAATAGTAGCTCACGCGCCTTCGATAGCTTGCCGCTTAGCCCGCTCTCAGTACCCCGTACTCTGTACCCTGTACCACAAAATCCTCAATGACCCCTCGCGAAGTGCTGGCCTTGTGCCGTGAAAAAGAAGTGCGTGCCGTCGATCTCCGCTTCATGGATTTCCCCGGCCTCTGGCAGCATTTCACCATCCCCGCCACCAAACTCGAAGAAACCACCTTCGAAGACGGACTCGGCTTTGACGGCTCGAGCATTCGCGGCTGGCAAGCGGTCAACGAATCGGACATGATCCTCGTCCCGCAGGCCGACACGGCGATGATCGATCCGTTTGCGTCGATCCCGACGCTCGGCATGAT
>JBGSSS010000064.1:0-55087 GCA_041736895.1 Pirellulales bacterium
GCGGCAACGGCCAGGGTCAAGGCCTGAACGGCTTCGGCGGCGCTGGTGCCGGCGGTGGCGGCTTTGGCGGCGGCGGCCAAGGCGGTTTTTTTAGCGTTCCCGATCCCCTCGTCTTGCCCCAGGCAGGCGACGCCGGATTGCAAGCCATGGCCGTACCGGATAAGCCTGACAGTTTGACGCTCAAAAAAAATCCAGCTCCTCCGCAAGCAGCTCCAGCACCGCAAGCGAGTTCGGGCGGCATGGAGATGGTCGAAGCCGAAAACCTTGTCGCCAAGCAAATGGAACACAAGGCGACCCGTATTAAGCTCGCTGTCCCCGCCGGCGGCGATTACGATGCCGCGTGGGACAAGCACTTCGAAGAACGCGTGAAAATCGCGGCCGGCGAAAAAGATTCTGTCCGCATGATGTCCGCCTTTCGTCAGGATGCCGACATCCGCGAAACGACCCGCCAATTGATGAGCGAACAGCAATACAGTCAGGTCTCGGCGCTGATCCGCTCCGCCCTCCGTAACGGCTATTCACAGCCCTGGATGTACGAAGCCCTCGGCTTGGCGATGATCGCCGACGACCAACCGCGCGAGGAGATCGAGCGGGCGTTGATGTCGGCCGTCGATTATGCCAAGACGCCCAACGATATCCTGATGGTCGCGATCTACATGTCGCGCACCGAGGGATTCAAGCCCCGCGCGCTCAAGCTCTTGAAACGCATCACGCAATTGGCGCCGGATTTGGCTGAACCTTATCAATTAGCACTGCACCTCGGCGAACAGACCGGGGACTTGAACGCGATCGAATGGGCTTCGCTGGGAATTATCAGCAAGGCCTGTACCCGCGAGCAGCGCGGCCTTGAGAGCGAGGCGAAGCGTTTGGCACTCTCGACGCTTGAGACGTTGAAGAAGCAGGGCAAGGACAAAGATGTCGCCCGCTTTGAAAAAGCATTGCACAATGCGGCGCAGCGGGATTTGATCGTCCGGGTCACTTATACCGGCAATGCCGACATCGACCTGATGGTCGAAGAACCGACCGGCACGGTTTGCTCGCTCAGTAATCCCCGCACGATTTCGGGCGGAGTTCTGGCCGGGAATACCGGATCGGTCAAGCAAGCTCGCAACGGCCTGGGCAGCTTTTCCGAAGAATACGTTGTGCCGCAGGGGTTTGCCGGGAAGTATCGGGTGGTGATCAAGCGCGTTTGGGGGCAAGTCACAGGCGGCAAAGTGCATGTCGAAGTGATTACGAACCTGGGGTCGGAACACGCCGTGGCCAAGAGCGAAACGATTCCGCTCGGCGAGAAGCCGGCGATGGTGATCCTGGAGTTGAAAGAAGGCCGCCGCATCGAAAAGCTCGACGATGCCCAAATCCAAGTCGCCGCCGTTGACCAAATCAAGGTCGGCCAAATGATCTTGGCGCAGCAATTGGCCGCGCTTCCAGGAACCCCGAATAGCGCAGGCGCGGCGAATTTGCCGGGAAACGGAAACCCTAATAACTTGTTCCCGTTCTTTGGCCGCGGGGCGGTCGGGTTCATGCCGGTGATCACGACCTTGCCCGAAGGGGCGAACATGTCGGCTTCGGCCGTCGTGTCGGCCGATCGCCGCTATGTCCGCATCACCGCCACGCCGCTGTTCTCGACGATTCCCGAAGTCTCGACATTCAACTTCGCGACGGGCGGCGGTTCGACGATGCAGCAGAACAACAATAACGTTCCTGGGATGCAGCAATAAGTTGGCTGCGATGAACGCTAGTTATTGCCAAAGTCCGCCGAGTTTTCTCGGCGGACTTTTTTGTTGTTATCGATGACGTGCACCTTGGAAGGGCGAGGTTCCCGCCAAGCCGCGTCTACAGCGCTGCAAAATTCTTAAGCAGTTCCAGACCCCGCGACTGACTCTTCTCGGGATGGAACTGCGTCGCAAACAAATTATCGCGCCAGATACTCGAGCAGAATGTTCCGCCGTAATCGGTCTCGGTGCCGATCACATGAGCGTCACGAGTAACGACGTAGTACGAGTGCACGAAGTAGAAGTATTCGTTGTCCGGCACGTCCTTGAAGAGCGGCGAGCGGCGTTTCTGAATCGCGCGGTTCCAGCCCATGTGCGGAATCTTGTACTCGGCGGGAAGCTCAAAGCGGCGAACCTCGCCCGGGATGATGCCCAGTCCCTGAAACTCGCCCCCTTCGTACCCAACATCGAAGAGCAACTGCAAGCCGAGACAGATCCCGAGGAATGGCTTCCCGGCTTGAATCGCTTCGCAAATTGGCTCGACCAGATTCCGCCGGCGGAGTTCGGTGATCGCGTCGCCAAAGGCCCCGACGCCCGGGAGCACAATCTTGCTCGCCGCGCGGATCTGCTCCGGCTCGTTGATGATCGCCGCGTTCGCGCCGACGCGCTCGAATCCTTTTTGCACACTCCGCAAATTCCCCATTTGATAGTCGATGATCGCGAGCATGGAGGGAAAGAATGAAGGAGTAAGAAGGAAGGAGGAAGAAGTTGATAAGAAAAACAAAGCCCAGGGGTTCAACCCCTGGGAGTATTTTGAGCCGTTATTCAGACACATCCATCAGCGAGAAGTTCAGTCTTGTTAATTAGCTCTTCAATACTCGCTCGCCGGCTCGTTCCAGCCGGCCAGTTTCGCCGTGTAAAACTCGGCGAAGCGGCCCGCCGCAATCGCCGCGCGGGTCTCGCTCATCAGCCGCTGATAGTATGTCAAATTGTGGATCGACAGTAAAATGGGGCCGAGCATTTCCTCGGCTTGAAACAGATGCCGGAGATATGCCCGCGGGTGTTTGCAGGCGGGGCAGGGGCAATCCGTTTCGAGCGGCTCAGGGTCGCGGCTGAAGCGGTTGTTTTTCATCCGCACGACGCCCGCATCGGTGAACGCCGTGGCGTTGCGGCCGTTGCGCGTCGGCATAACGCAGTCAAACAAGTCGATCCCGCGGCGGATGCCTTCGAGCAGATCGATCGGCCTCCCCACACCCATCAAGTACCGCGGCTTATCCACGGGCAGCGCCGGTGCCGTGGCGGCGATCATCCGGTACATGTCGGCAGGCGCTTCGCCGACGCTCAGACCGCCGATGGCGTAGCCGGGAAACTCCATCGCGGCCAATTCCCGCGCGCACCATTGGCGCATTTCGGGATCGAGGCCGCCTTGCACGATGGCGAAGAGCGCTTGGTGCGCGTTGGTCTGCGCGACTTGGCAGCGCCGCGCCCAGCGGATCGTGCGAAGCATCGCATCGCGGATTGCGTGCGGCTCCGCCGGCAACGCCAGAACATGATCAAGGACCATCATCACATCGCTGCCAAGCGCTTCTTGGATCGCGATCGAGCGCTCGGGCGAGAGCTCGATCTTGCGGCCGTCGAGGTGCGAGCGAAACGTCGCCCGCTCTTCGGTGACCTTGCACATTTCGGCCAGGCTAAAGAGCTGAAACCCGCCGCTATCGGTCAGGATCGGCCCATCCCAGCCGCAAAAGCGATGCAGCCCTCCGAGCTCGCGGATCAGCTCGTCGCCCGGCCGCAGCGACAGGTGATAGGTATTGCCCAGGATCATCTGCGCGCCGGTCGCGCGAAGCTGATCGAGGGTCACGCCTTTGACGGTGCCTTGCGTGCCGACGGGCATGAATGCCGGGGTCTCGACGGGACCATGCGGCGTATAAAAAGTTCCGCGCCGCGCGGCGCACGCGGGATCGGTCGTGTGGAGCTCAAAGCGAAAATGCGCCGCGGTTTCAGCAGGGGAAATCATACGGCTATTATTCGTACGAGCGACTAGTTGCGATAGGGGAACACGGCGAAATACCGGTTAGCCGCGACGCGCAGCGGAGCGTTCCAGCTGCGAAAAATAGTGGACAGCAAGCGTCCGGCAGGGATAATGGACACGCCCATTCCTCGCTTGCTTCCAAGTCCCCGAAAGTTCACGTCATGCGCACAATTGTCCGCTCGCAGTTTTGCCTGATTGCCGTCTGCTTGGCCCTGGGCTGGCTGGCCGCGCAAATGTATCCCGTGCAGCAGAGCGGCGCGCAGCGTCCGGCCGCCCCGCCGACCAAGGAACAACCGCCTAAGCACGCCAACGCGCCGGTCTTTCCAATGCTCGCGCGGCTGGGCGCGAACATGTACCTGCAAACGTCGGGCGAGTATCGGGCGTGTTGCCTGATGATCTACCGCAGCGCCGGCGACCGTCTCGCGGCGCTTGTCGCCGAAAGTCCCAAGAGTGAAAAACCGTTAGCCGTGTTGCTCGATCTGGATGAAACGGTTTTCGACAATTCGGCGTTTCAGACGTTTCTTTACCAGTACAATCTTGAGTACACCGACGAACTCTGGTCCGTGTATGAGCGAGATCATCCGCGCGATGTGACGCTAATTCCGGGGGCGAAGGAATTTATCGAGAAGGCTCGCGAACTCGGGGTGACGCCAGTCTTTTTGTCGAATCGGCTGCAAGTGAATCAGGCGGGGACTCTGGCGACGCTCAAGCATCTGGGCATTAAGGTCGTCGATCCGGCGAAAGAGTTGTTCCTCAAAGTCTCGCCCAAGGAATCGAACAAGACCGCGCGGCGCGAGCAAGCGGCGGCGAACTACAACGTCGTGATGTTCATCGGCGACAACCTGCGCGATTTTTCCGAAGCGGAGTTCGCCTCCAAGAAACCACCCGAGGGCGCGGGTCCGGATTGGTACGCCGAAGAAATTCGCCGCCGCCAAGCCGCGGCGGACAAAGCCGCGGAGCATTGGGGCCGCGATTGGTTCATGTTGCCGAATCCCGTTTACGGCGAATGGGACAAGCTCGTCGGCCCCGACCCGCTCGCGCTCATGCACCCAACGACGATGAAAGCCCCGGCAGCCAAGCCGGTGCCGAAGTAAAACCTCAACGAAGACTTTTACGCAGAACAATAGGAACCCGCTTTCAGCGCCAACCCAAGCCTACGGATGGTACGCCCATCCGTAGGAGAATTTTTGTTAAGAACACTCACTCCAGCGGCGGCAGCGGCGTCACCGGTTCTTGCAGCTCGATCTCGCCCGGGGGCGCGAAGAAGATCGACTGTTGCACATCCTGCAGCGGAAATTTCCCGCGCTTCTTGAACCACGTCTCGGGCCCGCGGCCAAACGCATCGCCGCTCGCCTTGGTCATCCCCGTCAAGAACGCAACCGACGAGAGCTTCTGGTCCGCGTCGTAGTTGACCGCGAAGACTAGATGCCGCGAGCCGTCGGCGTCCTCGTGGTTGTCAAAGTGCAGAGTCTGTCCGCGCACGTCCGTGCGGAGCTTGGGATCGAAATCCTCGGGTTCCAAGTTCTGTTGGGCCAGCGCGCGCCGCTCGTTGAGCCGTTGCTCATGCAGGGCCACGGCTTCAGCCTCGCGCTGCGCGCGAACTTCGGCGCGGCGCACGGCTTCGCGTTCTTCGTGTTCGCGCTTGCGGCATTCGTACGCGGCCATTTCCTTCGGATCCGTCGGCGGGTCTTCATGAAAGCCGTAGACGGCTTCTTCGATGATTCCATCCACGACCATGACCAACGCCGTCCCGCCCAAGATCACCATGACCTTGCCCGAGGCCATCATGACTTGCTGTGTCTGGCTGTAACCTTGGAAGAAGGCATACACGTCGACGTCATGGCCCTGATGACGATAACTGGCCGCAGGTTTCCCGAGAATGCTTTGGATATTCGCGCGCGAGTTGCCGACGTGCAACTGCGTCATGTCGCGCTTCGGCACAAAAGTGCAGCCGCAAATCGCGACTGCGAGCAAGCTTGTGAGCGGAATTACGAATCGATTCATGGCCGCATCCTTGCGCCAAAGAAAATGGAGCTAGCCCGAGGTCTCTATCACTCTAGCGGAGCCTTGTCGGCTGCGCGGACAGCAAGCATACGAACGCAGTACAAATGGTGCTATGCCATGCTTTCGTTTTTTGGGTACTTCAACGGCAATTCTTTTTGGCTGGTTATCCCTACTTTCGTATGCCAGTCGCTTCCTAAAGCGCGGCTTGGATTTTCTAAGGCATCTCTCCGATGTCCAAAGGTGTTCGCAGTGAAAGGATGTTGCTTTGCCAGCAGAAACGATTTCAGGTTTGTGGGATATCACCTGCCAAGCGCGATGCATTTTCGGGCTTCTCGCCGCTTCATCCCCAACTTTGGACATCGGAGCCATCCCTCATAAAATCCAAAAAATCACCAAGAGCATGACGTAATTCGCGGTAGAGCCGACTTCAGTCAGAGGAGCCTTAGTTCTTTTTTTCAAGGACCTGTTTAATTTAATTCGCATGGCAGCGCTAGTGGCACCTTATACGGTCTGCTTGCTAGCAAAAAAGAATTGTATGCATGACCCGCCTAGCGGCATTGACGCCCGAGGGCCGCGTTTCTACGATCTTGCCGCGCTTAGGCGGAGTCTGTGCGCGGTGATGACAAGACGCCGGTTGTCCGAATTGGGCAAACTGTCCGGAATCTGTCATGCCCGCGCCGGAACATTCCGATGAATCAGAATAAGATGTCGGATCGGGCTTTCCCAGCATCGAACGGGGAGAGAGCCGCGAGCCATGAAATTTACACAAGGATGTGTGCGATGCGCCGCTATCAATTGGGATTGCTGATTGCTCTGTCGCTCGGGATGACCGGCTGTCAATCGTCCGGCAGTAGTTGGAGCCCCAGCACTTGGAGTTGGAATCCTTGGGCGAGCAAAGATACGGCCGTCGCCAAAAGCGATCCCAAGCCAGCCTTGCCCTCGGCGGAAGCGATCAAGACTCCCGCCGCAACCACGGTTGCGAGCCGCAGCGCTCCAGCCGCCACGACAGCGCCAGCGTATCCGACGACCGGCGCTCCGGCGACGAACTTCGCCGCACCAGCCGGCGGCTACCCCACGACTAATGCCGTGGCTGCACTGCCAACCGGCGGTTATCCGACGACCGCGGGTGGTTATCCAATGCCATCAGCCGGCGGTTATCCAGCGGCTCCCGCCGGCGGTTACGCTGCGGCGCAGCCAACGGCTTACGGCGCTCAGCCAGCCGTGGGCGCAGCTCCCGCGGGCGGCTATCCCAACAATACGACGGTTCCCGCTGGTTACATGGGTAACGGCATGGGCGGCTACGGGCAGACTCAACCCGCGGCCAACATAAATCAAGCACCTGCTGGACCGAACGGGTACACCGATCCCAACACGGGCTACCGGATGAGTGCCGCGCCGAATTATGGCGCTGCAACATCGCCGACGGCTTATGGTGCGGCGCAGCCTGCGTACAACAGCACGCCCAATTACAACACAGTTCCTTCGGCCTACGGTCAGCAACCTTACCCTGGTCAAAACCCGTATGCTCAGCCGGCGGCTCAACCGGGTGCCACACCCGGTGTTGGTCAAGGCGCTTCGTATGAAATGAACAACGCCGCTGGCGGTCTTGCTGCGGCAACTCCGGCCAGCAGCCCCGCTCAGTACATGCCCGGCAGCATTAAACCGATGTCCGCCACAGGGCCTGGTGCCGCGGGCTCAGTCGTCACCGCCGGCTTTGAATCCAAGCCTGGCGAAAACACGTCAATCGCTTCGACCGCTTATGGCACTTCACAGTCAGGCATGGTTTGCAACGGCGACGTCTGCTATCCCGCTGGCAATGTCACAACCGCTGCACCCACGGGATACGCGCAACCGGCTTTCGGGACGATGAGTCCAACTCCGGCGACGAACGCTGGCGGGTCGATCTATCGTTAGTCGCGGCAAAAATTTGAAATTCAAAATAACGCCTCGCGATTTTTTCGCGCGGCGTTTTTTTATTAGCCCCCGGTCAATGACCGGGGGAGTTGGACTTTGCGAAGGAACATGTTTTGATTTTTTACATTTTTCGAGCTTTCATGTTTTAAAGATTCGAGTTGTTTCAAACGCTGCACCCCGTCATTGACGGGGGGGCTAATGAATACGTCGAATGATGAAGATCAACGCTGCGGCGAATATAAGGTGAAATCAAGCCGATTTCACCCTCTGCCGAACGGGCTTCTTTTTTGGTAAAAACGAGTCTTTGCCGGATGCGGTTTCCCAACCATTGTTGACGGCAATTTCACACGCGAGTCGTTCATTTTTTATCCAGAAAAACCCATGAAATTCGATACCGTGGCGATTCTCGGCGTCGGATTGCTGGGTGGATCGGTCGGAGCCGCGCTGCGCGAGCGCAAGCTGGCCAAACGGATCGTCGGCATTGGGCGCAATCTAGAAACGCTCGAAGCGGCGCTGAAATTGAAGCTAATCACCGAGATCACGACCGATGTGGCCGAAGGGGTCCGCACGGCGAATCTCGTTGTGATCGCGACGCCGGTCGACAAGGTCGTCGAGCATGTCGAAAACGTCCGCCAACATTGCAGCGTTGCGACCCTGATCACCGATTGCGGCAGCACGAAACGCGAAATTGTGAAGGCCTGCACAGGAAAAGCGAATCAGAAGTCGGCGATCTTTGTCGGCAGTCATCCGCTGGCCGGCGGCGAGAAGAGCGGTCCGAACGCGGCGAAAGCCGACCTGTTCGACGGCCGCAAGGTTGTCGTCACGCCGGGCAAGGATCAGACGAACGACGACCCAGCAGTGCAGGCGATCGCCGAATTTTGGGCGGCGCTCGGAGCAACGACGTACTTGATGACGCCGGTCGAACACGATCGCGCGTTGGCGATGACGAGTCACTTGCCGCATGTCGTCGCCGCGGCGCTGGCCAAGATCACGCCCGAGGCGGACCTGCCGCTCACCGCGACCGGTTGGCGCGGAACGACGCGCGTCGCCGCGGGTGATCCGGAACTTTGGACGCAGATTGTTTTGAGCAACTCAGACAACCTGCTCAAGACATTGAACAAATACCAGCAATCGCTCAGTCAATTTATTGATGCGGTTGAACGAAAAGATGACCGTCAAATTCGATCCTGGTTCACCCAGGCCAAGGAACGCCGCGATGCTGTGGAAAGTTGAAATTCGTCCCGCCCCCACGGAACCGAACCGCGCGGGCGAACGCCTGGCTCATGAGGCCGAAGATCTAGGTCTTGCCAAAGGATTGCACGTCACGGCCGCGCATGGCTTTTTGATCCAAGGTCAACTCAACCACGAGCAAGCGAACCAACTCGCGCGTGAACTACTCGTCGACGGCGTCGTGGAACAAGTTCGCGTCGCCGCGCCCGGCGAAGCGCTCTGGAACGAACCGCCCTCGGCGAAACATCGTCATCAGGTGCACGTCCTGCCCAAGCCCGGCGTGATGGACCCCGTCGCACAAAGCACGCTCACCGCGATCAACTCGAGCGGGTTCATGGCCGATGCCGTGCGGACGTATCGCTCGTACTGGTTCAGCGAAGTGAGCAGCGACACGCTGCCGAAACTCTGTGGCAAGTTGCTAGCCAACGATGCGATCGAGCAAGCGATCGTCGGGCCGCTGAAGATCGAGCACCTCGACGTCTGCACTGAATATAAATTCAAGCTGCAACACGTTGCGATCCGTGAGCTCGACGAAGCGGGCCTGATGCACTTGAGCAAGTCGGGGCAGTTGTATTTGCAGTTGGCCGAGATGCAAACGATCCGCGATTACTATCGCAAGCTCGACCGTGATCCCACGGATGCCGAGTTGGAAACGCTCGCGCAAACGTGGAGCGAGCACTGCAGCCACAAGACGCTCGCGGGCCGCGTTCATTATCGCGGGCCCGAGGGCGAACGTGTTTTCAAGAACATGCTCAAGGAGACAATCTTCGCCGCGACCGTGGCGATTCGTCAGCAGTGGGGCGAACGCGATTGGTGCGTCAGTGTCTTCAAAGACAACGCCGGGGTGATCAAGTTTGACGATGACAATCACGTTGTCTTCAAGGTCGAAACGCACAACCATCCTTCGGCGCTCGAACCGTACGGCGGCGCGAACACGGGCTTAGGCGGCGTGATCCGCGATCCGATGGGAACCGGTCTCGGCGCGAAACCGATCTGCAGTACCGATGTCTTCTGCTTCGCGCGGCCTGATTTTCCGGTCGATCAATTGCCCGCCGGCGTGCTGCATCCGCGGCGCGTGATGCGCGGCGTTGTGAGCGGCGTGCGCGACTACGGCAACCGCATGGGCATTCCGACGGTCAACGGCGCGATCTGCTTCGACGATCGGTATCTCGGCAATCCGCTGGTCTATTGCGGCAATGTCGGACTTATCCCCGTCAGCAAAGTCAATAAAGAAGCCAAGCCCGGCGACTACATCGTTGCCGTTGGCGGACGGACGGGCCGCGATGGAATTCACGGTGCGACATTCAGCTCGGCTGAACTCACGACCGAAAGCGAAACACTTAGCGGCGGCGCGGTGCAGATCGGCAACGCGATCACCGAAAAGATGGTGCTCGATGTGATCATGCAGGCGCGCGATAAAAACCTGTTCAATGCAATCACCGACTGCGGGGCAGGGGGCTTTTCCAGCGCCGTCGGCGAGATGGGCGCGGAACTCGGGGCGCAAGTTTGGCTCGAGCGCGCCCCGCTCAAGTACGCCGGCCTGAGCTACACCGAAATCTGGATCAGCGAGGCGCAAGAGCGCATGGTCCTGGCCGTTGAGCCGGCGAAGTGGGACGAGTTTCATGCGCTCTGCGCCGCCGAAGGCGTCGAAGCCACCGTGCTTGGAACGTTCGTCCACACGGGCCGCTTGGAACTGTTCTATCACGGCGAGCAAGTCGCGGACCTCGACATGCATTTCCTGCACGAAGGCCGTCCGCCGGTCGTGCGCCCTGCGACGTACACGCCAGTGCCAGAGTCGCCGATCAATTGGCCGACGCAGGTTCCGTCGGGGTGGCTGGGGTCGAACGAAGTGAGCCCCCAGCGAGCTGCCACAGAAGCTGGGGGCGGCGCGAGTACGCTTCGACCCCAGCCACCCGAGGAAAAACTTACGGGCAATGACTTGCTCAAGGGAGTTTTGTCCGACCTCAACGTCGCGAGCAAAGAATGGGTCATTCGCCAATACGATCACGAGGTGCAAGCTGGCAGCGTCATCAAGCCACTCGTCGGCGTTCACAGCGATGGCCCGAGCGATGCGGCCGTGGTGAAGCCCGTGCTGACGTCGCAGCGCGGCATCGTGCTGGGCTGCGGCGTGACGCCGAGCTATGGCGATTTCGACACGTATCACATGGCGGCGAGTGCGATCGACGAAGCGATGCGGAATTGCGTCGCCGTCGGGGCCGATCCGAGCCGGATCGCGATCCTCGATAACTTCTGCTGGGGCGACTGCGAGAAGCCGGAGACGCTCGGCGCGCTCGTTCGTTCGGCGATTGCGTGCTACGACGTCGCCGTGGCGTTCGAGACGCCGTTCATCAGCGGCAAGGACAGCCTGAACAACGAGTTTCGAATCACAGATGCGTCAGGCAACAAGCAAAGCATCGCCATTCCTCACACGCTGCTCATCAGCGCGATCGGCCAAGTCGCCGACGTGCGGACCTGTGTCACGATGGATTTCAAAAAGCCAGGCCATCAGTTGTACCTCGTCGGCAAGACGAACGACGAGTTGGGCGGGTCGCGGTTGAGTGCGTTGCTCAAGCTCAGCGGCGGTGCGGTTCCCAAGGTCGATACGGCCACGGCGAAGCGGACTTTTGCGGCGATGCACGGCGCGATTCAAGCAGGACTCGTGGCGTCGTGCCACGATCTGAGCGACGGCGGCTTGGCCACGGCGCTGGCCGAGAGTGCCTTTGCCGGCGGGATCGGCGCGCTGGTCAAGTTCGATGCATTGCCCGGCGATTCGTCGGCCGCGAATCGGCCGCTGGTCGCACTGTTCAGCGAGTCGAACTCGCGGTTCTTGGTCGAGGTCGCACCCGAGCATGCGGGGGCGTTTGAAGAGCAACTGCGCGGTGTGCCGGTAACGGCCATTGGCACTACGACGCATGAACCGCGATTGGTTGTGGAGATCGCGGGTTCGTCGCAACATGTGATCGATGCTTCGCTCGAAGAATTGAAAGCTGCGTGGCAAGCTCCGCTGAATTGGTAAGGGTCACTCAGTTGGATACATAGTTTTCCAGGGGGCGGAGCCCCTGGGCTTAGGTTTCATTAGAAAGCTCAATTAAAGATGTCCGTCAACGTTCTTGTTCTTCGCGCCCCTGGCACCAACTGCGACCTTGAAACGGCGTACGCGTTTGAACGCTGCGGCGCTCGGGCCGAGCGGTTGCACGTCAACGAGCTACTCGCCAACAGCAAACGCCTGGCCGATTTCCAAGTCCTCTGCCTGCCCGGCGGATTCAGCTACGGCGACGACATTGCCAGCGGGCGAATTCTCGGCAATCAATTGAAACGAAACCTTGGTTCAGCGCTTGGCGAGTTCAAGGCCGCGGGCAAGTTGATCCTCGGCATTTGCAACGGGTTTCAGGTGCTGATGAACTGCGGCTTGCTTTGGGAGCAAAGCGAATTTCCCGAACCGCCCGCGACGCTCGCTTGGAATGAGTCGGGCCGTTACACTGATCGTTGGGTCGAGTTGTGCGTCGATCACACGCCGTGTGTGTTTTTGCATGGAATCAAACGCTTGCCGCTGCCGATCGCGCATGGCGAAGGACGCTTCACGACGCGCTCGCCGGAGATTCTGCGCCAGTTTCAGAAAGACGGCCAACTCGCGCTGCGCTACACCAACGCCACGAGCGACATCCTCGACGAGCCGCTGCCGTTTCCATTGAACCCGAATGGCGCGATGGCGAATGTCGCGGGGATGTGCGACGCGACTGGCCGCGTGTTTGGACTGATGCCGCATCCCGAGCGGTACATCGACCGAACGCAGCACCCGCGCTGGACGCGCGGCGAAGGAAGTGACCCTGGGATGGGCTTGCAGCTCTTTGCCAACGCGGTGCATTATTTCCGCTAGAGCTGTATATCAGACATTCTTGTCTGACTCTCCGGCGGAAAAACTTCGGCGAAGCAGGTCAGGCAACAATGCCTGACGTACGAGTCGAGCAGCTATTTTTTAATAAACTCGACTGCTGCTTGAGCCCGCCGTTTGATGTCGGCGTTCTTGTGGCTCTTGGCCAAGGATTCGAGTTTCGGGAGAGCGCTTTTGACTTTGTTCCCTTGCAGATGTTCGATCGCAGCTTTAACTTTCCCCAAATCGCTATCGTCGAGTTCCTTAATAAAGAGTTCGTCAACGCCGGACTTGCTGGTGAAGTTATCATTGTTGGCATTCATTTCTCCACGATTTTTCGTGGCGCGGCTTGATGTTGGGTAGTTCCCGCTGGTTTTCGGCTTTTTGGGATCCGTTTTATTGGCCGTATCGCTCGCAGGTTTCTTGCTGCAGCCGCCGCAAACCAAGCTAAGCAGGATTAAGGAACACCAGAGAAAGCGCATGATTCGTATCTCGTTCGGCAAATGGCTAGTGATGTTGTGCGGATTTCGGAGGACAAGTCGGGCGCGACGTCGCAAGAACCTTGGTTGTAGCAAGGTTCCGATTCAACGGAAAGGGATTGGCGGAAAGCGGAGAATTGGTTCTGCAAGTTGGAGAAGCGGACCAGATTCGGGAAGAAACATTCTCCAAGATTCGCGGCCAACCGGCGAACTACTTTCTGAACACGAATTCCCCCGCGAAAAACCGCCTAGCCCCGGTTTTTGTTGGACTCTATGATAGAGGATTCCATTTCTGCACCTGCTTTCCAGCATTCGCATCTTTTTGCTACGGCTGGATTTAAGTTTACGAGAAGGTCATCCACGCGTGAGCCAAGTTCCTTACCTGCCCGACAGCAACAAACCCGAGAGCGACCTCCCGCCGCCAGCGGACGGCCTCAAGCTTTCGCTCAAGAATCCGGGCCTGGCCGCATTCTTGGCTTGGCTGCTGCCGGGTTTGGGCCACATGTATCAGGGCCGCTGGGCCAAGGGGGTGTTGTTTTTCGTCTGCATCATGGGGACGTTCGCGTACGGGATTGCCCTGGGAAGCAGCCGCGTGGTGTACGCCTCGATGCGGCCGTATGATACGCGCTATTATTATTACATTTGCCAGGCCGGAGTGGGCTTGCCCGCCATGCCGGCGCTGATTCAAGCCTGGCGTGTGCGCGGGGAAAAAGCCCCGTGGTGGAACAATTGGATGGCTCCGCCGGTGTTAATCGGCCAGGCCGTACCGGCGGATTGGGCACGCGCGCAAATGGCTATTGGGCGAGACGATGGCTATTTCGGCGATGGCGATTTTCTTCAGCGCGGGAATGATCCCGACAAGCTGTGGTATCACTACAGCGGCCCCGAAACACAAGAGCGGCCTTCCTTCGAGATACAGCACAACGAATTCAAGCAAAACGAATTGAGCATCTGGCACGCCAAGTATTCGTTCAAATACGATCTCGGCACGACGTTTACGATGGTTGCCGGATTGTTGAACCTGCTGGTGATTTTTGATGCCTATGCCGGGCCGATGCTGGGCGTGAATCTCGCTGGCTGGGAAGCGGAACGGAAACGGCGCGAGGCATTGGCCGAACGCGAGCGTGAGGAAAAGAAACGCCTGAAAGCCGCGAAAGCTCCGACCCAAGCCACGGCCTAATCCTTTCTCTGGATATCGATCGCGATGTTGCTTTTTGCACACACAACACAGTTCTGGTACTGCGTGCCGCTGGCGATCACCGTCAGCTTGGTCTATTCCGGCACGCGCTTCGAGGAAATGCCGAGCATCTTGCGGCATTCGTTGCGTTCTCTCGTTTGGATGGGTGGATTCAGCGCGTTGCTGTTTGTGTTCTTGCGCTGGCTCACCTGGTCGCTGTAGTTCTGAAGGCCTTGAGCAGCAGCCAAAGTGAAGCTTCTCCGCGGGAATATCCCTCGAAATCTCGACGGTTTTATTCCGGGAAATTCGAACTTTTTTCGCCGTTTCAGTTTGCGTTTCCGGAACAAGCCGCACGAGCTTTTGCAGGAGCGGCTGGCTATTTTGGGAACTCCGCTGAATCCCTCTTGCAGAGTCAATTCGGATCGGCTTAACTGGGGTGACTTGGGCGAGTTGGCGCGAAGTTGGCTGCTGTTAAACCGGCCGTTTCACGACATTTCCCTGAACCTTGCGGCGAAAACGATTGTCGTTCGGCCGGATGCCGATCGTGGTGAAATTCCCCGGAGAACTTGAGCCCCGATGAGGCAGCTTCCGCCGCAGAATTCAGGGCCGCAAAATTTTTCGGAACACCGGATTGTCGCGGCGGCGCGGCGATCGGCGGCTGAATTTCGGCGGCATTGGCGATTTTCGGCAGGCGAATCCAAAAAACAGGATAATATTGACACCACGGGTGAACAAAAATCCGAGTTTTTGCGTGATGAGCGGATGGCTCGGGTCGAGGCGGTTTTGTTTTTGGCGAGGGAGGCTCTGACAAGCCGAAAAATTGCCCAGCTTTGCAACTTGTCTGATGGCACGGAAGCGCGTACAGTAATTCGACGCTTGGCCAAGTTGTACGACGCGGCGGGTTCGGCGTTTCGGGTCGAGGAATTAGCCGGCGGATACCAATTGTTCACCCGGCCGATGTTCGGGCCCTGGCTGCGAAAGCTGTGGCAGAATCAAAGCCTGGTACGGTTGAGTGCTCCGGCGCTCGAGACGCTGGCGATTGTCGCTTATCGTCAGCCGGTGTTGCGGGCCGAGATCGAAGCGGTCCGCGGCGTGCAGTGCGGCGAATTATTGCGGCAGTTGATGGAACGCGAGTTGGTCAGAATTAGTGGACGTGCCGAAGATTTAGGCCGACCATTGCTGTACGGAACGACAAAAAGGTTTTTGCAAGTTTTCGGTCTGCGGCATCTCGACGAGCTGCCCCGCGCCGAACAGTTGCGAAGGCTCGAGCCACTGGCGACAGCCGCGACCGGAGAACAAACAACGGGTACACCCTACCCGACAGAGATTACGAGTACGAAGACACCAGATTCTGCACGATTTCACGAGGAGGAACTTTGCTGATGGCTACCGTTTCCAAAAAAATGCCGCAAGCCGAATGGCTGCTCGAATCGCTCGAGACCTGGGCCCAGGCAGCACGCGCCGAATGGTCGACGGACTATGTCCCGGGCATTCGCGCTGAAGAAGACGAAGACGATGATGATTGGGAGGACGAAGAAGACGACGACGATGACGACCTCGACGACGATGAAGAGGACGAGGAAGAAGATGCCGAGGATGACGAATGGGAAGAAGTAGAAGACGAGGAAGATGAAGAGGATGAGGAGGACGAAGAAGAGGATGAAGAATGGGAAGAGGACGACGAAGAGGACGAAGAGGATGAAGATTGGGACGACGAAGACGATGACGACGACGATTGGGATGACGACGAAGAAGAAGAGGAAGAAGAAGACGTGTAGTCAGTCCTAATCGCGCAAGCAGCCCCTGAAACTCCAACGCCCTGGCAATTGCCAGGGCGTTTTTTTGCGCTATGACGCAAGCGTGGGTTAGTCCGACAGAAAACGAAGTTGAGTTTACTGCTCCAACTCCAAGCCCTTCGGCAGATCAGCGAGCGATTCTAGTCCGAGCAAACTAAGAAACCGATCCGTCGTGCGATAGAACGCGACCCGCGGCTTTTCTGGTTGGCGTTCGATGCGCAAGAATTGCCGCCGCACCAATTGACCCAGGATTGCCCCGCTCGGCGTGCCGCGGAGCGTCTCGACCTGTTCGGCGGTCGTCGGCTGGTTGTACGCGACAATCGACAAGACATCAACGGCGGCGGGCGAAAGCCGCGCCGGGCGAACGCGGCCGAACAATGCTTCGCGCATCGGCTGCCACGCTTCGGCCAGCGTCATCCGATAGCCATCGCCAACGCTTTCGATTCGATAGGGGCAATGGGCCGCGCGATAGCCTTCGTTGAGTTCGGCGATCAGCTCGTCAACTTCGACAACACTCACGCCCCGCATGAGTCCGGCGAGTTGGGTGCTCGAAAGCGGCTGATTTTCGGGCGTCCCGACGAAAAGCAGGGCTTCGATAATCGATCGCGGACCAAGCTCGCAGTTCGACTCGTCGGTCGGGGTTGGTGCAGCCGCTTCTTCGGCTTCGTCTGCGTTTGCCGCTGACAGCAGCGGGTCGTCGTCGGGTGTCGGCGGCGTCGTGTAGGGATCGTCGCCGCCGGTGAAGAGCGACTGCAGGGCCTGGCTCAGTTCATCGAGCGCAAGACCCGGCTCCGGAGCCACGCGTGGCGGCTCTGGAGCGGGTGGCGTTTGCTTTGATTTTCCTTTGGCCATCGCTGGGGTTCTTCCCGCAAGTAGTGTGGGCTTCAGCCCACACGAGACTAGTTTAGTGCAATCCATCGCTTGCCGCTTAGCAATTGCTCATGGCGATCAATGAGCATTAGGAGCGCGTATTGCTAAGCAGCAAGCCAATGGGTTGATTATGGTTTATCAGAATTTTTGACGTGTGGGCTGAAGCCCACACTACTTCCAGCGTTTGGCGGTTTCGGCTTTGATGAACTTGAGCGCATCGGCCGCGAGTTGCATCTCGTCGTTGAACATCCGTCGCCAGATTTTGGTCGCGGCGCTGATGCCCGGCAGGGCGAGGCCAAACGCCTCGACCACAAGCCAGCCATCGTACTTGATCTCGTGCAGAGCGTCCCAGCTTTCTTTCCAGTTGATGCCGCCTTGACCAGGGATGCTACGGTCGTTTTCGCTGATGTGGACGTGGTTCAAATGCGGCGCGGCGGTCTTCACCGCGGCCGTGATCGATTTCTCTTCGATATTGGCGTGGAAGGTGTCGTACATCATTCCGCACGCCGGATGATCTACGGCCTTGACGAACTTCGCCATCTGTTCGGCGCTATTCAGGAAGTATAGCTCGAAGCGATTCAGGTACTCGCAAGCCAGCTTGACGCCGACCTTGCCGGCATGCTCGGCGACTTGTTTCATGCTTTCGACGCCCCACTTGAACTCGTCTTCGGTCGGACCTTTCCCGCTGAATTCACCGATCGCCGAGTGATACGGCCCAAGCAGTGTTTCCGCGCCGACCTCGGCACAGCAATCGAGCGTCAATTGATTGTTTTTCACGCCGGCCGCGCGGCTTTTCGGATCGGCGCTGATCGGATTATCCGCCAGCCCGCGAACCGCCACGGCGGTGCACGCCAAGCCAAGATCGGCGAGCTTCTTCTTCCAAGGGGTGAAAAGCTCCGGCTTCGGATCAAAGATCGGCAACTCGACGCCGTCGTAGCCCAGCTTCTTGAGCTGTTCCAAGACGGGCAGCAAGCCGTCGTGCATGTGATCGGTCCAAAGCAGCAGGTTCATGCCGAATTTCATTCTGGGCTCCGCGTGTCAATTGTTTCAGTTTGTTGTTGGTTGAAAAAATCTGTCAGTATGTTTTCGGGATTTGAGTCCAAACTCGGGGCAATTTGTTTAAGTTTTTCCACGAGGTATTCATTTGAAGCATTTAATTCTTTGGAAATGATTTGCTTCAGGTATTGATACACTTCTTGCCTAGGAAACCGAAAATCTGTTGGCAGTCTTTGAATTGGACCAGTCAATCGATTAACACCATCGCTCAAGCAAACTTCTTCATCAGTGTTTTGAATTATCTCAACTTGCTCTGGTGTAAGAGTCAGAATTGTCACAATTCACCTCAAACTTGTTGAATGTTTAAAGCCTGCAAGACACGATACTGTCTGTGAGTCGGTTTTATTATAAGCAGCAAATAGGGCCGGGATTTTACCCCACCTGGCACCACTTGCCGCTCTTGGCACTCTCCAGCACCGCGTCGCAGATTTTCTGTGTTTCCAGCGCGTCGCGGAATGTGGGGTGACACGTCTTCTTTTCGCCGAGGGCTTCGAGGAAGTCCTTGACCTGATGCACGAAGCTGTGTTCGTAACCGATTTGCAGCCCCGGCACCCACCAGTTCTTCATGTACGGCTGATCGCCGTCGCTGACGTGAATCGACTTCCACCCGCGGAGCTTCCCTTCGTCGCGATGATCAAAGTATTGCAGCCGGTGCAGGTCATGAAGATCCCACCGAATCGAAGCCTTTTCGCCGTTGATTTCCAGCGTATAAAGCGCCTTGTGGCCGCGGGCGTAGCGCGTCGATTCGAACAAGCCGAGCGAGCCGTTGCTGAAGTGACAGAGGAACGCGCAGGCGTCGTCGATCGTGATCTTCTGCTTTTCGCCCGTGACGGTGTTCTTGCGCTCTTTGACAAACGTCTCGGTCATGGCCGTGACGTCGTTGATCCCGCCGTTGAGCCAGATCGCCGTGTCGATGCAATGCGCGAGCAGGTCGCCCGTCACACCCGAGCCAGCGGCCGCGGCGTCGAGCCGCCAGAGGCCATTGCCGCCGACGGGGAGTTCTTCGCTGATCGTCCAGTCTTGGAGGAAGTTCGCGCGGTAATGAAAAATCTTGCCGAGGCGGCCTTCGTCGATCAGTTGCTTGGCCATCGTCACTGCCGGGACGCGGCGATAGTTGTACCACACGGTATTGGCGACGCCGGCCTTTTCGACCGCCTTGCACATCTCTTCGCCTTCGGCGGCGTTCATCGCCAGCGGCTTTTCGCAGAGGATCATCTTGCCCGCGTTCGCCGCGGCGATCGCGATTTCCTTGTGCAGGTTGTTCGGAACACAGATATCGACGGCGTCGATGTCCGGCCGCGCGATCAGCTTTTTCCAATCAGTCTCGATCGATTCGTAGCCCCAGTTGTCGGCAAACGCTTGGATCTTCGCCGCGTCGCGCGCACACGCCGCCTTGAGCACAGGGCGATACGGCAGGTCAAAAAAATCGTTGACCCGCTTGTATCCGTTCGTATGGGCTCGACCCATGAACCCGTAACCAATCATGCCGATATTCAGTGGCTTGGGCATCGCGTTTGTGCTCCGTAAGAAAGCGTGGTGTGAGGTGTTAGGCGAAGATGCCTTTATAACGAGGATGTCTGTGTTTTTCCACTAGTCCCCAGCGAGCGGGTGACGTGAGCCACCCGGTTTTTTGGAAGGGGAAAGGTAGATTTTTGTGGATCGAAGCATCACACTAGACCAGTGGCAATCCGAATTGAAGAGACTCAGGCAAGAGGCAAGCTTTTGTGGCGGAACTAACGCATTTCGATGAATCCGGAGCTAGCCGCATGGTTGATGTCGGCGACAAGCCGATCACCGCGCGCGTGGCCATCGCCAGCGGCGAAGTCCTGATGCAACGCGCGACGTGGCTGCTGATCCGCGACCGCAAAACGGCCAAGGGCGACGTGCGCGAGGTCGCGCGGCTGGCCGGAATCATGGCCGCCAAGCAGACAGCGAACCTGATCCCGCTCTGTCATCCGCTGCCGCTCGACAGCGTCGAAATTGAGTTCATTGAGCCAAGCGATGAACCGGCCGAGCAAGTTGCCCTGGGGATTCGGGCCACGGTTCGTGTCACGGCTCGTACTGGCGTCGAGATGGAAGCCCTGACCGCAGTGAGTGTCGCGGCCCTCACGGTTTACGACATGTGCAAAGCAGTCGATCGCGCGATGGTGCTGGGGCAGATTTGCCTCCTGGAAAAATCAGGCGGCAAGAGCGGCCATTTTCGCCGCGAGTGATGGGTGGCACTCCCTGACCAAAGGGAGCGGTTCTAGCCAACTCGCCACACCCTTCACTTTGTTCAGGGTGTGCCATCCTGCCATTCACCGCCCGCTATAATCGCTACCTTCGCGCCATTCTATCTCATTGGCAGCTTCTCTACGATTCCATTGCCCGGCGCGGACTGCGACCTATCTTTGTGTGGTCAATTCTTTGATTAAAGCCTGCGGCACCGGCCGCCGCATGTTCGTTCATTTTCCCGTGCGCGTGGGTAGTATGTCCAACTCCAATGATTTGCTTGATCGAAATCAGCACCTGAACGGTGCCGCGACATGGAACGGCGGAATCTCGAATGACTCCGCGCCAATCCCGCCCGCCAAGTCAGACAAGCTCGAAGAACTGCTCGGGCGGATTGCCAAACTAACGGGCCAAGAATCGATTTCAACCGACAAAACGGTCTCCTCGCGTGACAACTTCATCGGCAAAGCAAATGCCGGCGCGTTGGAGATGAGCGAGGTCATGCCGCTTTCACCCAAGACGAGCGACGAGTTTTTTCCCGTCGAACCAAAATCGTACCGCGATGCGAAAGTCACCGAGAGCCTGGTCGAGGAGTTGATCCTCAAGTACCTGCTCACGCGCGGCGAAGCGACCGGCCGCGATGTCAGCGACCAAATCAAACTGCCGTTCGGGCTGATCGAAGCTAGCTTGCAGCAGATGAAGTCCGACCAGTGGCTGTTCCACAAGGGTTCGGCCGCGATGAACGACTTTACCTTTGCGCTGTCGGACAAAGGCCGCGAGCGCGCCCGTCGGCACACACAGACTTCCACCTACTTCGGTGCCGCGCCGGTGTCACTGTCGGAGTACATTGCCAGCGTCAAAGCCCAGTCGCTCGAAACACAGCACCCCACGTTCAACGATTTGAAAGCGGCTTTCGATGACCTGTTGATCAATGAACGAATGCTGAAGCGGCTCGGCCCGGCGATCAACTCGGGCCGCGGCATGTTCCTTTACGGCCCGGCGGGCAACGGCAAAACGAGCATCGCCGAACGGATCACCAAGGCGTTTGGCGAATACATCTGGATTCCCCGCGCGATTGGAATCGACGGCGAAATCCTGCGGCTCTTCGATCCAAATGCCCACACTGTTTGTCCGCTCGAAGCGACGGGCGGGATTGTGGAGCAACGCAAAGTCGACCGTCGCTGGATTCGCATCCGCCGCCCGACGATCGTGGTCGGTGGTGAACTCACGATGGAGAATCTCGAAGTCACCAACAATCGCTTGACGGGCATCAGCGAAGCACCGGTGCAGATGAAGAGTAATTGCGGCACGCTGGTCGTCGACGACTTTGGCCGGCAGAAGATGAGCGTCGATCAATTGCTGAATCGCTGGATCGTGCCGCTGGAAAAGCGCTACGACTTTTTGAACATGGCGAGCGGCAAGAAGATTCAGGTTCCCTTTGACCAGTTGATCATCTTCTCGACGAATTTGCAGCCCAAGGATCTCGTCGACGAAGCGTTCCTTCGCCGGATTCCCTATAAGATCGACGTGATCGACCCGAGCGAAGACGAATTTCGTCAGCTCTTCAAGATCCTCGCGCCCAAGTTCGGCTTCGTCTATCAAGAAGAGCCGCTAACATACTTGATTCAGAAGCATTACAAAGGCGCGAACCGTCCATTCCGCAATTGCCAGCCGCGCGACTTGCTCTTGCAGATCCGCAACTTCTGCCGCTTCATGAACCGCCCGCCGGTGCTTACCAACGAATACTTCGATGTGGCAATCGAGAACTATTTCGCCGTGATGTAGGTCAGGCTTCAGCCTGACGAGCATCGATGCTGTTGCTGCAAGCTTGTCAGGCTGAAGCCTGACCTACAGCATGCCCAGCGCGCGGCGCGGATTGATCGAGATCAACCGTTCGATTTTTTCCGGCGAGAAGCCCAACTCGCGGCGCAAGTTCTCGATCACGCCCGGCATCGAGAGGGCTGAGCCAACCAGATGCGATCCGTCGGGTGAGCGCGCGACGAGGTCTTCGCCGATCAGCAAATCCCAGCGTCCGAGATTGTAGCGTCCCGGGCCAAGCCCCGCCGGTGCAACCGCGTCGGTCACGATAATCGCGTGATCGTCGCCGACTAGGTCCAAGTAGTTGCGCAGCGCAAAGAACGGAATATGCGCGCCGTCGGCGATAAACGTGATCCATAGCTTTTCGCGCAACGCCAGCACGCGCTGCACGATGTTGTCATGCCGCGCCATCTGCGCCGGACAGCCATTGCCGAGATGAGTGTACAGTGTCAGTCCGGCATCGATCGCGCCGCGCAATTGTTCGTAGGTGGCATCCGAATGCCCCGCGGCGATCGCGATGCCTTGTTTGGCAAGATAATTCGTTACGTCAAAACCAGCGTCGCATTCCGGGGCGAGCGTGACGTAGCGCACGAGTCCGCCGCCTGCTTCGATCAGCGACTTCATCGCGTCGAGTTCCGCCGGCCGCACGGCATCGAGCGGATGTGCGCCGCGGTAGCCGTTGGCAGGATTGATGAACGGCCCTTCGATGTGCAGGCCGACGATCATTTCTTGCAGCAACGAATCTTGCGCGCGGAGTTCCACCAACCGACGGATGCGATGCTGCATCTGCGGCAATTGCTCGGTAATGATCGTCGCCAAGATTCCGCCGACGCGATCGGCTTGCAGACGCTGGCAAGCGGTGCTCAGTTGTTCGAGAGTCAGGTCGTCCTGATTAAAATCGATCCCGCCGTAACCGTTGACTTGTAGATCGAGGGGAGGTGAATTTGTCATCGTCAGCATTGAATTTTCGTTTAGCGGCGACTCGCAGAGGAGCGTTTTAACTTGTTACATCGCGAACTCCGGGGACTTGCCGCAAATCATTGTAATCGGTAATCTAATAGGTCCAAGAAACGTGGCAAATGTGTCTTCGTTTTTCTAGGAAAACTCGTTTGGCGACGTAGCTCAGTTGGTTAGAGCACCGGCTTCATAAGCCGGGTGTCGGCGGTTCAAGTCCGCCCGTCGCTAGTTGTGAAAAAAGCACCGTCAATTGACGGTGCTTTTTTCGTAGCTCGAAGCCGTGCTTCGAGCGTCTCGTTCGAAGTATGGCTACGGACTGCGGTTCATGCGGCTAGTCTTTCTTCAGCTTGCGATCCAAGACCGCGCGAGCGCGGAGACCTTGCTCTTCAAACGTCATACCGAAATCGGCCGATTCGAGGCCGAGCATGCCGGGTGTGACGATGGGGCCATCCTTGGGTTCGCCGGGGTGGCCGTAGACGGTTGATTCCATCGTTTGCCACGCATCATTCCAGACGTACTTGCCGCCGCCGGGGCAGACGAGTTTGGTTTTCCAAACTTGCTCATGCACGGCGACCGGATCACGGTCGGGATAGAGGCGATGCCATTCGTTGAGGATTGGCAAGTTGTTCCAGGCGAGCGTTTGAATGTTGCTCTGCCGCTCGCGGCGCGAGGCGTGCATCGCCAGATCGATCAGCTTCTTGTCCGCGCGCAGGACCAAGTTCTTGCCGAGCCACGGTTTCGTGTTCAGCGCGACTTCGGTTTTGGTGTCGGGATTTTCTTTGGCTTTGGCTCGCGCCGCTTGCCGCTTGAGTGCATTCTTGATGACCGTTTCATTGAGCGTGACCGTGAGCGAGTCGCCGGAAATCGCGTAATAGATCGCCAGTTCTTTGACTTCATCGGGCATGGTACTGCGGGCTTGCCGCGAGGCGGTGATCTTGACGTAGGCTGTGTCGTCGTCGAATTTGATCGATTCCCATTCGGTCATGTTCGGTGCCGTTTGCTCGATAAAGGCTCGCACACCCGAGAGGAAAAGCGTCGCCTTGAACGCGTTCTTGACCTCGAACTGAACCGCGATCGGCAGTTTGGGAAACATTTTGCTCATCTCTTGTTCCCATTTCTCCTGATCGAGCTTGGCTAGTTCTTCCCAGATCGGATCGTCGTCGGCGTAGACCGAGATCGACTCGCCGAGCCAACTGAGGACATCAACCTTCGCGCCAGGCACCATGCCCGAGACGAAGTTGCTCCCCGAGCGAATCAGCGGCGACTGGGTGTTGAGCGACATGACGAAATGGACGAGCGCATTGTGGGGATCGCCGGAAGTCGGTTTGATTTCGGCGCCGCGCGTGATGCTGATAAATTCGTTGTATTCGCTGCCAAAGATCAGCGGCATCACCGAGAGATCGGCCGCCAGTTTGTTGTCCTGCACGGTGAGCCGCAGCGCGATCGGGTCAAATGCCCAGCGCCAGTTCGATTGGTATTGCGTCCGCCAGCGGTCATATGCCTGGGCTTCGGCTTTGGTGACTGTTGTCAGCGGTAACTCGGCGATCGGCGTCAGGAATTCAAGCGAGCCGAGACGCGAAGAATGAATCCCATCGCCGTCGAGTGTCAATTCGCCAGTCGAGGCTAGTTCCAGATCACTGTTCACAGGTCCGGCTTTCACCTTGCCCGTCACGATCTTGTCCATGTACCGCGCTTCGAGGTGTGTCATCACGCCGAGTTCGCGAATCTGGCGCGAACTGGCGATCCGCCAGCGCGGCCCGCACCAGCGGCGGATCGTCGCGTCGCTGAGGAACGCAAACGCCGTCTCGTCGCTTTCGCCGTATTTGTAGCGGTCGCGGAAGAAAATGTACTCCTGCAAGCTCGCCAGTGTTGGCGTTTTCTTTTGCTGCACCTGGCCCATCCGTTCGATTTGATACGGCGAGTTGCTGATTAGCACGGCGTTGGGGAGCTTGGCGATGTAGCACGAGAGCTTGCGATCTGGGGTGCGGTAACTGTGATACTTGAGACCCCCGGCTTCGCCGTCGGACGATTCAACGTCTTTGGTTTGGAGCGTAGCGAGTTTCACTTTGGCGAGGAGCATTTGCTCGAGCGCTGCGGGATCGGTCGTTTCGAAGATCACCGCGATGTCGGTGCCCGTGCGATAGTTCATGTCCGAGCCGGTGAGGGCGACGCTTTTCACCACTTGTGGCCCGACGATGCGGCCGAGTCCGCTGAGGGATAACGCAAGCTGCTGCTGATAGCGCTCGATCGTGCGGGCATCTTCAGCACGCGGTTCGGCAAGACGCAGGACCGGCGTGCCGTGGACTTCGGCTTCATCGGCGATGCGAATCAGCGCGTTGAATGTTGGAAAGAACACGACGTGCTGATCCGACGGAATCAATTCGGCCAGCGGATCGAGTTTCGGCTTCAGATCCTTGGTCAGCTTCGTCCAATCGATTTCGGCGACGGTGATGCCCTTCAGCGTGTCAATCTCGACCGGCGTTTGATTGCCGTCGGTGTTGCCGATCGGGCGATCAAGTTGCAAGTTCTCGCTGATCGCGCGGCCGCCGGTGAAGAGATCGAACGTATCGTCTGCTGCAAAACGATTTGGCCGAAACAGTGCTCGATTGTTGTTCTGCTGTTCATTCTTCTTCCCCAACTCGCGATCGGCGAGTTGCACTTGATAACGCCACCACGCACCGCCGGGAATTTGGCGATCGCTTAGCTCGTGATAGTAATTTGCTTTGGTCTCATAAAATGCGTTGCGATGTTTGGCGTTGGCTTTGTCTGCTGGGATCGAGAATTTGACTTCGACCATGCCGCTGAAATCACGCTTGGGCAAATAGAGTCGGCCCGTTACGTTTTTGCCGGCTTCGGCTTTCACATAAATCATGCTCAAGGGATCAGTTTCTTCGGTCCCACCGCTCGGCACCGCGCGAATGATACGATCAGGGAGATAGTATCCTTCGCCCTCTTTGTCCAAGACGATATAGGGGCGCAAGATGCCTTGCCAGCGCCAGTTCCAGCGGAAGTTCTCGTTGCGATCTTCGTCCGTGGGCAATTTCCCAGCGGTTAGTTTCAAATCATCGAGCGCGACTCGATAATAGGCCACTTCGGCTTGCGCTCGTGCTTCTTCGGCTTGTGTTTGAACGGAAGTAAACGCGATGACCGAGAGTGCGGTCATCCAGGAAAGCCATGTGGAACGAAGCATCGAACAACTCCTTTATAGATGATAACGCAGCTAGTGCGTTGGATGCACTGGCTGGTGTGTTGTACCCAGCATCCACTGTGCTAGGTTTCGGAAATCCGCAAAGCGGGCAAATCCGCCGTCAGAAAATTTCTTGCAGAATCATCTTCCTCGACCGCAAACCATTTGAATATAGCAATTTGCGGCAAGTCGCTAGCGAGGGGAATTGCGCAGACACCCCCGGAGCTTTGATCTACTAGGAATAGCATTTGGCGGGGAAATCGCCGGATGCTCGATTCGGTTGGTCTGAAATCATTCGCTGTTCTGGCGCAGGTTGTCAACCACACAATCACTGCATGTAATTAATCTGCCAGAAAGTTTACTGCTCGAGACCAACAACTCACACTGGTGGACGCGATCGAACGGCAGCTTCAGTTTTCGTCTGCAAGGGGATGCGCACAGTCATTTTAGCGCCTCCGCTCGAAGATTGGGCACAGAAGACATGTCCGCCGGCATCATCAATGTGCCGCTGAACAATCGCCAAACCGAGTCCAGAACCGGTTTCTTTTGTGGAAAAGAATGGCTCAAAGATCCGTTCGCGGAGATTGTGCGGAATCCCCTCGCCCTGGTCACTGATGGAAATCTCGACTTGCTTTTCAACATGGCACACGACGATATCGATGGTTCCACCGGATGGCATGGCTTCGCACGCGTTGTTAAGCAGATTGAGCAGGACTTGCCGAAATCGATCCCGATCCATCTCTACCCGCAGAGTTTCTTCCGGCAGACGAGCCACGACCAGAGTCTCGCGCCGCTCTAAGGAAGGCTTCAGAAAATTGAGAATCGTCTGAATTTCTTGCCGCACATCGAGCAGTTCCGAACGCGGCACATCGGGACGAGCGTAACCCAGTAGGATCCTCACGAGACCTTCGACACGGTCGATTTCGATCTGGGTATCTTGGAGCAGGGCATTCCGATTGAGCGAACCCTCCGGCAATTCAACGTGCTCGTCGGAATCGTTACGCTGGAGGACATGGATATTGAGACGCATCGCGTTCAGCGGATTGCGAATTTCATGGGCAATGCCGGCCATGAGTTGACCGATTTCGGCGTAACGTCGGGTTCGTGCCATTTTGCTCGACTCGTTGAGAATCGCGATCCGACGGCTGGCATAAAACAAAGCTAATCCGGCAAATACCTCGAACAACAACATGGCAAGCAGCACCCAGACCCAAATAGATTTGGAGATCGATTTTTTCTCGGCGATTGTCTGCTCAAGCCATGCGGAACTCAGACCCGAATGATAGCTTCCTATCAGTTTGTCATGAATAACAATAGGTACCTGGACATCGTAAGCGGTAGCTCCGTTGGTCAACGAAGGAACGTCGGTGATGACCACATCTTCCAACCCGTCCTCTTCGCGCAAGGTCTGCTTGTACCATACAGCAGGGAGTTGTTTTCCTTCGAAGGAGGGGTCCGAATGCAACACAACCTTGCCTGTAGCATCGATCACCGCAGCATACACACGGGATTTATCCTGATGAAATGAGCGGTTCCAGTTACGGCGTGGGTGATTTGTTTGATTTAAATACGCCAAGTCATCAGTGGCCTTTTTGTGCATTTCGTCTTGGATATTTGACACGGTCCGAATCGCATGCGAGCGGAGCCGTCCGACCTCAGACTGGATGAGCGTCAGACGGATTTGTTCTAGATCTTGACCAATCCCCCAAATGGCGACCAGCAAGCCAAAAGCCGTAAACAAGAAAAAGGCAAGAATGCTTGCCAATGCCCAACGCCAAGTCGTTAGACCGGAGGTGCGAGAGAATTTATTGAGATAGTTCCGCCACATTCGCCAAACTCCAACCGAGTAATAACCCCAGAGAATTAACACGGATCAGAGTGCGAAGTATCTGGCGTGCCTGAGATTTATTATCTTTGAGAGCCGGCTGTTTGTCGAGTTTTTTGGCGATTACTTGCTTCTAATGCGGGCGCGCAGTGCTGGTATGAAGCTACATGTTGACGTTCACGCTCCATTGCGCTTGTTGCAATTGTTGAAGTTTTTTAATTTCTGCGAGCATATTGTGACCCATTTGATTCATCGGGTCGATCCGCAGCAAATCTTGCAAAGCGTTTTCAAGCTGTCCGTCGGGATCTTGCAGCCGATAGAGGACCTGGCATAGCATCGCTCTTGCCCAACCGCTTTGGGGCTGATGCAGAATTGCCACTTCGCAATGTTTGCGGGCTTCGGAAAAGTTGTTGTGTTCGAAATGGATCGCCGCCCGAAGCACTTCGGCAACACTCTTGCCGTTTGTGCACTTCTCGACTTGGTGGATGGCATGATCCACGTCCCCAAATCGTTTTTGAATAAGATACAGCGCGCCTAAATATCCCCATAAATGCGCGTTGTCCGGCTCGTCTGCAAGCAATTCTTGATACAGGCGCTCGGCTTCTTGAAAGGATTGCTCTTCGGTGTAACACCGTGCGAGCAATATTTTGATATCGCGCCCATTGAGCAAATTGCTTGAACCAAAAAAGGTGTCACGAATTGGCGGTCGGGCTAAACAATCTCGAAGCAAATGGATTGCCTGCGAGGTTTGCTGCCGATGAAAAAGAAACACCGCCTGCTGGAGAGAAAGTTCAAGATCCTTAGGAAAGCGCCGCAGCCCTTCTTCGGAAATGCTCCAAGCATGCTCAAGCTGACCGTTTTTGATTAAGCAATCAACCAATAATGACAGCAGGGAGGCCACATAAGGTACCGACGAATTTCGCGTGACTTGATAACCCTGCATCAAATAGCCATAAGCTTCTGCATACTTTCCCGTCTTCATCAAATTCAGACCCAAGTAGAGCAGTGTGCCTGGGTCGTGGGGGTCCGTGGCATACTCCATGCGCAACAAGCGGAGATCACGGTTGATTTTTCGTTGCATCAACGCCGCATCCCGATAACCCAGGTGCTGGATCTGAATGTCGCAGAACTCGTGCGCATAGCCAAGCTTTTCACAAGCGGGACATATCTGCTCGTGGACGCGTCGGGTCCAGCGCAATCTCGGATCAGCCCGAAATAGTCGAATCTGGGTCAGCGAGTTGGATCCCGCTTGTTCTTCGGACTGATCCTTGGGCGAGTTCACCCAAAAATGATAGGCGCGCGGAGTCTCGTCTAGCGAGTTCAGCAAATTGCGCAAAGGTTCGCGCTGATTGGCGGGCAGGATGTCGTCGGCGTCCATCCACATAATCCAATTGCCCGTGGCATGATCCAGAAATTTATTGCGCGCGGCGGAAAAATCGTCGCACCAGGGAAACTCGATAAGCCGTGCTCCGTGCTCTTTTGCTATTTCGCAAGTTCGATCGGTGGAACCCGTATCGACAACAATAATTTCGTGAAAAAGGTCGTGTACGGAATTCAGACAACGGGCGAGATTCGATTCTTCGTTCCGCACGATCAGACAGAGCGACACTGTCTGTGACGATTGAGATGTCATGAGAACTCCTCATCGATTATTGCTAGTGAAATAGCAAGGAACCTTGCTACAAAGATTTTTAGAATCGGGAGCAACCAAGTAAGAGAAGAGCAGAAAGTTGAGCATTGCTTTTACGAGCGCCAAACACAATAGAAATCTTTAAGAAAACACAAAACCATGTGTACTGGTGCGACAAACTTGCGCAGTCATTGGAAGTCACGAAAATGTTGTCGCTAATAGTTTTTTACATGACGATAAAGCAAAGTACTTGTGAAAGATGCTGAATTTATCAGGATATCTGCTATTGCTCGATGGGTTGCTGAATTCGCTGACATTTCGCAAATGACTGATAAGGTGGCCTCAGGAGATTGACCGTGAACAATTCATCTAGAGTACTCGTCATCGCCCCGCACCCCGACGACGAGTCGCTGGGCTGTGGCGGAACAATCGCCATGCTCGCCGCCGCCGGTGTTGATGTGGACATTTCATTTGTGACGCGCGGAGAACGGGGCACCGAAACCAATTCAACGCCCGATGCTAACGCGGCGCAAAAACTTGCGGCGACGCGCTCCGCCGAAGCAGTTGCCGCAGCGCAAATACTTGGCGCGCGACAGTCGATATTTCTGTCGGGCCGTGATGGCGAGGTCGCGCAACAAGCGGATCTGCAAAAAGAACTTGTCGAGCTTCTTCTTCACGGCGGCTACCAGCGTGTCTTTGTTTGTTGGCATGGTGATCGACATCCGGATCATCGCGCGACGTTCTGCTGGTTTCAACGCGCGCTCGCAAAATGCCCCGCGGTCGAGTCTGTGTGGTTGTACGAAGTCTGGAGCCCGCTGGAACCCAATACTCTTGTTCCAATTGACGGAACTATTGAGAAAAAACGCGCTGCGATTGCCGAACACCGGTCGCAATTAGCTGTCTTGGATTACTCGGCGGCCTACCTTGGCCTATCGGCCTACCGTGCCATTCTTTCGCCGCCAAGTCACTACGCCGAAGCATTTCTAGTTCTAGGCCGCGACGATGTTCTGCGGATCGGACAGAACTAAAACAACGCCAAGACTTCTTTTTTTCAACTGACTCACAAGACCTGGCTCTTTTATTATGCAACGACTCAATTGGGGATGCGGACCAACCGCACGATATGGCTGGATCAATTCGGATATCGATCCATGGCCGGGTGTGCAAATCGTTGGCGATGTGCTCAAGGGCTTACCCTTGGCCGAAAATAGCATTGATTACATTGTCAGCATCCATGTCTTGCCTGAGATTGCCTACAACAATCTCGATGCGGCTCTGCGTGAATTGCATCGCGTTCTGAAACCCGGCGGAGTTCTCCGCTTGAGTTTGCCCGACATGGATCGCGCGATTCGCGCTTACCAAACTGGTGACCGCGACTATTTTCTAATCGGGGACGAGGTGGTTAAAGATCTCTCGGCCAAGCTGGTAGTCCAACTCACATGGTTTGGTCGTTCACGCTGCCTTTTTACCGACACCATGACGCGCGAGTTGCTTGAACGAAATGGTTTTGGAAACGTCGCTTCGTGTTCGTACCAAGTATCTGCTTCGGGCTTGCCCGGAATCACGGAACTCGATGATCGCCCCTTGGAGAGCATTTTTATCGAGGGCACAAAAGTTTCGAGCTAACGTCTTTGGCACATCCTGACAGAGCTAGCCCTGCTTACAATAGCTCTGAAAAACAACGTTTTCGGACACCTCACCATAATTGCGGGAATTATTTGCCACAACTCTGCCCGGAGGGAGTTGCCAACGCGCCTAGGCTAGCTGCTATAATGCGTGTGCATTGGGCGGGGAAATCGCCGGATGCTCGATGAGCTTGGCGTGAGATCGTTCGCTATTCTGGCGAATGAGCCTAGGCTTTCGGAGAAACCGCGAGTCGACGTTCGGCCCGCGCAATACGCTCTGCCTTTCCGCACGAGTTCCAGACAACCTGAATTGATTCGATGCGACACGGGGCTCGAAATTGTCGAGCTACTGCGCAAGGGTGACTGACTCGTTATTCTGTGGCGATAACAACTAACGCTTCTTCTTCTACGACGGCTGCGCGCCTGGCTCGCTTGCGATCCCAGTTGCCCGCGATTTTGCCGTCGCTATTGCAATGCGACTTTGCCAACCTTGCGGCCGAAATTCGGCGCTTGGAAGGGGCCGGGGCGCAGTGCCTGCACCTCGATGTCATGGACGGGCACTTCGTCCCGAACATGACTTACGGCATGACGATTGTCGAAGCGTGCCGCCGGGTCACGGATTTGCCGTTGGATGTTCATCTAATGATCGCCAATCCGGCCAAGTATCTGCGTCACTACCGCGAGGCGGGCGCCGACATCATGACGATCCACATCGAAGCGGCCGATGATCCGGTGCCGCTGCTCCAAGAGATTCGCCAACTTGGCGCGGGTGCAGGCTTGGCCCTCAATCCGCCGACCTCGGTCGAGTCGATCGTTCGCTGTTTGCCGCATTGCGATTTGGTGCTGGTGATGAGCGTGATGCCCGGGTTTGGGGGGCAGAGCTTTGATCCCGCGGCGCTCGAAAAACTGCGGTTTTTGCGGGATTGGGCGGCCCAAAAGAATCCGTCGCTATTGCTCGAAGTCGATGGCGGCGTCAATGAAAAAACGATTGCCGAATGTGGGCGAGCCGGGGCACAGTTGTATGTCGTCGGGTCTGGCATCTTCCGCCACGCCGACTATAAGAAGCCGATGCAGGAGTTGCGCGAGTTATCGTTGTCATGAAGCTGTTATTCAAACGTCATTCCTCAAGGTCTACTTCTATGCAGATCGTTCTCATTCGGCCAGGCGCCACAGTCTATTCCGAACAAGGGCGTATCGCTGGCAACTTGGAACTTCCGCTCTCGGAAGGCGGCCTGGCCGAAGTCCGCGCGTTGATTCCCCAAGTCCGCGAGTTGAAGCCAACAGTGATTTACTCGACCGATGAAGGTGTCGAAGAGCAAACGGCGAAAATCCTCGCCGATGCCCTGAAGCTCAAGCACAAGACCTTGCCCGAATTGACGAACCTCGATCACGGTCTTTGGCAGGGGATGCTCATCGACGAAATCTGCGAGAAGCAGTCCAAGGTTTGCAAGCAGTGGCAGGAGAACGCCGAATCCGTTTGTCCGCCTGAAGGCGAGATGCTCAAAGAAGCGCAGACGCGAATCGAAGACGCGCTGGACCGAATCGTGCGTAAGAATTCAGATGGAGTCGTCGGCATCGTGGCCCAGGAACCGTTGGCGAGTGTCCTGCGTCGTCGGCTGTTGGGAACCGAATATGGCGATCTGTGGGAAGCCACGGCCAAGCAACCACCGACGGAAACGATCGAAGTCCATCCGACGCGCTGGAAAATGTCGAATTCGGCGGCGGTTCCGAGTCTCGTGCCGAAGTCGAAAAACGGATAATATCAGGCCCTTTCTCGCTCAAACATCGGCAGATTGTCAGGTTTTCCCTGTTTCCCGTTCGCCGGGGGAACGGTACATTTAGGCAAGTCCTGGTTTTCTGCTGCTCCATGTGTCAGATCGAGCCAGCATAGAAATTCTTGGCCGGTCTCTGACCAGCAGGCGAGTTTGTCGTTTTTCCCGCATTGGTCAACGATATGGCGACGATTTCCGATTCAATTCCGGCGATTTCTGAATCAATTCCACCGACTCCAGCCATGAAGCGCGCGAAACGGGGAGTTCCCGAGGGACTTTGGCAACAATGCCCCGGCTGTCAGGCGACAATCTTCGTCAAGGCCGCGGAACAACAACTCAATACGTGCCCGGAATGTAATTATCACTGGTACGTTTCAGGCCGTGATCGTATCGCGCAGTTGCTGGACGACGGAACATTCGAGGAATGGGACGCCGATTTGATCTCGGTCGATGCCCTCGGGTTTGCCGACAAAAAAAGCTACGCCGAGCGGCTCGTCGCGGAACGGAAACGGACCGGCTTGAAGGACGCCGTGCTCACCGGGCATGGCATGATCCGCGCTCGCCGCGTCGCCGTAGGAATCACCGATTCGGCGTTCATTATGGGGAGCATGGGCTCGGTCGTCGGCGAGAAGCTGACTCGCCTGGTGGAACGCGCGACAGAGCAGAATTTGCCGCTGATCATCATCAGCGCCTCGGGCGGCGGGGCGCGGATGCACGAAGGCATCCTCTCACTCATGCAAATGGCCAAGGTTTCGGCCGCGCTAGCCCGTTATCATGAACGCGGCGGGCTCTACATCAGCGTCCTAACAAATCCCACGATGGGGGGCGTCGCTGCCAGTTTCGCCTCGCTTGGGGATATCTGCTTTGCCGAACCAAAGGCCCTCATCGGCTTTGCCGGCCCGCGCACGATCAAGGCGACAATCCGAATCGAACTCCCCAAGGGCTTCCAAACGAGTGAATTCTTGCTGGAACACGGGTTTGTCGATCGGATCGTCCGCCGGCAGGACCTGAAGAGCGAAATTGCCCGGACGATTGACTATTGCGGCAAGTAGTCTGGCACTTTGGCCGTACGACGGACTTCTAGTCCGTCGAAATACAAACACGCTTTGCGACGGACTAGATATCCGTCGTACATTTCTTCTTGAAATCTATTTCTGCCAATTATTCGAGATTTGACCGCGGCGACTCGCAAGATTCACCTCGGTTTTTTGTTGAGTTGGGGATCATTCCGCTCGTCGCAGCCTCACTCGCTGCGCTCAGCTCTGACGCAAGCGGTCAGGTAGTTCAGCGTTTTGAATTGATTTTCCCCCAATCCCGAACCCCCCAACCCCTAAACCCAACGTCTTTTTCCGCCGCGACCTGGGAACTTGTGGCGTCGCTAACTAAAATCAAATATATCCTTTAAGTGGAGTAATCATGGGTTTGTTCGATTCGTTGAAGACGATGTTTAGCGGCGGTGGTCGGGTCAATATTCAAGACCGCTTCGAGATCATGCGCGAGGCAATTTCGGGCACGATGTCCGAATTCTTTCTAGCTCGCGATCGAAAGAATGACGGCAAGGTCGTCGGCCTCAAGATCTTGAACACCGAAAAGACCGATGCCGTCGAAGGCAGGTTCAAAGCGCTCAACAAACCGAGCGAGGGCGAAGTCGGGATGTCACTCAAACATCCCCGAATTGTGGAAACCTACGAGCACGGAATCACCACCAAAGGGGAACAGTTCATCGTCATGGAGTTTCTCGAAGGTCCCGGCATGAACTCGCTGATCGTCGCCCGCGACCCGAAACTCAAGGGCAAGCGGCTGAATCTTCTGCGGCAGGCGGCCGAAGCGCTCGCTTTCGTTCATAAATCGGGGTACATCCACCGCGATATCTGCCCGCGAAATTATGTGTGCAGTAAAGATTTGAATACGGTCAAGCTGATCGATTTCGGCTTGACGCTGCCGGCAAAGCCCGAGTTTATGCAGCCTGGGAATCGTGTGGGGACGCCGAATTACATGGCCCCCGAGGTGGTGCGGCGCAAGAAAACGGATCAGCGGGTCGACATCTTTGCGTTTGGTGTCTTGGCATTTGAGTTCTATGCATTTGCATTGCCGTTTCCGCGCGGCAATGCATCCGGCACGGCGGCATTGAACCACGACAAAATGGAACCGCTTCCGATCATGCAGTTTTGTCCGCGTATCAATGAAACCTTGGCCGCGTCGATTCGGCAGTGCCTGAATCCAGCTCCGGAACAGCGTCCACAAACGATGGACGACTTTCTCAAGTTGATCTCGGCCGTCAACGATGACGGTGTCTAAGGGCCGCCGCCCTTGCCCGTTCCATCACAATCATGATGAACAAGAGTTGCCACTCAAAGGCCTGCTTCTGTGTGTAGCTCGCAAAAATAATGAAGACCCGAGAATGGATCAAAAAATTCTCCCCGCCTTCTTTCTTATGCCAATCGCTAGATTGCATCTCTAATGCAGCGGTATTACTGAAAAGGCCAGAATGGCGACGCCGCCAATTTCAACGCGTTCGCGTTCGCTCATGCAAGCTACAGGGCCACTCTTCTTGTATCACTAAAACAGTGAAGCTCTACCAAAGCAGTGAATTCATTCTATAAGCGAATACAGCGCTTCAACTTACTCGATCTCCGGTCGCGATGATTCACCAAGTTAGTGAATCAGTCGCGGGCTTTAGGCTATTTTTGATTGTTGGTGTTATGAAGACGAATGTCTGAATACACCCGGGAATATGCAGGTTTCCTGAAATAAATTCGATTTCATGTGCATGCGGCATGGTCATTGCTTAGTTAGAAGTGTCCTGATTTTATGTACAGCAACTCCTTTCCCGAAGGATGTTGCCCAACCTCAAGGTGTATGGATGCATATGTTTCGTACGAGTGCTAATTCTTCGGCTGTTCGCGCGACGCAAGTTCCGTCGGTGCAGATAAGCCGAAGCCAGCGCAGCATCTGGACGGGCTTGCAGTTCTTGTTTGATTTGTTTCGCAATCGCGCCGTTTAGTCGGTATTGAGGGAGGGTCGCTATTGGCTGCGTTGTGCGGATCCCTTGGCTCCATTTTCTTTTGCTGGAGTCAGGTTGTTTTGCTCTCGTTTGTCTTGATGCGGCAGGCTTCTTCATACGCTCCGGTGGCAGGGCTTCTCGGTTTTTGATTGCAAAGGCTCGCTTGGGTTGACGGTGTTCTCACTTGTCTGCCGCGAGTTGATTACTGTGTGACACGTTTTAGAAGGCGTGTCTGTGCGATGAGCCTCGGAAGCTTTTATGTAGTTTTTCTAGGCTCGCTGTGTGTTGGTGATTTGCTAGCGATGCATCTCCGAGGCTGTGGTTTTGCCGCCAAGGTTGTGCCGGGTTGTTTGCCACAGGTTCGAGGAAGCTCCGCAAGGATTTGTTTCATGATAACGACGTTGCTGTCTCCCAAGCCGTCCACTACTGCTACGCGATTTGAGCCTGCTCAGGCTCTCAACGCGCAGCTTGGACGCTGGCCTTGCTTGATTGTTTCGGCAACGCCGGAGCATCAAGCAATGTTCTGCCAGGCCGCCCTCACCAGAGGCTGGGAGACTTATGTGACTTCCGATCCGCATGAAGCGCTTAAATTCATGTGCCGCCATTCCATCAAGCTGGCTTTGATCGATTTTCAGGATGTGAGCGAGGCGAATTCGGACAATTTCCGCAACTTGGCCGAGTACATCAAATGGGTTGGCGGAGTGTTGTTGGTCGTGAACGGACCTGTGAATGACAGCCAACTTCAGGATGGTTCCGTGGAACTATGGGCGCGGCAACTTGGTGCTTGGTCCTATTTGCCGGGAATCCTGCCGCAAAGCGATCTCACCGATTTGTGCGAACAAGCCCTACAAGTGGTGGAGAAACTGCACCACCCGCAGCGCTAATCCGCCAATTACCAACGCCATAACTCATGTCAGAGAAGAGCCGGATAGTTTTTGTTTTTTTTCATTCCATCAATAGGTTTTTCACATGAATGCCCCGAACCAGTGGTATCAAGACGAAGATGCCGATCAGGAACCAGAATACCAAGTGCAAGTGCGCCGCGAGCATTCCGAAACACAAGCCAAGCCAAAACGCAGTTCGATTCAGCCGAAATCGCGTTCAGGCAGTGTGAACGGAATTCATCGCCGCCGCAACAAGCGCTTCGCTTGGTAAGCGCAGGCTTGTCCATGCAACACCTCGACCAGGATCGGCATTGTGCCGCGCGGAACCGATTCCCCGCAGGCGCACGATGCTGACTTGTGGCGATGCATGAGTGTGCTGTCTTGATCGGCGGAACGTGCCGAGCAAGCGGATGCTGTTGTTGGTAATAGATATCCAGCAATCAACCGAGATTTTTTCTGGCTGGTGATTGCTGACTGAAATTTAAGGTGAGTTGGTTTTGGGAAACAGGCCCTATGGTCTCGCGCTGAGCAGCGTTCGTAACGCTGAGCGGCGATGGTGTTAAATGGTGATCCGTGTTTCCCGGTCGTCTGTTTCGTCGGAGCAGGCGTTGCTGTTGATCATTCCATGATTGAATCGTCGAGCAGTATGTTGCCGCGGTCATTGTAGGCGCGGTACTAAAGCTCTCGATAGCGGACGCTCATGGTTATTTCACGCGGATCGAGTCGAAAGTTTTGATCCACGACCGAGTTGGATTTTTTCGGCACTTTATCTGGGTCGAAGGTTCATTCGTTTTGATTGGATTTCCTGAGTTTCATGCTGCTTTAACGATTGTTTTTTCCCTGAAGGGGTCCTGATGTCATACACCTCGCGTTTCTACAGCATTATTTCTGCACTAGCGTTGCCCTTGGGAATTACGATATTCGCTCCTGCGAATGCTCAAGCTGGAGCGATCATTAGCGCACAAGTTTTTGGCAGTCAACAAGGCACGGGCACCGGCCTAGGCACTGTTGCCGTACCAGCGATCATTTCGCCAAACACTAACAACGACAACACGACGGCTGGCGGGATAACGGATAACAATTTGGCCGTTGTTGTGAAACGATTCGATAATGTTGGTTTTATCGATATCGTTTTCAATGTGTCTCCCACAGGCGGCACAACCGAATACAAGATATTTGAATCAGTCGACAACAATACGTTTATCGATTGGTCCAGCTATCGGTTACAATTAGGTTTCGGCACGGGAACCGCATTTGTTAGCAGCACATCCGGAGATGGTTTGGATTTCGATTTTTCACAGTTCGACTCCGCTCCTACTTCATCAATCTTTTCAACCGTCGCGCTTTCTGAAGATTTGTTGATCTTTTCCAACGGAATACAAGATACAGGCGCGGAGACGTATAACTTCCGGATTGATGTTCCCGATCTTCCGCAGGGAGTTACTTCGTTCACCCTTCGCCAAAGTCCAGTAGCTATTCCAGAACCGAGCATCATTGCCGCTGCCGCGATTGCTGGCTGTGGCTTGTTGCTGCGTCGGCGGTTGTTTTAGTCCTGCCGGTGAAGCCCGGAGGACGGTCATACGCGGCTGGTCTTCGTTTTTATTATGCAATTACAATAGCCGTCGATTTTTCGATGGCTATTTTTTTGCGCGAGTATGAGCTGCTGTGAATCTCACAGAGCCGGTTGGGATGCATATATGGCTTATCCCGACATCCTTGGCCAGCCAGCGAGCTCATAGAGATTCCAGATCCAATTCTGCACCCACGGATTCCATGTCGGGTATGTCACCGAAACCATGGACCAGGCGAGCAGCACCGCGACGAAAACCTGCCGCCGTGTCGAGCGTGCAGCCCAATCAAAGCTGGGTACAGCGGCCAAAAGCCAGAGCGGATGGATCCAGAGCAATTGCCGAAACGCGCTGATCGGCCCGCCGTAATTCCGCTGCCGTTGGTTCATCGCAAAGAGATAAAACCCGAGGCAGATCAAACTCACGCCGGTGATCAGCCACCCGTAATAACGCTGCTCGCGCGGGATCGCCCGCGCCATCCAGTACATTCCGGGAATCGCCAGCAAAAGGATAGGCGTCAGCGAGAAATTGCCGTGATGGCCGAACAGCGCATGCCAGGCATAGACCAGCTTGCTCGATTCGCCCAGATCGACGGGGTTCATCTTTTCGCGGTCGCTCCAGTAGCTTTTGACTTCGCGGCCGTCATATTCCCGCTTGTAGTTGTACTTGTACCAATTCTCTTCGGTCGTGCTGGCCAGGTCCTTGTCATCGACATCGCCAGCCCCATGCGAGTAAGCCGGACGCAACGTCACGTGAGCCAAGTAATTCGTCCCGAAAAAGGCTGCCAGCACCAGCAGCGCGGCGGGCACTCCGAAAATCAGTGTGCGGCGCAGATCCACCGCGGCCAGCAGCAAAAACAGCCCCGCGGCCAAGCTTGCCGCCGGCAACTCGTTGGTGAACAGCATCGTGCTCCAAAACCCGGCCCCCGCGAAATAGAGCGGGTTCTTGGAGCCGCGCCAAATCCGGCTGGCGTCGTAAATCGTGAGAATGCCGCAGACAAACGCCCACAGATGATTCGTTAGTGCTGCCGAAAATGTCGTCATCATCGTGGCCAAGCAAATCGTCGCCACGGCGGCGATGCGTCCCCAATCGCTCGCTCCCCACTCGTCGACAAGTTTGGCAAAGACGACCCAGCCGATGATCAGCGGCAGCAAGTTGAACGTCACGAGCATGATCCGCCCGAGCTCAAAAGGATGATCGCCCAGCGTCCAGCCGGTCAGCGTGTGCAGCACCCAGTATTCGCCGGCGATGATCGTAGCCATGAGCGGGGGTTTGCTGGAATAGAGCCGCATGTCGCCGTTGGCGTTGCGGTGCGAGACCATGTCGATGGTGTCCCAACTGCTTTCCCATTTGGTGATCTCGTCGATCTCATAAGTTCCCTTCTCGACGAGCGATCGGACGGTTAGCCAGCGGCTGCGGTCGTTGCCGCTGAGGAAGGGGCGCTGTTTGCGAATCTCCTGCCGCACTTGGGCCAGCAATTCGGCTGTAGTGTAATTGAGCTTGCGATCGTCCCAATTCCCGCGGCGATTCTCGAGCGGCCACTTGCGCGAGGCTTTTTGCTTCAGTCCCAGCAACGCCGCGCGATCCGCTTCTTTTTTGATCAGCGTCGCGGCGTCGATACCGAACTCTTCTCGGAGTGCCGTCGCGTAGAGCTTCTGATCTTCGGAGGTGTCGGCTGCTTGAGCGTAGAGATATTTCAGTTCGTTCTGAAAATCCGCGCGGAGCGTCTTTTCCGCATCGATCACACTTACCGAATTGACGGCCAGAATTTTGCCGAGAACTTGACCGCTGGCGAGCGCGATCAGCAGCAGATAAATCGACCAGCGCGCGCGGGCCGACATCGTCGAGAGTGGTTCCGCGGCGGACGAATCAGAGGGCAGGGTCGTTGGGCGAGACTGCGGCGTGGTTGAGCTCATTAGCGGGCTTTGTTAATGATGATTCCGTCGAGGCGGCGATCGAATAGACGTCGCTGTCCCGACCATAGTAGGCGGTAAGCATCTCCGCGAGCAAGCCAATCGACAAAATTTGACCGCCGAATAAAAACGCGCACGCCGAATAAAGCAGGGCAGGGCGTTGATGCAGCGGCGTGGCTCCCGCGGGAACAAAATACTGATAAACCCAAACCGCGGCCAGGTAAAACATCCCCAGCAACCCGCCGGCGAAGCTCAAGAGCCCGATTGTTCCGAGCAAATGCTGCGGACGTTGGCCAAAGTTGGTCAGAAACTTGACCGTGAGCAGATCGAGGAAGCCTTTGACAAAACGTCGCATCCCGTACTTGGAATGACCGAACTTGCGCGCGCGGTGATTGATCACGAGTTCGCCGACCTTGTACCCGCGCGCCGCGGCCAAGACCGGGACAAAACGATGCAGCTCGCCGTAGAGGCGCACCTCGTCAAAGATTTCGCGGCGATAGCATTTCATGCCGCAATTGTGGTCATGCAGCTTCACGCCGGTCATCCAACTGACGAGCCAATTGAACACGCGCGAGGGGTAAACCTTGTGCCACGGATCGTGCCGGACTTGTTTGTAACCGCTGACGACATCGAGCCCGCCGTTGATCTTTTCCAGGAACCGCGGAATCTCGTGCGGATCGTCTTGCAAGTCTGCATCGAGCGTCATCACCAACTCGCCGCGCGCCATCTTGAAGCCCGCGCTCAACGCGGCGGCTTTGCCGAAGTTCGTGCGGAATCGTATCCCGCGCACACGCGGATCGCGCTGGGCCAGTTCCTGGATCAACTTCCAAGAGCCATCCTTGGAGCCATCGTCGATGAAGATGATATCCAGCTCAAATCCATGAGCCGCCGCGACTTCGCTCATCTCGGCATGCAGCGCTGCGAGACTTTCGTCCTCGTTATAAACCGGAATAACCGTCGAGAGCATCGGAGACAATTCTTTCACGTGGGTGGGCCATGAGTAGCGGCGGGAGATACATAAGATAACTCAAGCGTGCGGAGAATTCAAAACGTGGAGTGCTGAGTTTCTTAGCTTCTCAACGCTAGAAATTGCTAAGCCGCAAGCGAATGGGTACTGCGGCGGTTATTCGACTTTTTTGGGCGGGATCACGTAGAGAATTCCGCAGAGCGCCAGTTCGGCGAGCAGCCACTCGACGCGCAACACGATTGGAATCGCCACGGAGAGCAGCGCCACGGAAAGCAGGGGATCATCTTTGGGCAACAAGGGCTGGAGCAAAAGTATAAAGACCAGCTCACGCACGCCAGCTCCACCCGGAATCAATGAGGCGAATCCCGCGACAATCGCCAGCGCGGTGCAAGCAGTGAGCAACGGCCAGTGCGTCAATAAGTCCAACTCCACGCCAAAGGCCCGGATCGTCGCCCACAGACTCCAGCCCATCAAGGCCCAGGCGATCGCGTCGCCGATCCACCCGAGCAGCAATGTTTGTGGGCGGAGATGGAAACGCTGATGCTTGGTATGTTGCGCGGGTTCGAATTCTTCGATGATCGTTTCGGCGACGTCGCCCGGCTTTGGCTGGCGGACCTTGCGTAGCTTTCCTAGGACCCAATCGAAGACGCGCGGGATCGTGGGAATCCCCGTGACGCAGGTTAGCCCGAGCGCGAGCAAGAACATACGCGGGTCGCTGCCGGGCTCTTTCGTCGCGTCGGGCGCATCGAACCAGTGCCAGGGCTTCCAATACGGCAAGGAGAAATCCACGAGCGGCAGCAGCATGATCAAGGCCAAGAGCGACCCGACGGCCATGCATGTGAACGTCTCGTAAAAGATCGACGCAACCAAGGGACCCGTGCGGACATGCGGCGTGCGGGCCATCGCCGTGCGAATCACGACGACGAGCGCTTTGCCGGGCACATACTTGCCCAGATGCCCGATGATGTTCGCGCGAATCGTGCGATACCACGGCGGATGCTGTCCGAGATCGACCAAGATCGCGCGCCAAAAAATGGCCATCGGAAATTGGCCGAGCAAGTAAACCACCGCGGCCGCGGCCAGCCACCACACGTCGATCTTGTTCCAATTGAAATTGTTTTTCGTTAGCTCGTCATAAGCGCCGGAAAGCGTTTTATGTCCGCCCCAAATGAGCAGCCCGATGATCCCGAATTTGGCGGCGCGCATGATCCAGCGGCGCGTGGTGGGATCCGAGAGGCGTTCGCGAAAGTTCATCAGGCAAGCACAGTAAACAAGAATGCTTAGAAAAATTCTATCGCCAATTGTGGCAAGTAAGGCGTGGCCTGCCTAGCGTGAAATCCTGAGCTGAAGAAATCTGCTGAGCCGCGAAGGTAGATACATTAAGGCACCGGTGTCATTTCGACCCAACGGGTGCGGACGTTTTTTCAGGCGTTCGGTATTTCCACGTTTCAAGGCGTTCCTTTGTCCGACTGCGCTTGCAGATATTTTGCAGTCGTTTGGCCCAATTGTTGACCAACGATTTTGTAACCCTCGGTATTGCTTTGTGCCGTGTTCCATGAGGTTTCCAAACAAAGCGAGATCGCGTCAGGACTTGCATTGACGGTGACCCAGTATTTGCACATCTGCTTCCATAAAGGGTGATAGCTGGACCCGGTCATCTTCGGCTGATCTGCTAGTTTGAGAGGCCCTTGAATCTCTTGCTGTGCGAGACTTAGAAATTTGCTTTGCTTCTCAAGTCCTTCTTTAGACAAGAGCTCGGGCGGTCCGACATAAAAAAATGGTCGCAAGTCACTTGGACCCGGATTGTGCAAATCCTGGAACATCGCCAGCCGTTCTTCTTTGGCAAATTGCAGGATCAACTTTTGCGCCGCGGCGACTTCGGGATAGACGGGCTTGTCGTCCCAGTCGCGGTTGTGATCGCGCGGGTCGGCTTCTTTCCCGCCGTTGCCGGTCGCGACATTATCGACGTCCATGATCGGGATCCAATAAATCTCGGCATGCTCGCGCAGCCACACGGCATCGGCATCGTCGCTGGCGAGCCATTCGGCGTAACCGCGCGCGACCCAACTGCCGCCGCTTTCCCAAGCATGCTGGCGAGCCTGCACCCATACGACGGGCAGTTTTTTATCTGCGTCGGATTGAAAATGGAGTCCTTTTACAGGACGGCCTTCACGAGTCTTGGCTAATTCAAAGGATTTGATTCCTTTTTGTTTCGTGAGTTCCGCGATCACCTCGTCGGTTTGCTGCGGCGTGAAGGCTGGACCCCACGCGATCCAGAGCGGCTTGTCCTGGCCATCGACTATGTAATGAATCCGTTCGCTTTGGCGTTTACCCGGTTCGGTTTGTTTCCAGGTCTTCCCATCCAGCGAATACGCCGCTTGCTTGGGCATGCACCAACTCGCGGCCAACGGCTTATCCGTGAGTTTCCCGTTGTTGCGTGTGTTGGCGGGACTCGCGCCGAGATCGATCGTCAGCGTTTCGCCCGCGACTGCTCCCTCGATGCGGCAGAACCACCAGCAAGGCCACCCGCGCGCCGGATCGCCGCCGGGTGAGATCGAAATCGTACGCGTCGCTTGATCGATCTTTTCGATGCGCGCCGAGCCGCCTTCGAAGTTCGTGTGGACGGTCAAGTCCGCGGCGAGGAGCGAAGCCGCCGAAAGTTGCAGCGCGACAAGTACAAGAACCTTGAGCATCGATCCCCCGATCGAAGAATTACAGAGCAGATCCCAGGGGGTGAACCCCCGGGCTTTGAAGAAAGCAATTCTAACGCGCGCGCTTGGTGCGTGTCGATTTGTGGCCGGCCGGATTGTGAACGGCCAGGCCTTTGTGCTCTGCTTGCAGCTTGCGGAAGTTCGCGATGAGCGTCGAGGTGGGAAGCATTTCGGCCAGACCGGCATCCGCGATTTCGCTGCCGGTGACATACTTCCCGGCGACGATCCACTTGGTGATCGGTTCGCGGGCCGTTTGAAAAAGATCGCAGAGAAACTGGTCCATGTCCTCTTCGAGCTTGCCGAAGTGCCGTGCCCATTCGGCCGCTTCGCGGAGTTGGACATGCTCCTCGCTCTGCCACTTCATCGGATGAAAGAGCATGACACTATATGGCGTGACAAAGCGTTTCACACACGCCGCGAACGGCCAGAGCGCGGCCGAAGAGCACTCGCCCGTGACGTAGGCTGTGCAGCGCAGCTTGCGGAGCAAGATGATTCCGGCGAGCGAGAGCGCGGCATAAGGGCTTCCGCCAGGTGAATCGATGTAGAGCGTCGCGGTTCCACCCATCGGCACGCCAAGGAGCTTTTCGGTGAGTTCGCCTTCGTGGGTGGTCAGGTCGCCAACCAACGCAATCTCGACCGGCTCGCCCCGTTTCGTTTTGTTTTCAGTTTTCTTCATCTCAATCCGATGCACAAGTTGTTGTTTGCTGTTCCAGCAATTTCTCAAACAGTCTTTTTCAAGTTTTCAATTAATGCGAGGAATTTTTTTGCAGATAGCTTGCGTTCAGAATCCGCATCACTAAAGCTTTTTATCAATCCATCTGATTTTAAAGATGCACGTCGCGATTTTGTCCATTTACGAATCTTTACTCGCTTAAGCATTTTGTAAGCGGCAAAATAAATTCCATCCGGTGTTCTGTTCGGAGTTCGGATTGTATCTACGATTCGAACAAGTTTTATTCTGTTCTCTGTGAAATCAAACAAAACGACTTCATCACCGATCTGAAATGATTTTGCTTGACTAAAATAGCTGTAACCTTTCTTATCCCAACTAGACTTTTTTTCGGACAAATATTTTACAGTCGATTTGTCGCAAGCTCCCTTTAAGCTGGCTCTAAAAAATCGAGTTTCAACGGCTTTTATTGACTCTGCTTGTTGCGATCGTGCTTTTTGTTTTCCCAGTATTTGTTTAAGTGGTATACGGACTGATTTAAACAGCTTCCCATATTTTTTATATTGAAATTCATACCTATCAATGATGCTTTTAGTCAATTCTACAGATTCATGCTTCCAGTTCTTTTCAAAAACTTGGTGAATTGGGTTTAGTTCGCTCGATTTCTTGGGAACCGAAACGGTGAGGTTAAATTCTCCATCAGTAGATAGACCATCTCCCGTCAGGTTGGATGATCCGACAACCGCATAGGACGCGCTTTTAGTAAATATGAAATAGCTTTTCCAATGGTAATGAGCTGACCTTGAAACACGCACTTCTAATCTGCCTTGAGTTTGAGTTTGAATTTTCAATAGAGCACGAAGTGCTGAGGGTTCTGTAAAGTAGTTATAGAATCCTGTTAAGATCCGCACCTTTCCATTTTGTGCTGTTCCCGTCAGCAGGTAATTCACAGAGTTCAATCCAGCATTAGTGATAAATGCGGACCCCATGTCCAAGGCAACTGCGTTCTTTGCCGTCGATTGCAGGAATTGATCAAGCGTATTATGAGCATTATTGTCAATTGAGCCGATTTTCATCTACGGATTCTCTATCTTTGAATTTTGAAGTCATTTTTGTGGATAAGGATGCGTCGTGTTTGTTGTGAGCATCGCTCAATTAAGACGTTAATTACAGCACTTCAAAACAACAAGCGATTTTCGAACTCCGATTGTTGCATGCTCTAAATGATGCGATACTAATCCGCGATTAATCAATGAGGAATGCCCCCGCACTTGCCATAACTCGCATAATAGCTATACTTTGCGTCCATAGGGTGGAGACCGGCGGGAGGGTTTTCCCGGTGAACCATGGTTGGCCTGCGTGAACATCGCGCGGCCGGGCGAATCATCTTTTGTAGCGATGATTCCCGTTCTCCCCAGCTTTTCAGGATGATTCTCGATGAGCGTCAGCGTGCGGCTGCCCGATGGCAGCAAAAAGGAATATTCTCAGCGGATGCGGGCCAGCGACGTGGCCGCGGACATCGGACCCGGGCTAGCCAAGGCGGCGATCGTCGCCGAAATCGACGGCCAGCAGCGCGACCTGAGTGCGTGGCTTCCCGAAACGGGCGAAGTGGCGCTCAAGTTTCTGACCAAGAAAGACCCCGAGTCGCTGCGCGTGATGCGCCACTCGGCGGCGCACGTCATGGCGCAAGCCATCATGCGTTTGTACAAGGATGTGCAACTTGCGTTCGGTCCAACGACCGACAACGGCTTCTACTATGACATGAAGCTGGGCAAGTCTCTCGGCGAAGAAGACTTTCCCGCCATCGAAGCCGAGATGGCCAAGATCATCAAAGAGGCGCAGGCGTTCGAGCGCATCGACATGCCGCGCGAGAAGGCGCTGCAGCTTTGCAAGGACCTGAACCAGCAGTTCAAGATCGAACACATCAGCGAAGGACTCGCGGCGGAGAAGGAACTGTCGTTCTATCGCCAGGGCGAGTTTCTTGACCTTTGTCGCGGCCGGCACATTCCGACCACCGCCTCGATCGGCGCGTTCAAGCTGCTGAGCGTTGCCGGGGCGTATTGGAAAGGCGACTCGAGTCGCGAGCAACTGCAACGCCTCTACGGCACTGCCTGGTTTAGCAAGGAGGAACTGGCCGAGTACCTGACCGCGGTCGAAGAAGCGAAACGCCGCGATCACCGAACTCTCGGTAGGCAACTGGAACTGTTCGCGGTGAATCCGCTCGTCGGCTCGGGCTTGATCCTGTGGCTCCCCAAGGGAGCGATGGTTCGCAATCAGCTCGAGAACTTTGTCAAAGACGAACTCGTCAAACGCCAATACACTCCGGTCTACACTCCGAACATCGGCCGCGTCGAACTCTACGAAACCAGCGGTCACTTTCCGTATTATCGCGACGCGCAGTTCCCGCCGATCTTCGGCCACGATGCGGGCCAGTTGATCGACTACTTGATTCGCAAGCTCGATCCGACCGACAAGACCGTGACCCATGATCTTTCGGCCGAGCAAGAGTCATTGCTCGTCGGCAGCGCCCGCTTGATGGGCTTCGAAGGTTCGTACAAGCCTGACGCGACACTCGAAGAAAAGCTGGCATTGCTCAAGGCTTGGTCGAAGCAGCAAGAGCGGTACCTGCTCAAGCCGATGAACTGCCCGCATCACATCATGATCTACAAGAGCAAGCCGCGAAGTTATCGCGAGCTGCCGGTACGCCTCGCTGAATTCGGCACTGTGTATCGCTACGAGCAATCGGGCGAGCTTGGCGGCCTGACCCGCGTGCGCGGGTTTACTCAAGACGATGCGCATATCTTCTGCACCGAGGAGCAAGTCGAAGCCGAGTTCCGTTCGTGCATCGACTTTACTTTGACGGTGCTGAATTCTCTGGGGTTGACTGACTTCCGCGTGCGGCTCGGGTTCCGCGATCCGAAGAGCGACAAGTACGTCGGCAGCGACGAAGCCTGGACCAAGGCCCAGGATTCGATTCGCCGTGTCGCGCAGGAGATGAAGCTGCCCTACACCGAGGAAGAGGGCGAAGCAGCCTTCTACGGACCCAAGGCCGACTTCGTCGTCAGCGACGCGATCGGCCGCGAGTGGCAGCTCGGCACGGTGCAGTTGGATTACCAATTGCCAAGCGCGCAGCGCTTCGCGCTCGAATACATCGGCGCCGACAACCAATCGCATCGTCCGGTCATGATTCACCGCGCGCCGCTCGGCTCGCTCGAACGCTTCATGGGCGTGCTGATCGAGCACTTCGCCGGCGCGTTTCCGTTGTGGCTCGCTCCGGAACAAGTTCGCGTCCTCAGCGTCAGCCAAAAGTTTGAAGACTATGCCAAGGAAGTTGAAGCGAAGCTCCGCGAAATGGGCTTCCGCGTCACGGCCGATCTGCGTTCGGAAAAGATCAACAGCAAGATCCGCGACGCGCAACTCGAGCTGATCCCGTACATGTTTGTCGTCGGCGGACGCGAGCAGGAAACCCGGGGCGTTGCGGTCCGCGACCGAATCCAGGGGGACCTCGGGACGCTGCCGCTCGACGAGGCGATCACCAAGCTGCAAACCGAAGTCCGCGAAAAAACCGTCCGCCAGGTCGCCAAATCCAAGGCGAAACTGGCTGACAAGGGGAGCGGCAACGAGTATTAGTAGGTGCGGCTGTGCCGCACAAACTACCGACATTACAATCGAAATACCTGCCGCAGACCAAGTCGTTTAAGATGCAACACGAATTTTGACGGCAACCACCGCTGTTTGCCCGGCACAGCCGGGCCTACGATAATTACGCGATTTGCAAAAAACTCGTCCAAACTACTCTTGGATTTCCTGCGAAAATCAGCGAAAATCACGGGTTCGAGGAATTTGCCCACCGCTTGGGTCAATTCAAGTTGACGAATACCGGGCGGAACGTAAATTCATATCGTAGGACATTATGTTTCTGATGTAGCCAAGGTCGTAAGATCTTGGATCGTTGGAGTTGAGTGTCGGGACTGGAGCCTTCTTTGGCGGTGGTTGGGACGCGTGCCACGCCGGGAGAAATATTGTCATGTTGACCATCCGCGCGTTCATTTATCTGGAGGAATGTTCCCATCGAAAAGTCGCAGCGTATTAATGAACAAATCCGCATCACTCCTATTCGAGTGATCGCGGCAGACGGTGCACAATTGGGGGTGATACCAACCGAACAAGCGATGCAACTCGCGCGCGAAGCCGATCTCGATCTAGTCGAAGTCGCGCCGACCGAACGTCCGCCGGTCTGCCGGATCATGGACTTCGGCAAATTCAAATATCAGCAAAAAAAGAAGCATGGCAAAGGCCACGCCCACCAAAGCAAACTTAAGGAACTGCGCGTTCGCCCCAGCACAGGCGAGCACGACTTGCAGTTCAAAGTGAACCAGGCCCTCGGCTTTTTGAAGCACAAGGACAAAGTGGTCTTCTCGGTTATCTTCCGCGGCCGCGAAAACGCGCACATCGAAGAAGGCCACAAGATCATGGCCCATATCATCGAAATGCTCACGGAAGTCGGCAAAGTCGAATCCCCGCCGCAACAACAGGGGAAGCGAATCATTTGCGTGATTATTCCGAAGGTGTAATTCCCTAAGCCCAGGGGCTCCGTCCCCTGAAGAATAAACGTCGATTCGTTCGCAAGAACACGATACACTACAAAGACCGGCGCGATTCGCGTCCGGTCTTTTTTCATTCGTACGCCATCAATTTGGGAGGGTGAGGCTCCTGCCGAACCGCTTCTCTAACATGAATCTTTTCCATAGTCGTTTGTGCCTTCTTGTTTTGTCTTCGATCGTTGGCTCTCTTGCCTTGGCCCAAAAGCCCGCGGGCAAGCAAGCCCCCGGCGATTGGCCCGTCTTTCGCGGACCGGCGGGCGACGGCATCGTCCGCAACGCCAAGTGGAATCCCAAGTTCAGTGACACACCGAAACAGCTTTGGACCGCCGAACTCGGGACTGGCTTTAGCTCATTCAGCGTCGCCGGCAACCGCGTCGTCACGATGGGCCATGACGGCGGCAAGGAATACGTCTGGTGCTTGGACATCAATACGGGTAAGACCATCTGGTCGCAGAATTATCCGTGCGAACTGGTTCCGAACCTGCACGAAGGGGGACCCGCCGGGACGCCGTGCATCGACGGGGACCGGGTTTACACGCTCAGCAAAGAGGGCCAACTCGGCTGCTTCGATCTCAAGACGGGCAAACCGGCCTGGGGCGTCGAACTGCAAAAAACGCTCGACGTGCCGATGATCGCCTGGGGCTTTGCCTGCTCGCCGCGCGTGCTTGGCAATGCGCTGCTGCTCGAATCGGGCAAGACTGTCGCGCTTAACAAAGCGACGGGCAAGGGAATCTGGGAGAGCGAAAAATATCGGATGGGCTATGGCTCCGTCACCGTATTTGACGATGGTAAGAAGCTCGCCGCGCTCAATAACGACGCGCTGATTATCCTCGACGCGGCATCGGGCAAGGAACTAGCCAAGCATCGCTGGGAAACGAATTTCGCGACGAGTGCTTGCACACCCGTGCTGGTAGACAAGAACAAGTTCTTTGTCTCGACCGGGTACGGTCAAGGCTGTGCGCTCTTTGAATTCACCGATAGCGAATTGAAGCTGGTCTATCAGAACAAAAAGCTCCGCTCGCACATGGCCACGCCGGTGGTCATCGGCGATTATGTCTACGGCATCGACGGCCAAAGCAACGAGCGCAGCCGCTGCCGGCTGGTTTGCTTGGAGCTAGCGACGGGTGAAGAGAAATGGGCGCAGCGCGGCGTTGGCTGCGGGACGCTCTTGGCTGCGGACAACACGCTAATCATTTTCACCGACGACGGCACGCTCATCACCGCCGAAGCGAACGGCGAGAAGTACAGCGAAATCGCCAAGGCCACGATCCTCGACGGCCGTTGTTGGACGGTTCCGGTTCTGGCTCAAGGAAAAATCCTCGCCCGCAACGCGGCCGGCAAAGCTGTTTGCGTTGATGTGAGCAAATAGAAGCCCGACGCGTTAGTTTTGAAGTTGCGCTATTTTGAATTTGGCGTGAAAAAAACCGCCAGTCAAAGCCGAGCTAGCTCTTGAAAAAACACCGTTTGGCTCCCTCCCCTGAACGGGGAGGGTTGGGGAGGGGTGATGGAACAAGGGTTGGCTGTACCTTGATGAAATACGACGCACGGAGCGATTAGAATTGGGAAACGTGTTGCAACTCGCCACGAAACCCCCTCCCCAACCCTCCCCGCAAGGGGGAGGGAGCTAAACCAGTTTATTGGTGGAGCGGGCCGCTAGCTTACATCATGACATCGAAATAGCGCAACTTCAAAACGCGTTAGCGAGGGCGGCAAAAAATGCAGAACGCAAAACACGGAGGAGCGGAGGAAATTCAGAGCGGCACAGAGAAGTCACTTAGTTTGTTCCTCTAGCCGCGACGCGCAGCGGAGCCTTCGAAGACATTTCGTCCCAACAGGGGCGCACGATTTGCTCAAGTAATTTCGGGGATAACATTTTTTTCACAGGGACAATTGTCATGGCCAAATTATCAAAACCGGCTGCTAAAAAATCCGCGACTGCTGGGAAGACTTCCAAGCAGCTTGGGCAGAAGGTAACGCGCACCGCAAAGCCGACGCGCAAAGAAATTCGCCAAGAGGTTCCGCGCCGCGCGACGACCGGAAAGTAGTCAACTCGCCGCGGCGAGTTGGTATGCATTTTGAACATCGTTTTTATTGGGTTCGGTCCACACCATCAACAGCGTCGTTTATTCCAACTCGCAGAGCGAGTTGGCTACTTTGCCAATACTCCGGCAACGGCGCTTCGATTTTGATCCGCGGCTGCGGCGGTTCGCTGTGATGAAACTCGATCGAGCGCGCGTGCAGCGCAATGGCTCGTTCGCGTTCATCCGCGACCGCCGGACCGAACGGGATCGTGCTGCCGTAGAGCGAATCGCCGAGCACCGGATGGCCGTGGATGCTCGATTGCAGGCGGATCTGATGCATGCGTCCGGTCTCGAGCGTGATTTCGAGCAGCGAACCGTGCGCGGTCTGTCCTATCGTGCGATAGTGCAGCACCGCCTCTTGCCCGCCGGGAAGGTTCGGCGAAACGGCCTCTGCGCGGGCTTCGTCGGGAACCTTGCGCATCAAGTCTTGCCATGTTCCTTCGGCCGGTTCAACGATGCCCTGAACCGCGGCCCAATACGTCTTCTCGATGGAGCGTTTTTCGAACTGTCGTGCGAGTTTGCGCGCGGCTCGTGGCGTGACGGCAAAGAGAATCACACCCGAAACTGGCCGATCCAACCGATGAGGCACGCCGAGATACGCGGTCCCCGGACCCGTGTAGCGCGCTGCGACGTGCTCACGGACCAGGCGTTCGAGCGACGGAAAACTCGGCGGCGATTGCGTGGACAAGCCAGCCGGTTTGTTGACCGCGAGGATGTGTCCGTCGTCGAGCAGAAGATCAAGAGCCAATTGATAATTGATAATTGACAATGGACAGTTCGGGTACTAGGTACGGAGTACACAGTACTGTTTAATCGGTGTTCACACTGCGATGTCGTGAACTCATAGCGTAAGTTACCAACTGCGCAACAAAAAACCGAGGGGAGTGTGACTCCCCTCGGTTTCTGGTTTACGTCGTTGAAGCATTCCTCGCCCTCGCTTACGCGTCGGGTTGTGAGTGCCCTGGCTTACGCCGCGGGCTTCTGATCTAGATCTTGTCCGCGGCTGGGACGACGAACGGGGCGCGGTATTCGCGGGTCAGCATCGCGTTGGCTGCTTCGTTGCCGGGGAAGTTTTCCTTGACCGGATCGAACTTCAGGTTTTCGCCGACGATGAATTTGTTGCTGTCGCCGATCGCGACGCTATTGTCGTTCAGGTGATGCAGCGTCCGTTCAAACGTTTCGGTGGCCTTTTCCGGCGTCTTGATCGAGCTGAGCCGATCGTGCAATTCGCTAAGGCCGACTTGTTTGCCAAGGCGATAGCTGATGTTCGCCGTGTGGCAAAGAGCGCTCGAAAGATGTCCTTCGGCGATGTCGCCGTGGAGCGTGTCGGACTTGCGATTGCGGACTGCGGCGAAGAAGTTCGCGTAATGATCGCCGCCGCCGCCGAATTCCTTGACCGCCTTGCCGTCCTTGTCAAACGCGGCACCCGCGGCGTAGCTCGTCATGACGACATAGCCATCGGAACCTTCGACGATGATGCCGACGTCGGCGTTTTTGTATTTGTCGGTCTTGAGACCGCGAACTTCGAAGACCAGCGCCTTGTTGCCGTAATCGTGAATCACGACTTGGGTGTTCGGCGTGTCGCCGGCATCTTCATAACCAAAGCGGCCGCCGTAGGTAAAGATGTTGTTGCTCAGCTTATCGACTTGCAACGCCCAGCGGCAAAGGTCCATCTGATGAATGCCCTGGTTGCCGAGATCGCCATTGCCGTACGGCCATTGCCAGTGCCAATCGTAATGGAACTTATTACGGGTGACGGGCAGCAGCGGGGCGGGACCCGACCAGAGCGAGTAATCGACGGACTTTGGCGGTTCGTGCGTTCCCTTGGAACCGATCGAGGGGCGCTTCTTGTAGCAGAGCCCGCGGGCGATGCTGACTTCGCCGATCTTGCCGCCGTGGATGAAGGCCATCGCCTCGCGCATCCCTTTTTGCGAGCGCGATTGCGTGCCGGTCTGGCAGATCTTGTTGTACTTGCGGGCGACCTCGACCATGCGGCGGCCTTCGCTGACGTTGTGGCTGACGGGCTTTTCGACATAGACATCCTTGCCGGCTTGCATCGCCCAAATCGCGCAGAGCGAGTGCCAGTGATTCGGCGTGGCGGTGGTGATGCAGTCGATTTCTTTGTTGTCGAACACCTTGCGCATGTCTTGAACGAACTCGGGCTTCTTGCCGCCTTGCTTCTTGGCGATTTCTTCGCACGCCTTTTGCCCGGCGTTTTCATCGGCGTCGCAGATCACCGTGATCATGGCATTGTGCTTGCCGCCGGCGATGTTGCTGTAGTGATCCTTGCCGCGGCCATTGACGCCGATGCAAGCGACGCGAAGTTGATCGTTGGAGCTTTTGCCTGTTTTTTCCTTGACGTCCTCAGCCCAAAGTTTGCCGCTGGAGTTGGCGGCCAGCGCGGCGGCCGTGGCGAACATCGAGCGTTCCAACAACTCGCGGCGCGATAACTGATTCGACATGCAATCGACTCCCAAATAGAAAAAGAAAAAGATGATGCGCGCGGGCAAATCGATGAAAGGAAAGCCTCAACGCGATCCACAGGCAGGCGGGACATGCGCTTCATTTGAGAATAAATGAAACGCATGCGGTTTCGTCAGTATCCCCGGTAAAGCTGACGTCCTCTAAGGATAACAGCCGGGGACAGATGTTGCCAAATAGTTTTGCGAAGAAATTGAGTTCGCTGGCAATGGAGAAAAGCGGGTGCCTGCGGCTACCGACTAAACGGGTTATGCAAAGGACGAAAAATGTATCAGTCGTTTCCCCAATCCCGCGGCTTCGCCGCTGCCGCTACCCCCATTTCCGCATGATTCGCTCGACGATGCTCGGCAAAAAGCGATTCGCCCAGACTAGGCCTTTGCCGCGCCAGCTAGGAATCACTTCGCGGCTGCCGCGTTCCATCGCTCGGACAATTTGGCGGGCGACTTCGGCGGCGGAAATCGGCGGCGGGTTATGCCACGGCGGCGATTTTTGCGGGCCGAGCGTGTTGGCATAGAAATCGCTCTCGGTTGTACCTGGACTGACCAGCAGCAGATCGATCCCCGTGCGGCGCAGTTCCGGCCGGACACTTTCGCTCCAGCCGCGGAGCGCGAATTTGCTCGCGCAGTACTCGCTATTCTGTGGCGTCGCGCGATGCCCGAGGATCGAACCAATGTTCACGATCAACGGCGACTTGCCGGCCATGAGCAGCGGCAGCGCGCCACGCGTCAGTTCGACCGCCGCGAAAAAGTTGACCTCAAAGACGCGCCGCAACGTCTCCGGGTCGCTGTCAGCGAATCGACCCAATGACCCGAGGCCTGCGTTGTTGACCAGACAATCCAGACCGCCCCAGCGTTCCTCGGCGAGGCGTAGTGCCGCCGCACGATCTTCGGCCCGAGTCACGTCGCCGGCGAAGGTCGCGAGCGAATCGCCCGCCGTCGAGATTCTTCCAGTGGTGTGCATGTCGCGCCATTCGTCGAGCACCTTGGCCCGCCGGGCGAACGCCAGGACCCGCGCCCCGCGCGCCAGCAACTCGTCGGC
>JBGSSS010000086.1:0-20235 GCA_041736895.1 Pirellulales bacterium
GGCTGGCGATCGCGTCGATGCTCGAATCGGTGATCGGGCGCGGCGGGTGCTTGCCCCAGTCCGACGGCTTTCCCCCCCGGCCCGGTTCGCCCGCCGTGGTCAAGTACGGATGCGCGAAGTGGAGCTTCCATTCGCCGCGCCGTACGGCGTGCAGTTCATTGCCGGCGTAGAAGAACAGCGCCTCGTGCGGCGACTTGGCATTCGGTTCACCGAGTAGCAGCGGTTTGACGCTCCGCCCGTCGATCTTGAGCGTCGGCTTCTTGCCGTCGACGATTTCCGTGAGCGTCGGCAGCCAATCGATGCCCATGAACGGCTCGGCGCAGACGCGGCCCGCTGGCACATGTCCGGGCCAGCGCACGAGCAGCGGCGAGCGGACGCCGCCTTCGAACGCGGTGAGTTTTCCTTCGCGCAGCGGTTGCGACGAGCCGGCGTGTTCGCCGTAGCTGAGGAACGGCCCGTTGTCCGAGAAGAAAATCACGAGCGTATTGTCGGCGAGCTGCAACCGCTGGAGCGTGGCAAGAATTTGCCCGACCGACCAGTCGAGTTCCTCGACCACGTCGCCGTAGAGACCCGCGGCGGAGCGCCCGCGGAATTTTTCGGAGGCAAATATCGGGACGTGCGGCATGACGTGCGGGAGGTAGAGAAAGAACGGCCGCGCTGTGTTGATTGCCGCGTTACGCGAGGTGTTTTGCTCCTTGTTCTGTTCTGCGTTTCTTTCAATAAACGAGATCGCCCGCTCGGTGAACCGCCGCGTGAATTGGCTCTGGTCCGCGTCGCGTTCGATGACGCGCTCGCCGCCGACTGCGGTCCCTTCGATCAGCGGCAATGGCGGCATCGTCGCGGCGAAGACCGGATGAAATTTCGAGTTGTCGTTGCTGTAGGGAATGCCGAGGAACTCGTCGAACCCGTGGCGCGTCGCGCTCAACTCCGGCATCGTGCCGAGGTGCCACTTGCCGAGGCAAGCCGTGGCGTAGCCGCGCTCGCGCAGCATCTCGGGCAGGAGCCATTCGTCGGGGTGGATGCCGTTGCGGCTGGTGTGGTTGAGCGCGCCTTGCAGACTGACGCGATTGGGATAGCAGCCGCTGAGAAACGCCGCGCGGCTGGCGGTGCAGACCGGCTGGGCGACGTAGTAGTGCGTGAATTGAGTGCCGTCCTTGGCGAGACTGTCGAGGTGCGGCGTGCGAATTGTCTTGCTGCCGAAGCAGCCGAGGTCGCTGTAACCCAGGTCATCGGCGACGATCATGACGATGTTGGGAAGTTTTTCCGCGGCGCGTGCGGGGAGTACAAAGGCAGCGAAGATCGCAAGCAACGACGCGAGAGGACAAAAGCGCATGACAGGTGACTCAGTGAATGTGACAATGGCCGCATCACGCGATGCGGTTGGCGAGTGTCTTTGCTCCGCACAAGGTCCCCCCGAGGACGGCGGGACCTACAACTTCTTCGCCGCGCGTCTTTCCGCCAGCAGCGGCGTGACGTCGACGTGCCAGTGATCGTCGTCGACTTTGTAGACGCGCAGCGGCGTGGGAATGGTTTCGATTTCGAGGACCGTGCTCGTAGCGTTGATCTCGCGCGGTGTGAGCGTTTGCTCGCTGCCGTCGGCGAGGCGGAACTTGTCGCCGGCTTGCAGGTGGCGAATTTTGAGTGCCGCGCCTTGTTGGAGCTGAATCTCCTCGCTCAGCGTCGGCCGCTGATCGCTTTCGAGCAGCCGGAGGTCCTCCTTGGTCAACGGACCGGCAAGTTCCTGGAGCAATTCGGCGTCGTCGACTTGCATCCCAATGACCAAGGCACGCAAGGTCCCTTCGGCCGTCTTTCGATCGAGCCGCTGCTCGAGTTCCGCCTGGGTATAGTTCGGCACCGGAGCGGCCGCGGGTTTCTCGGTGCACGCGGTGAAGCCCAAGGAAAGCAGTAAGATCGAGACGTAGAACCAACGCATAGGATTTTCCGAAAGCCAGCGAGAGACATTGGAAACGGCCGCGCTCTTAAGATACCGCTTGTGGCCCGGATCGACTACTTCGAGGGCAAGGGGACTTGGCTCTAGATGACGGCATTGCGAGAAAACGCTGCTTCATACGCTGCGCGTAACAAACTCCATCCAGGAACGCTCTGGCAAGGATTCGCGTTTTGCGATCCTTTCCCTCTAACTTCGGTGCTTCCTCATGTTGTTTGCTGAATTCGCGGTGCAGACCGCCACGACTTATAGTATCGGGCTTGGTGCGGTCTTGGCGATGATTTGCTGCTGGGAGCGCGAGCGGTCGCTGCTATCAACGATCATCGCCGGCTGTCTCTCGTGGTTTTACGTCCTGTATTTCGCGCTCACGCGTAAGCCCGAGGAACAAGCCAAGCAGCGGTTCTTTCGACGCGCGACGGTGACAAAAGTGTAGTAGCGACCAGTGGCTTTAGCGCCTTCCGAGAAGGCCCATTCCCAAGCCTACGGCCAATGTTCCATAGATCGCCAGCAGGGATTTGTTGGAAAGCCGTTTCTCGAAGCCCGGCGTCAGGCGATCCGGCACCAAGTGGTAATCCGTGACGTAGGCAATCGCCGAAACGGCTGCGCCGGCGGCCAGCGCGCTGGGGATCGTGGTCGGCCGATGTTTGCCGCCGAAGAGCAGTTCTCCGACCACGGCCCAACTGCCGATCGCCGCGGTATTGAGCAGGACTCCGCTGAGCGTGTGCTTCGCGGAGAACTCGTTGTGCGTTGCGGCTTCATCGCCAAACAGGATATGGCTAATCGCGTTGATTGGGCCGAGCGGGGCATGGTTTTCGGCTTCGCCGGCCAGCGCCGCCACGGCCGTGGTTCCAGCTGCGGCATAAACCATGCCCTGCAGCCCGTGGGTCAGTGAATCTTTTTCGAGTATTGCGGTCATGGCGAGATATTCCTTGCTTGTAAGGAGTTATTTTCAGAGGATATGAACAGCAATCCGTGTGCCGTATAGCAACGGCTAAATTCATTGTTGATTTGAGATTCTTTGAATGAAACCTGAATCACAAAATCCTTACGACGCACCACCAACAACCGCATTTACGGAGGAGTTGCTGGAGGATGGCGAGCCTGATCCCTGGGGTGAGGGGTTGCCGTGTCATCATTGCGGGCGGATTGTACCAGTGACGGCAATCCAATGTCCTGGTTGCGGAGTGCAAGCAAAATACTTACGGCTAATGATCATCGTTGTCGCTTGTCTATTTCTAATAATTATGAAACTGCCTGATTTTTTCTTGAATAGCGACGGAGAATACTCGGGCGTCATCTTGCTTGCTAAAGGCCTTGCTCTCGTTGTCGCGATACCGTTGGTATTTGTTGCTTATGTGAAAATGAAGGGAAATGTGTGGTGATAGTCTGGAGATAAAAGTGCCAGTGAAATTAGACTCGTGCCATGTCCGAGGTATGCGCAAAAAAATAGGACATGCCATCAGGTGGCATGTCCTACAGGTATTGTGTGCAAGACTCAGATTCGTGGCTTGTATTGCAGCAGCAACTTACGGCGTTGCCGGTTTCGCGGGGTCTGGCAATTTGCGAATCGCCAAAGCGAGCGCGATCCACGACCAGCCTTGGAACAGGAGATCGACGCCGACAAGCGTGCCGATCAGCCAGAGCGCCGCTTCCGGGAAGTGGCGGAGGATGATCACGCCGAGCATCAGCGTGACGACGCCGTTGAGCAGCGTCCAGCCCCAGTGTGGGAAACGAATCACGAGCGCCGCGGTGACGCGGAAGATGCCGGCGACGACAAACATCGCGGCGAGGAACATCGTGAGGAAAATCGTGGACTTGCCCGGATGCTCGGCAATCGATAGCCCGGCGACGAGATACAAGATCCCGATTAGCAACTGCACTAAGAGCCCGCTCCATTTGCCGGCCCAAAACGCGGTGATGATTGTGCCGATGCCGGCGATCATCAAAATAATTCCGAGCATGACGACAACACTGAACGAAGTCATCGCCGTAAGACCAGGAAACGCCAAACACGCGGTTCCGCCCACCGCGAGCAGAATCCCCAACAGCAACAGCCACCACCATTGCGAACGGAGGTGCGAAAATTCGCGGCGAACGGGGCAGGCAGCAAGATCGACAGGATATTCAGTGCTCATGGGAATCGCTCAAAATGAAAAACGAATTGGCAAATGCGACGCAACCATCCGGTTAAGCATAGCTCATGAAATGGGCGAAGCCAGAAAAATGAAATGCAAAATTCAGAAGGGAAAAAGCCATAATTCATGGTCTTTATGTGACTTATTGCAAAATGATTTCTATTTAACAGCATCTCGATTGGTCAAGCAGATACGATTTTCTCTTTAGAAGTGAATAACAGCTTATGCTCCCCAATTTTAGTTCCTTCTCATAGCCGACATCGTAAGAGACAGGCAGAAGAATTAAGGCAAGAGAATAAAGTCAGGAGTATTCCACTGAATTTTTCTTCTGCCTCCATTCTCTTGCCATCTTCCTCTGTCATGAAGCAGAGAGCCGTGCTTCGAGCGTCACGATCGTTGCGGCTCGCTCGAAGCATGGCTTCGAGCGACGTTAGTCGACCTTCGTGATGACGACCTGCAAGCTTCCTTGGTTGTCCTGAAGTTGCGCCGGCGAGTCGTTGAGCCGGAGATAGAGTGTCCCCGTGCGCGGCGCGCGGAACTTGCAGCCATGGCCGATCACCAGCGGGTTCATGAACCGAGCCTCGCTCTCGATCAGCACGGGTTTGCCATCTTTTGCAGGTGGGTTTGCCGCAGGAGGCGCGGGTTTTTTAAGAGGTTCTAGTTTGGAAATCTCTGGCTTGATCTCTGGCTTCGACGACGTCAAGACTTTGAGCTCCATCGCTTGATCGGGATCGAACACATCGTCCCGAATCGCGCCGAGCAAAACGCCCAGCGGCTGTCCCGCGTGATAGTCGAGCGTGATCCCGTTGGCTTCGGCAGGCCAGGGATTCGGCTTTTGTTGTAAGAGAACCTTGCCCGAGGCGCGGATTTCGTAGACCTGCCCGCCGGTCAGTTGAATGCCGCTCGCTTGCCAGCCGCGCGCGCTATCGACCGCGCAGCGCCCTTCGCGGCGATCGGCGGGAAAGGACTTGCCCGCGCGAAACTCGACGCGATTCCGTTCCCAGTCGTACCCATACTCGGCGCCATGCGCGTAGATGGCGATGTCGTCGCGGAGGTCGGCCAGATCCTTGGCAAAGAGTTGCTTCCAAGTATCGTGAAAATTCGTCTCGCGAACCGTGGTACGGAATTGACGCGCGCGGTCGCGATACTGCGGGTGGTTTTCCATCACGGCAATCGCGGCCCAGGACCAGGCATAGGACACGGTGTTCGCGTACGAGGGGCCTTGCAAGTTTCGAAGCTGGGCAAAGGTCATCGTTTCGCCGCGGCGGATCGCCTGTTGCAGGTATTCGATCCGGCCCCACTTGGAAACGTCGTCGGCACTAGCCGGCATGATGCCGAGCTTGAGCTTGCCATCTTTCCACTCGTGCAGACCAAGGTATTCCGCCAGCCCCTCGGTGTACCATTGATCGCTGTGGAGTTTGGCTAAATAGAACTGAAAGGCATGCGTTCCTTCGTGCAAGAACAGATGCCGGCGATAGTAGTCTTCCGTCTGATTGAAGAGGTAACACTCGCCGTCAACGGTGTAGCCGTTCGGAAACTCGGGCAAGTCCGCCGGCAAGACGCCGGCCGCCGCGAAGATCGCGCGGTCTTGCATCAAAAAAACTCGAACGCGCCAGTCACGTGTTTGTTCGAGCGGGACATCGAAGAACGCGGCCCATTGCGGCACGGCCGCGTCGAAGAGCGCGGGAAACTCATCGATTGCCGGACTCGACGGAACGTCGGTCAGAAGCTGAATGTGCTTGCCGGTGAGAACGCGAATGCCGCGCGTCTGAGCTTTGGCCAAATCGATTGGCCGCTCGGCAGCGACAAGCCGCGGGAGACCAACCGCCGCAAACCATGCGATCAACAGCGCGACCGGAGTGGTCTTGCGGAGAAGGCGGAAAGGTTGGACGATGATTGGCAGCAAGGGAGCAGACCGAGTTCAATGATTGATCGACAACCAGTTACGGTGAATTTCGTGGCGACGCGCACTTCCTTCGATTGTAAGCAACCTCGCCGGAGTCTGCTTCATCGCCGCGCGGAAATTTTCTCCCTGCGGGTCGGATTGTGCCTTTTAAGCCTGCTATGCTTATTTTTCTCGGGCTGCGGGGGCGATCCAAAGCCCGAGGTTGTCGTTTACACGGCCCTCGACCGAGAATTTTCGGAACCACTGTTGGAAGAATATAAGACCAGCAGCGGCACGATGGTCCTGGCCAAGTACGATGTCGAATCGACCAAAACCGTGGGCTTGGTCGAGGCGTTGATTGCCGAGAAAGCGCGGCCGCGGTGCGATCTGTTTTGGAACAACGAGATTCTGAACACGATCCGGCTGCAAAAGCTCGGCTTACTCGCGGCGGTCAAATCGCCGCACGGCGAAGATTTTCCCGCCGCGATGCGCGATCCCAACGGAGAGTGGTACGGCTTCGCCGCGCGGCTGCGGATCATCGTCGTCAACACGAAGCTGCTCCAGGAAGCGGAGTATCCACGGTCGATTCTCGAATTGCGTGACCCGAAATGGCGCGGCCGCGCCGGCATCGCCAAGCCGCTGTTCGGCACCACGGCGACGCACATTGCGGTGCTATTCAGTGAATGGGGCGACGCGCGGGCGACGGAGTTCTTGCGCGCGGTGATCGCCAATCAAACGCAAGTCCTCGGCGGCAACAAGCAAGTCGCCTTGGCCGTCGCCGGCGGGCAATTGGCGTGGGGCCTCACCGATACGGATGACGCACTGAGTCAAATCGAAGCCGGGATGCCCGTCGCGATCGTCTATCCCGATCAAGCGCAGGATGGTCTCGGCGTCATGGCGATTCCGAACACGCTGGCGATCCTGAAAGATTGTCCCCATCCCGAGCAAGCCCGTGCGCTACGCGAATATTTGCTCACGCCAAAAATCGAAACCGCGCTGGCCAACGGCCCGAGTGGCCAAGTCCCGCTCCATCCTGCGGCGACCGCTTCGAAGCGGCTACGGCCATTGTCCGAGTTGCGCTTGCAAGCCGTCGATTGGAACAAGGCGGCCGATGCCTGGCCGGCGGCGATGAAAGTGATTCGCGAAGTGATTGTCGAGTAATAAAAGCCCGCGGCGTAAGCCAGGGCGTCAGAAGAGAAAATACAAAACACGGAGCAGCGGAGATAATTCAGAGCAGCACCGAAAGAAATTTGTTTCTCAACACTAATATCGCTCGAACGTTTTGACTCCCTGGCTTACGCCTCGGGCTTCCAGTATTCTCCCCAATCCCGAACCCCCAATCCCAAGCCCCGCCCGCATGCGCCTCGCCCACTTCTCCACGACCGACACGCTCGGCGGAGCGTCCAAGGCGACGTTGCGTTTGCATCGGGCATTGCAAGCGCGCGGTGCCGAATCATGGCTGGTCGTGCGCGACAAGACACTGGACGATGCGTCGATCATCGCCGCGGATCAGCCGTGGCTGGCGGTCAAGGGCTTGCAACTCCTACGCAATATCCCCGGCTTTCGCCCGCCGAAAACGAAATTCACATTTGACCATGACCAGGAACGCGGCGTCTCACTGACGCGGGCGTTGCGGCAACTGCCGGAGCAGTTGGATCTGCTCTGCATTCACTGGACCAATCGTTTTCTGACGAAGCGAGCGATTCACACGCTCTACGAGCGCTATCGTGTGCCGCTGTTGTATGTGCTCTGGGACCAAGAACCTGTCACCGGCGGCTGTCATTATTCGTTCGGCTGCGACGGCTATCGGAATCAATGTGGCAACTGCCCGTTGCTGGAGAACCCGGGCCCGCAGGATCTGTCGCATCAAGTTTGGCAGCGTAAGCAGCAATACTTGAGAGATTTGCCGATCACATTCATCGCGCCGACGTCGTGGTGCCGCGACAAGGTCCGCGAAAGTTCTTTGTTCTCGCGGCATCGGGTCGAGTTGATTCCAGTGGCGCTGGATGAGCAGACATTTTCACCCGGCGATCGATTGGCAGCACGGACAGAGCTGAAGTTGCCCCTCGAGAAAAAGATTATCCTCTTCGGAGCGTCGTATCTTTTCGAAGAACGCAAAGGCTTCGCGCATTTGATCGAAGCTCTGCGCGAATTGCGCACGATTTGGACCGCAGCGGGCCGCGCGCTCGACGAGATTCACCTCGCGGTGATCGGCGGGCATGGCGATGCGATCGCCGACCAGTTGCCGCTGCCTGCGTCGATGCTCGGCCAACAAAAGACAGATGTCGAACTCGTGCGGACATATCAAGCGGCCGATGTTTTTGTCTGCCCCTCGCTCGAAGACGCCGGGCCGATGATGATCCCCGAAGCGATGCTCTGCGGCACGCCGGTCGTCGCGTTCGAGATGGGGGGCGCGCCCGACTTGATCCGCAACGGCGTCAACGGCCAAATGGCGCCGCTCCGCGACATTGCGGGGCTAGCCCAAGCGATGGCCGCTGTGTTGACGCATCCCGAGCCGCAACGCCTTGGGGAGCAAGCTCGCGCGGATGCACTCGCACGGCATGCCGCGAGTGTGGTTAGCGGCCAGTACGAAGCGCTAGCGCGGGAGCTGACTGGAAGAGAGTAAGATTGAGGCCTCTTACCGGATTTTCCTCACTGTTTCCGTCCCCGGCACCCGCGCCAACGACGCCTCGGAGCGAATCAATTGCACTTCCAGCGCCTCGGCCAAATGCATCGTATGCCGCTGCCGGCCGGTGCCGGCCAAGTGGTAGGGCGAGTCGAAAAACTGATCCAGCGGAGCAGAAGAATCGTCGGGCCGATTGAGAATCGGGATTCGTAAATCGCGGTCGAGCGTTTGCGAGATTTCGCGGATGTGTGCCTGGCCTGCGGCGAGTTGCGTCTCGGGCACCGGCGGGAACACATAGTACACCGTAGCGCCGCGCTCATGGCAGTGGTCGGCAAAGGCATTCATGCGGGCAACGCTCGCCGCGAGACGATTGTTCGTGTAGTTCGGCGCGAACAGCGGATCGCAATGCTTGCCGGTCGAGGCTTTGTTGACGTGCGCGACCATGTCGCCGTATTCGTTGAACGAGCCGCGCGTATAGATGCTGTTATGCTTCGCCGGACGAAAATGTTCCCTGATCCCGTGGACCCCCAGATGCGAAACCGTCCGCAAGATCGAGAGCGCATTGGTGTCCAACAGAACTTTCATCTCGTTCCAATCCCCTGGAACCAACTGCTCGTAACCACGGCCGCGATAGCAGGCCTTCTCCGTCAAGATGGCCGCGTCGGCCCCGTTGCCAAAGGCATGGTACTCGGGCGACAGGATCAACAAATCGCCAGCGCGAACAATCGGCTGAATCTCGGCCAGCATCGCTTCGAGACCGATCCCGAAATGCAGGCCCATGTTGACGGGTTGATAGTTGGGAAAGCGCCGGGCGAGTTGGGCCGAGTCCATGCCGAACGCGACATTCGAGCCGCCGACCAGAATCATCCGCGGGCCGGGAATCTGCGCGAGCCGCTCGTGTTTGTCATTCGTGACGGCGATGTACGTTTGCGGATTGTTCGCGGCCTGCCAAAACAAGACGCCGGCGATGACCGCTTGGAGCGCGAAAAAAAGTGCCAAATCACGCAGGAAACGATTCATCGGCCCACTCCAGACAACAGAAAAGCTTGAACACTCGCATGTAGCTGAACTCGTAAGAGTTCAGATGCTTCATCTGAATTCTCACGAATTCTGCTACGCTTAAAACTGAAAGTAGATGAACTGGCTGCTGACCGGCAGGCTGAGATAAATCGTCAGCCAGACCAGCGACGTGTAGAGACTCCACCGCGCGGCGCGCGGCCAAGTCGGAAAACTCAGCGGCAATGGGTGCTGCCGGCGAATCCATTCGAAGCTCACGAACAGCACTAGAAGCACCATCGCAAACCGCACTTCACGGACTTCTCGAAACGCTTGCGCAAACTGACCGTAGGCTTCGGGGTTGATCGAATCGCGGCAGATCGCGCCGAGGATTGCCAATGCTTGCGGCATGCTGGCCGCGCGGAAGAAGACCCAACCGATGCAGACGATCATGAACGTCAGGAGGATCCGCGGCAGCACGGCTTTGCGCACGAATTTTTCAGCGGGTTCCGTTTTCGGAATGGTGCTGGAATTCCCCGTGACATCGGCCGTACTTTTCGCGGCGCTTTTGTTCCCTTGCGAGCGGAGGACCGTCGCGCCGTTGATCCCGCCCCAGGCGATAAAATTCCACGACGCGCCGTGCCATAAGCCGCTGACCAGAAACGTGACGAGTGTGTTCAGAGTGCGGCGCACGGGGCTCGCGCGGCCGCCGCCGAGCGGGATATACAAGTAATCGCGGAACCAGCTCGACAGCGAAATATGCCACCGTCGCCAGAACTCGCTCATGCTCTCCGAGAAATACGGGTAGTCGAAATTCCGCATTAAGTTGAAGCCAAACAGCTTTGCACTTCCCATCGCGATATCGGAATACGCCGAGAAGTCGCAATAAATCTGAAACGCAAAACAAACCGTGGCGAACGCCAACAACGGGCCCGGTGTCGTGGCCGAGTTGCTGTAATATTGTTCGACGATCAAGGCCAAGTGATCGGCCACGATCAGCTTTTTGACGAGTCCCCACAAAATGTACCGGCAGCCATCGGTCGCTTGGTGATAATCGAAACGCCGATCGCGCTGGAATTGCCCCAAGAGCGCGGACGCCCGTTCGATCGGCCCAGCGACGAGTTGTGGGAAGAAGGTCACGAAGCTGAGATACTCGACCACGCTGCGCGAGGGTTCCAGCTTGCGGTAATACACGTCGATCGAGTAGCTCATCGTTTGAAACGTGTAGAAGCTGATCCCGACCGGGAGCAGGATATCCAGCGTCAACGAATCGAACTCCGCACCGCAAGAGTTTGCCAGGAGCTGCAAGTTCTCGGCGAAGAAATTGAAATATTTGAAGAACCCCAGCAGCGTCAAATTGGTCCCGAGACTCACGATCAGCCAACGCTTGTGAGTGGCTTGGTGATCCGTGGCCTGCATTCGCAGTGCCGCGTAATAATCGACGAGACTCGCGCCGATCATCAACCCGCAGAACCGCACGTCCCACCACGAATAGAAGATCAAGCTCCCTGCGAGCAGCAGCAGGTTCTGGGGTCCGCGCCGGCCAATCAGCCAATAGGCCGCGAAAAAGAGGGAGAGAAAAACGACAAAGGTGAGGCTGGTAAATGTCACGTGAATCGTCCTCCGTCTTGCCGTTTCGCGGGAGCACCGAAGGTGCCCGTCATTGTGCTGCCGCACCGCTCGCCGCGCGGGGACCATCTTTTGTCGCCCTGGCTAACGCAACGAGCTACGACGGAATTAAAAATCGAACCAGATGCCGGCACCGAATTTTTGTTCGAACTGGTTCCAGAATTGGCCCTGATCGCTGAGGCCGTTGAAGTATTCAAAACCCAACCGCAGCAAGTGCGCACTCGGCCCTTCCCGCCACGCCCAACCGGCTTGCACCGTGAGGCAGCCGCTGTAGTTCACCTCTTCACGCAGCAGCACATTGGCCGCGGCGTACGGCGCGCCGTGGATGCCCGTTGGCAAGGCCGGCGCGTACTCGATGCCGAACTGGAATTCCCACGGATCGGCCTGATCGCTGTTAAATGCCCAGGACGTTTCGGCGTAAACTCGCGTCGTCGGGTGGATGTAATATGCCTGGCCCAGGATGAACGCGTCGCGGGTGTAGTTGTAGCGCGGCGTGTTGGGGAATGCGAGTAAATGTTCGTCGCCCAGGTGCGAACTCAAGTGGTAGTAGCCCAGTTTGGTGCGCCACGGTCCGACGCCGTAGGTGATCGGCAAGCCCGCACGGAAGTCGGCCGAGACCATGTTCATATCATTCTCAAAGTCGAGCCGCGGCGTGGCGGCCCCTTCGAGATCGACCTGCCAGCCTTCGGGGAAGTACGCGTTGGTCGTGCCATAGCGCCACAACCCGACGCGCCCGCCGAGCGTGATGTCCCACAGATTGCCGTAGTCCGCTTCATTGAAGAAGTAACTGCGCATCCGCGATTCGCGCGGCCCCGCCAAGTAGGAACGATAGATCAAGCCATCGGGCAGAATCTGATGCGTCCACGGTTCGCAGGTGTTGTAATCCGGATTGACTTGCGTCGAGGCGATGCAACCCGCGGGTTGGGTCCCGAAGAAGTTATTCATCTCGGCTTCGGTCGGAAGCTGCTCTGGATTGATTTGGGCCGGGTTGATTTGTTCCGGCATGATTTGCTGTGGCGATTGGATCATCGTTGATCCAGGCTGCGGCGGATTCATCCCCGGGTTGTAGAGCGACGAGTTGTACGAAGCGCTGTGCGCTGGCGCTTGCCACTGTACAGGATTGTTGACCGCAACTTGTTGGTCGAGCGGAACATACGACGGCGCGAACGATTCGTTGGCTAGCCGCGCTTGGCTTTGGGCAATGAACTGTCTCTGGTTGGCGAGCCACCAGTATTGTTGTTCCGAGTTTGCTTGATTCGCGGCATTGACTTGCGGCGTCGCGAGCCCGGCGGCGGCACCCCAGGGTTGAGCCGCGGCGGTGCTGGCCATTGCTAGCATTGCGAGCGTGCTAAAGATTCCCGGAACTAGGCGGGACCAAAGCTGGCGAAGCGGCGATTGCAGGGTGTCGTGCATAAAGAACAGAAATCCAGCGGGCCGAGGGCCGGCGGCGTGTGTCGTTACAATCCACAGCATCGGTATCACTGGTAACTTCGGCATCACCGAACGAGCTGCGATGCTATCAACCGGCCTAGTTGCGGGTCTTTCTCTCGGAAATTCCCGAGAGTTTGGCAAGCTGTAACGCGCGGGTTGAGATTGCTGATTGAATCCACTGACAACGCTCCGCTGCGCTTCGCGGCTAACCGCGGAGAATCCAGACAGCCGCTTGCCAGCTTGATAGCGGATTTCCTACAATCCGGGGGTCCAACTAGCCTCGATTTTCTTACAGAGAGTGACCACGACGATGGAACGAACCTTTGTCTTACTAAAGCCCGACTGTGTGCAGCGCCGCCTGATGGGCCAGATTCTCGAACGCTTCGAGAACAAGGGCCTCAATGTTATCGCGATGAAGATGCTCGTCGTGACGCCCGAACTGTCGAAGCAGCACTACGCCGAACACGTCTCCAAGCCGTTTTATCCGAACTTGGAGAGCTTCATCACCGGCGGCCCGGTCGTGGCGATGGTGCTCGAAGGTCTCGAAGTGATCCGCGTCGTGCGAGACCTCCTCGGCGCGACGAGCGGTCTCAAGGCCGCCGCTGGAACGATCCGCGGCGACTACAGTTCGAGCCGGCAGATGAACCTGGTCCATGCCTCGGACGGAGCCGAAGCTGCGGCCCGCGAGATCGGACTCTACTTCAAGCCGAATGAGCTGTGTGCGTACACGCCAACGGTCAAACCGTGGCTGCGCGCCGACGACGAAGGGTAAGCTACGGAAGCCCGCGGCGTTAATGTAGCCAAGGTCGTGAGACCTTGGATCGGGCCGCGTTTTCACGGAGGCATCCAAAGTCTTACGACTTTGGCTACGAGAAGCGAGAACCTGACGCCCTGGCTAACGCCTCGGGCTTTCAATACTAAGCCCAGGGGGTTCATCCCCCTGGGTTTTTTCGTGTAGCGTTCAAGAAGGACATTCCTTCCTCACAATCGCTACCACCGGAGCTCCGGTCCTCTCGCGAAATACTACTTATGCCGGGAAGCAGGTCGGGCGAGGCGTTTTGGACCTAGGGGAAATTGTACGGTTTCCCGGCGTTTCATTGACTTGTCTGCACCCGGCCATTAGTCTAAAAGTTGGTTGCGCTTGCGCGCTTCTGCCGCGGTAATGCTCCTTGTCCTGAGCGATTTGTATTCCCGAATCGCCGCAGGAAACACGCGGCAAGATGCAAAACTTTGGGATTGAGGCCACTCGACTTGCTCCAATCTGGATGCACGGAGTGAATTCCTAAGAAGAGGCTTTTCGCGCGGCTAATATTACGGAACAGACTCCTGTGGAAGCTCTGCCTGGAACATTCGTTCCTGGCGGCGACGCTTCTCGTTCGCAGTTCGAGGAATGACATGGCCAAAGCTGGTGACTTTAGCGACATCTTGATCCGCGCGCGGATCGTTAGCCAAGAACAGGTCGCTGAAGCGAAAAAAATCGCCAAGTCGCAAAACAAAAAGCTCGCCGACGCCCTCATCGACCTGGGCTACGCCACGGGCGAAGAGGTCATCCGCGCGATGGCCAAAGAGCACGGCCTTGACTATGTGAATCTGAAAGAGGTCGTGATCCCGCCGGCGGTCGTGGAATTGGTGCCCGAATCGGTCGCGCGCGAAAACTCGGTTTTGCCGATGTCCGAAGAGGACGGCACGCTCAAAGTCATCATGAGCGACCCTCAGGATTACGATACCCGGGAAAAACTGCGGTTTATTCTGAACCGGAACATCGAAATTGCCCTCGCCCCCCGCGAAGCGATCAGCGACGCGATCAACCGGCATTACGGCCAAACCGAAGGCGAATCGGCCGACTCGATTCTCCAGGAATTCACCGATACGGCGATCGATTTCACCGAAACGACCGACGATTCCGGCAGTGCTGACGATGAAGAAGTCGATGAATCGAGCGCGCCGGTTGTCCGCCTCGTCCAGCTCATTATCACCGAAGCGATCCAGTTGCGGGCGTCGGACATTCACGTCGAACCGTTCGAAGATCGCGTCCGAATTCGCTACCGGATTGACGGGGTTCTGGTCGAACGCGACAGCCCCCCCAAGCGGCTGCTCGGGGCGATCATGTCCCGCATCAAGATTCTCGCAAAGCTCGACATCGCCGAACGCCGCCGCCCGCAAGACGGCCGGATCAAGATTACCGTCGGGGAAAAGCAGCTCGACCTCCGCGTCAGCGTCATGCCGACCAGCCACGGTCAGACGGTGGTAATGCGTATTCTGGATAAAGACAGCATTAAAGTCGGGATTAGGCAGCTTGGGCTGGCTGAGCAAGATTTTAAGAATTTCAAGAACCTAATCCGCCGCCCCAACGGGATCGTCCTGGTAACCGGACCCACGGGGTCCGGAAAGACGACGACCCTCTACGCCGCGCTCAATGAACTGAACCGGCCCGATGTGAAAATCATCACGGCCGAGGACCCGGTCGAGTATTACTTGCCAGGCATCAACCAGGTCGAAGTGAAGCACGGGATCGGGCTCGACTTTGCCAAGATCATCAAGGCCATGTTGCGGCAGGCACCGAACATCATCCTGGTCGGGGAAATGCGCGATAGCGAGACGGCGGGCATGGGGATTCAAGCTTCTTTGACGGGACACTTGGTATTCAGTACACTGCATACGAACGATGCGCCCGGTGCTGTAACACGCATGGTGGACATGGGTGTTCCGTCCTACCTGGTCGCAAGCAGCGTCATCGCGGTCTTGGCGCAGCGTTTGGTGCGAGTCGTTTGTGCTAAGTGCAAGGCCCCCTACAGCCCGCCGGAATCAGCTTTAGAGGCTGCTGGCATCACGCCGGAGATGGCCAAGAAGGCGACTTTTATGAAGGGCCGCGGCTGCTCGAATTGCTCGAAATCGGGTTATCGCGGGCGATTAGGCATTTTCGAGATGATGCTCATGACCTCCAAAATTCGCCAGCTAGCCTTCGAAGGAGCCCCGACCCAAACCCTCCGCCGTGCGGCCATCGCCCAGGGAATGAACACCCTGTATCAGGATGGGATTCTCAAAGTGATGCGCGGAATCACGACGCTCGAAGAGGTCGTCAGCGTCGCCAAGAAAGAAGAGGCCCAGCGTCCCGGCGGGCTTTGATCGAGCAATTTGTTCCCCGAATTTGAGTTTTGCCAGCGGGTCTCGAATAATCCCATCGGAACTTCACACAGCACGTCGATTCTGCACTTTTCCAACCCGGCACTCGCCGGCACCAAAATCTGGCCAGCAGAAGCCGCGTCAGGGGAGTGAGTCCAGGTGGCTTTTCGATATTCCACGTTCAAAGTCTCATGGCTTTGCACGATTTAGCTGCGTTCGTTGTTTCCAACACAGCGCCCGCGGATTTGCCACTGATTGAGCGCTTCCCGTTCTTAATTGCGACTTCCCCTCGATCGCTGCGCGATCAAGCGGCTTGAATTGGCGCTGAATAACGGGTTACTTCGCTCAGTGCTGATTGTCCCAGTAATTCCGTCTTCCTGCTTACTCCTTCCTTCTTCCTCCTGAATTCTGCTCCATGGGCACGATCCTCATCGACAAGCTGTTGCACGCGGCCGTCAAGCAAGGCGCCAGCGACATCCACATCACCGTGGGTTTGCCGCCGGTCTTTCGTTTGGACGGGCACATGCGCCGCCTCGATACCAAGGTCCTCACGCCCGAGGACACCATCGGCCTGATGAAGAGCATCGCGCCGGACCGCTGCCAACAAGAGCTGCAAACCGCCGGCGGGTCGGACTTTGGCTTCGCCTTTGGCGATTTGTGCCGCTTCCGCGTCTCGATCTTCAAGCAGAAGGGGAACGTCGCGATGGTCTTGCGGCAGATTCCCAACAAACTGCTCACGCCCGAGCAGTTGGGCCTGCCCGAGATGTGCAAAAAGCTGGTCATGCGTCCGCGCGGGCTGTTCCTGGTGACGGGGCCGACCGGTTCGGGCAAGAGTACCTCGCTCGCGGGCTTGATCGATTTCATCAACGCCACGGTGGATCATCACATTATCACGATCGAAGACCCGATCGAGTTTTATCACCCCAGCAAAAAATCGACCGTCAATCAGCGCGAAGTCGGCGTCGATGTGCCGAGCTTCGCCGAAGCCCTGCGGCGTGCCTTGCGGCAAGACCCCGACGTGATCCTCGTCGGCGAGTTGCGCGACCTCGAAACGATCGAAGCGGCCATCACCGCGGCCGAAACGGGCCACGTCGTGTTCGGCACGCTCCACACCACGGGCGCCCAGGGAACCGTCAACCGGATCATCGACGTTTTTCCGACGACGCAGCAAGAACAAATTCGCCAACAGTTGAGCGTGGCGATTCTCGGCGTGCTGTCGCAAGCGCTGCTTCCAAAAATCGGCGGCGGCCGCGTGGCTGCTCACGAGATGCTGGTCGTGGACTCGGGCATCGCGAACATGATCCGCGAGAACAAGACCTTCCGGATCAACTCGATGATCCAGACGGGCGCCAAGAAGGGGATGATGCTCCTCGACGACTCGCTCTTCAAGCACTGGAAAGAAGGACGCGTCACCGAAGAGGACGTCCTGGCCAAATCCAACGCCCCGGACGAACTCGCCGCGCGGATCGCCAACGCGAAACGCGGCTTGTTTGATGATGAAGAAGATGTGAAAGCAAACACAAAGAAAGCGGCGGGGCATTAGAAGTAGTGTGGGCTTCAGCCCACACGTCAAAGCAAGAATGCATAAGAAGGTTAGTTGGAGTGGCCGAAAACCCCCTCCCCAACCCTCCCCGCAAGGGGGAGGGAGCCAGACAGGTTTTCTTTCAGGCATCGCCTGATCGACGAGACAAGACACACGACGGACCAAAACTGATCTGCCACGGACGAGAACGACGACTTTAGGGAATTGGTAGTGTTATGGCGATTCGACGCCTTGGACAAATCCTGGTTGACCTCGGGTACATCACCGACGAGCAGCTTGACATGCTGCTCGCCGAGCAGCGCCGTAAATCGGGCGAACTGCTCGGCAAGCTGGCCGAAACGCTCGGGTTGATCACCGACGAGCAATTGGCCGAAGCGCTCGCCGAACAGATGGCGATGCGCGTCGTGACGCTCAGCGAAACGACGATCAATCCCAAGATCATCGAAAAAGTCACCGAGCCAATGGCCCAACTCTATCGGATTATCCCGATCGACTTCCGCGATGACACGCTGACGATCGCCACCTGCGAACCGCAGAAACTCAGCGTCCAGGACGAACTGCGCACGTTGCTAGGCTACAACATTCGAGCCTGCGTCGCCACGGAAAAGGAAATCGGCAAGGCGCTCGAGCGTTACTACGCGTCGAATGTCGAAAGCCTGGAAAAGCTGGTCAACACCCTTCAGGCGGATAAAGAACTTTACGCCGCCACGACCAAGCTCAGCACCAAAGAAAACCTGGACGAGCAGCTCGCCTTGGCTGATAGCGAACCGGTGCGAAAGCTCTTGAACATGGTCTTGCTCATGGCGATTAAGGACCATGCGAGCGACTTGCACTTCGAGCCGTTCGAAGACGAATTCCGCATCCGCATCAAAGCCGACGGCGTGTTGTTCGAAATGGTGCCGCCGCCGCGGCACATGGCCGCCGCGCTCGTGACCCGGATCAAAGTTATGGCGAACCTCGACATTGCCGAACGCCGCTTGCCGCAAGACGGCCGGATCGAACTGACGATCTTTGGCTTCCCTGTCGATCTGCGCGTCAGCGTGCTCCCCACCATGTTCGGCGAGAGCGTCGTCATGCGGGTGCTCGACCGTTCGGTCGTGTCGCTCGATCTCGCGAAGTGCGGGATGGACGCCCCGACGATGAAAATCTTCAAGGAAGTGATCAACAAACCCAACGGCATCATCCTGGTGACGGGGCCGACGGGTTCGGGCAAGACGACGACGCTCTACTCGGCGCTGTCCTTCCTGAACAGCATCGAAGACAAAATCATCACCACCGAAGACCCCGTTGAGTACGACATCGACGGCATCATCCAAGTTCCCATCGACAGTTCGATCGGCGTCACGTTTGCCAGCGCGCTGCGAGCGATCTTGCGGCAAGACCCCGATCGGATTCTGGTCGGCGAGATTCGCGACTATGAAACGGCCGAAATCGCGATCCAGGCCTCGCTCACCGGCCACACCGTCTTTAGCACACTGCACACCAATGACGCGCCCGGGACCATTACCCGGTTGCGGGACATGGGTGTCCAGCCGTTTTTGATCACCGCCACAGTCGAAGCGATCCTGGCTCAGCGCCTGGTCCGGCGGGTTTGTGTCGGCTGCAAGGAAGAAGTCCAGCCCTCGCCCGAGGTGCTGGTCGATCTCGACTTGAAGCCCGAAGATCTCAAGGGGAAGAAGTTTTACCGCGGCCGGGGCTGCGATATTTGCAACCGGACGGGCTACAAGGGGCGCGTGGGGCTGTTCGAGTTGCTGATCATGAACGACGACCTGCGCGACATGATCATCCGCAACGCCACGACCGACGAAATCCGCACCGCGGCGCAAAAGTACGGCATGGTGACGCTCCGCATCGCGGGGATGGACGCCGTTTACGGCGGCTTGACCACAGCCGAAGAAGTCATCCGCGAAACGATTTTGGAAGCGTAGAAAAACGAAATGCTCCCAGGGGGGGTAAACCCCTGGGCTTTGAAATCCATAGACACCAGCTAAGCAAGCCACACCAACCGCCACAGCCGGCATTTTGCGAGTGACCCATGCCTACATTTTCATTCGAAGCGATGGACGCCACCGGACAAGAAATCCGGGACGAAATCGAAGCGGCCAGCGAGCAAGAAGCGCAATCGACGATTCGCTCGATGGGCTACTACGTCACCAAAATTTCGGTGAAGAAGCAGAAACGCGGCCCGGCGCAGACGCCCGGCGGTAAGAAAAAACGGGGCATGGCCATCGGCGGCGTCGGCACCAAGGCCAAGACCATGTTCACCCGCCAGTTGTCCATCCTCCAGGATGCCGGGTTGCCGATTTTGCGCAGCTTGAAAATCCTCGAGAACCAGCAACCGCCCGGCCGGATGAAATACTGCCTGATGGATGTTTGCGACGCCATCGAAAACGGCGACACGCTCAGCGAGGCCATGACCAAAGCGCCCAAGGCCTTCGACCGGTTATACGTCAACATGATCAAGGCCGGCGAGGCGGGCGGGGCGCTCGAAGTCATCCTGCGCCGCTTGTCCGAGTTCATGGAGAAATCCCTGACCCTCAAGCGCAAGGTCATCGGCGCGTTGATCTATCCGGCGGCCGTGGTGAGCGTCGCGGTGATCATTTTGACTTGCATCATGATCTGGATCGTGCCGCAGTTTATCAAAATCTTTGAGGACTTCGGGACGGCCCTGCCTCCGATGACGATCTTGCTCATCGGGATGTCCAAAGCGGCTGTGAAATATTGGTACTTGATCCCGCTGATTCCCGTCGCGCTCTACTTCATCGTCAAACTGCTGAAGATGTTCGAGTACGGCAAAGAGGGCTTTGACCTCTTTAGCATGAAAGTGCCGATCTTCGGGCAGTTGATCGAAAAGAATATCCTCGCCCGTTCCACGCGGACGCTCGGCACGATGATCAGCAGCGGCGTGCCGATTCTCGA
>JBGSSS010000181.1:0-30194 GCA_041736895.1 Pirellulales bacterium
CAGGGTTGCCGCGCGTTGGCGAAACCCGGGCCGCCCCAGCCATGCGCCGCTTGTTGGACGGGCGATTGCGTCACCGCGCTCTGCAGCGGGACGTAGCCATTGGTCGTCCAGATAATCCAGCGCCGCGACAGCGGCGGCTCCGAGAAGCGCGGCCATTGGGGAACGGCACTAATTTTCCAAGCCTGCGGCGCGGCTTCGCCGCGCCAGTTGAGACGCAGACGAACATAACGCTGCCGCGGATCGAGTTCGATTTGGATTTCTTGCGGCTTGTCGGGGCTGGAGCGCGGGACGGTCAATCTTTCATCGAGGAACACCGCCAGTTCCGCCGCGCCCGACGGCAAGTCAATTTTCCAACGGCTCTGGCCCGAGTTTTCCAGGAGCAGCGTCAATTGTTGCGTCGCGGCATTCTCCGGTTGAATCACCGTGTCGAGATTCGCCGACCAGATGATGATTCCCGCCGACGGATTCGCAACCGTGCCGCGTTTCAGCGCGGGTCCGCGGGGCTGTTCTTCATCACCCGTGGGAAGCGCGTACGACCACCGCGCGAGTTCCCCCGTGACCGTCTCGATTTCGTCCGGCAGCGGCAGCAACGGCAGATTCCCCAACTCGACCGAGGGAGTACGGCTTGCCGTGCTGAAAAAACGCAGCGTCCCCGCTTGATCCTGGATATTCAAAAGCGTCAGCAGCGCCGGCCGATAGTCTTCGGCCAGTCCCAGTTTCCGTTGGCCGACGATGACAAACTCGTCGCCCAGATTGTCGAGCAGGTCCAATTCCCATTGTTCCCGCGCGGCAGGCCCTGGCTGCGGATTGAAGCCCGCGCTGAGCCGCAGCGCGGCCAGCGGTTCGCGCGTCGATTCGAGCGACCATTGCACGAGTTCGCTTTGGGTCTGGCTAAAGCTCAGCAGCAACTTGCCGCTGAGTTGTTGTGCATTTTGGCAGCGGATGCGATAGCTTTCCGTGGCGCCTTGGTCGGTTAGTTCCAGTTTTGTTTCCAACTGGGCTTTTACCCGCGGCGGCCGCGGCGTCAAGCGCAAGCCCCACCCGGGAGCGACCCCGGGCCAGCGATACAGCTTCCCGCGCGCGGGGTTCGACAAGAGCGCCAAGTCGCTAGGCGGCAAATCGCGCGGGTCGATGCGGCGCGGCTCGCCCGCGCCGAGAAACTCGATTTCGTATTCATCACCGAGCGCCACCGCAACGTACGAGCGTTCCCGTTGGAATTCCTGCGGCACGACCAGCTCGAATTGCTCCGGCTCGATGCGTACGACACTGGCGCGATTCGGCGTCCGCGCGCGGAACGTGAGCCGCAGCGCCTCGCGCGGCTGTAAATCGCGCTGCAGGTGAAGCCGATAAAGTGTGCGCCCCGTGACCCGTTCGATCCGCTGCCAACTCCGCACCAGCGATGATGGCTCGCATTCGACCGACTCGACCACCCAACTCGAATCGACGCTGAATTCAATCGCGTTGACGTGGCCTTCGTCGAGGACCAGTTCCCCGCACCAGATGCCGCGCGGTTCGCGCTCTTGGTTGCTGATCGTCAGCGCGCTGCGCCACGTGCCGCGCGGTTTTTGCCAGCGCACGAGCAACTGCAAGTCGGGGCTTTTTCCCGTCGTTTGCAACTTGAGTGCTTCGCCATGCAACGGCGCAGCTAGTTTCTCCGCTTGCGTCACGCGGCAATCGCGCGACTCGATCTGATCGATCCGGTAGGGCGAAAGGGCCAAGATCTGCCAACTGCCGTCTTGCAGAATGACATCCGGCGCGCGAATCTGCGGCAAACTCGCCAGCAAATCCGTGATCACCGGCGCGCAGGCGCGCACCCTGAGCGTGGGCGAGGTCGCGGGCGAGCGCTGCGGGATCGTGATTTCCAACGGGCGTGCGCCGCTTTGCAGCGCGGTTTTCAATTTGAAGGGAAGCGTCTGCTCGCCCCAAGTGACGTCTTGGATTTGCAAACTCGGATCAACTTGCAGCAGAAACTTTTCCGGCGCGCGGTCGAACTGCTCCCAGCGCCCTTCCCAAACTAGTTCCAGGCCGCTTGTGCCTAGTTCATACGTCAGCTTGGGGCGCACGACGAGCAGTGGATTCGTGGTTTGCGAGCGCGGCGTGAGCCGGATTGTCAGCGGATGCGGTCCGGCGGCTTGCCAGATCGTCTGTTCTTTTTTGTCCTTGCTCATGGACCGTTCAACGAGGATGCCATCTTCGGAGTTAGCGATCCATTGCTCGCCGACGGTCAACACCAAACGCCGCGCGAGTGCTTGCGGCCCGGCCCATTGAAAGACGAACGCCTCGCCCTCCGCTTGCCCGCTCAGCTCTACCGGCACGGTCAAGGTTCCGGAACGCTTGACCAGCACTTGCGTCAAACCTTGCTCGTCGTTGCCGATGATGATCGGCTCTTTGGACGCGCGCCACGCGGCGTTTGTCATCGAGAATGGCCACGGCTCGAGCGCCAGGAGCTGCGGCTGGCTCTCGGAGTCACTGTTGCCCGCTTCGATCTGCAGCGCCAACTCGCCGCGGAGGACGCTGCCGTTGAATTCCGCCTGCCATTCCGCGGACTTCAAACGCGGCCCGGCCTGCGCAATATCCGCAGGGACTTCGGCGCTTTGTTGCGATTGCTGTAACCAAGTTTTCCAGACAGCGCGGGGAATGGCGCGATATTCGGGATGCTGCTCCAAGAACGGAGCCGCGTCTTTGGCGGGTAACGTTTGCAGTTGCCACGATCCCGCGCCGGCGGAAGCCGCTGGCGAAGGTTCCTGGGCGAGGAGCCGAATCGTCTGCGCGAGGAAACAGCAAACGAGCGTCAGTGTTTTCCAGCCAAGGGATGACGCAAGAAAAAATTTCTGATTTGTGGCAGCGGCTTCTTTTATAGCCCGTAGCGTTAGCGAGGGAGTCACGGCTTTTTTGTCGCCCTCGCTAACGCTACGGGCTGCAAAAACGGAAGCTATTCTTGAGCAGTGCCGTGTCATGACGCGGGTTGCTCCACTTTGCCCGGCAGCGCCGCGGTCGCGGTCGATCCGTGCGCGGGCGGAATCGGGGTCTGCATGAATTGCGTCGAGGGGCGGTCCAGCCCTCGCTTTGGCACCGCAGTTCGCGGCTTGGCCGGCTCCGTGGCGGCGGGCGGCTCACGATAGTATCGATGCAAGAGCGCGGCGATTCCGAGCAGCGGCACGCCCAGCAGTGCTACCTGCGCCAAGAGCAAAACCGGCTCAGGAAACAGCGAGCCGGCGGCGGCGATCGCCACGGCAATCGGGATGAACATCAACGGATGCCGCAGCCAGCGCACCGACCACACCAAGACGCCTAACCCAAATCCAACAGCCGCGCCTCCCCACAACAAAAGCGCGCGGGGGATCAGCCACACGGACGTCGCGCGCGGCTGACCGATGGTGCTGAAGAGATACTCTTGCGACGAACTTGACAGGGCATCTTCATGCGGCAGGCCGAGCCAGTTTTCCAATTGCGCTTGTGAGATGTTCGGTTCGCGGCCGACTTGCGGCCAGGTCCATTGCCACGTCATCTCGTTCGACCAACCCGCCGGCATGCCAAGCAGCGTCCAATGATTCGGCGCGAGGATTTGCCAGTAGCACTGACTGTTCCAAATCGCGCCGCGGAGGCGCGGAAATTCGGCCGCCACGGACCAATACGAAACACGGTCGAAATGATAGATCAGCTCCAGAAACTGCGCCGCGTCGCTCTCGCTCACCGGATAGGCGGGCGTCAGCACATGTTCCGCCGATTGTTGAAAACCGAGCGGCACGCCGTTCCAGAGTACCTGCACACTGTTCGGGATGATCCCGGCGGGAAGTTCGATTTGCTCCGGACCGGTCGATCCGCGCAGCCGAAAAACCACGCGCTCCAAGCGTTCGGAATCGCCGAGCCAGGTTTGCATCCAAGTCCGTTCGACGATCGCGGCGGCGCGTGTTTGCAGGGACTGGAGCTGGCCCGTCAGGGTCAAATCGCTCTGCGGCGTGTCGCTGTTCAAGGTAAAGGCATCGACGCGCGGCCCGGTTTGATCGGGATTGGTCGCACGCCATGCTTTACCCAACCGCGCCAAGCCAAGTTCGACGCCGGGCTGCGGCGTGACGACCAGTTCCTGACGCAGGTTCTCGACGCCGATCGGCGTCAGCAAGGGAATCGCGAGCACCGCGGTTTGGTCCGCGCCCAGCACTTGCGGCAAGCGGTACTCCGCCTTGATCACGAGCGATTCGCGCCGCGGCGGTTCGACGGGCAACGTCCAAATCCATTGCTTGTCTTGCTCTTGATATCGCGGCAAGCCGCTCGGCTCGACCCGTTTGCCGTCGAGCATCCAAGCGATCGACACATGGCCGGGCATCGAAGCGGGCGAAGCGACTTGCACCTTGTCCAAGACGCCTCCGCTCACGCGATATTCCAGCTCTTGTTCGATTTTCACTTCGCTCGGCGTGACCGTGCAGCGTCCCATCGACAAAGCGCGCGTCCGTTTCGGCAGCACCGCGATCTTCGTCGCAAATATCCCGGGCTGCTTCTCGACGCGATAGAGCAACTCGCCCAACTCGCCAACTATCTCGCTGGCGGGACGAAGGATCAGGCGAAGCTGCGAAAACTTGTCGTCTTGCGGCTCGAGTTGTACTTGATCGGCGGAACGAACTCGCAGGATTTGCGCCCCGAGCACATCGGCCTGCACCAGCGGCAGTTGGATGACTTCTACTTTGTCTGATGGCTCGAAATCTCGATGCGCGCGCAGCGTCAATTGCGCCGTGCCAAGCACCGGATTCACAAACGGAATCTGCAATTGATCGCCTGTCCCCGCGAGGACGGCATCTTTGTTGATTAGGTTCTCGGGGCCAATTTCATCGAGCGTCCAACCCGGGATTTGAATCTCCGCAGAACCGAGCCGAGCGCCGCGAACTTGATAGCGCAAGTTCGTCGTCAGTTCCACGCCGCGCTCGGTGAAGTTCAGCGTGTTTTCGACATCGACATTGCTGACGGTTTTGCGCGCTTGGAGCCGTGCTTCGAGATGGTACGGCTGGCCGACGTATTCCCAGATCGCGGCGAGTTCCAAATCGGCCGGCTTGTTGGGGAATTCGATGCTGCTGCGCACGCGCGACATCTTGCCCCAGATAATCTGCCAATCGCCAACGACCTCTACGCCGATGAAGCCCCCTTGGCGATGCGGCAGGGCTTCGAGCACCTCGAACCCGGCCAGTTCCACGGGTTCGTTCGGCTTGGTCACATCGACGATGCGCTCGGTTTGCAGCGGGATTTCAATCGGGCCGGCGGTTTTTGCATCGAGCAGCACTTCGATCGTTTCACCATTCGAACCCGGCACGGTGCTCAGCGTCATTCCTTTGCCCGGCAACCCGGCGAGGACCGATTTCGGCGGCAGTTTCACACGCAGCCGATCGAATTCGGTGCCGAAACTGCGCACCGTGAGTTTGGCTTGCGTCGCGATCGTTCGGCCGTCCATGCGGATGCGCTGCCAGCCGTTGCTTTCCAGGATCGGCTGATTCGACGCGCTCGATTGATCCAACTCGCGCCAGTTCAGCAAGTAATCGCCTTGCGGACCCAGAACCTCGATCCGCGCATGCTGGCCATCGAGCGTGCGCACTTCCGGCGGCGGAGTGCCGCGTGATTCAACGACAACCACGCGCGGCGCATTGACGATCAGTCGCAACGACGATGCGCCCGAGTTGGGCAAACTCAACGCCAAGCGCCGCTCTTGACCCGCGCCGGCAACTGGCACGATGAGCGTCGCTTTCAACAGGTGCCGCGTTTTCGGTTCGGCTTTTAGCCAGAGGACATACTCATCGGCTTCGCGGTCGAAGTGGACGATCTGTTCGCCCTCGCCTTCGTAGTCGATCTTCGCCGTCCAAGCCGCTTCGCGCAAGCCGAGCGGCACGCGTACCCATTGTTCGGCGCCGCTATGCACGCGGATTTCGAACTCGGCTTTCAACTCGGCCGATTGCTTGAGCATCTGGCCGCTGAGCGTGAGCTGCTGCAACGTGGCGGTGGGGCGATTCTCAAAACCACTCTCGCGGCCCGTGCTGTCAGGTCCGGCAACAACGCGCTGATCGGCTTCGCGCGGAGGAATGGTACCCGACATCGGCTCGCTGGCAGCGGCAGCTTTTTTTGCTTCAGCCACCGGCGACGGCGCATCCTTGGCAGCGTCCGCAGCGATCACGGGTGCGGGGACCGCGGGCTTGCTCGAATCAGCTTTCATCGCCGGTGGAGTTGTCGCGGCGGGGGACTCGGCCGCCTTGGTCGATTTTGTGGCTGGCGCAGGTTGAGCAACGACAATCTCCCGCGTCCCCGCGGCTAGGATGAATCCCAGGCAACAGAGCCGAATTAGAAACGACGTATTGTGCCGCCCAACCGTGGACTCCACCAACGACCTCGCAAAGGGAGCAATCGCAGTCCTGCTGGCTGCTCCGACGAAAGAGTTTCAAGAAAAGAAGTCAAAGACAAGAACGAGCCGGCCGCGAGTCAACCCACGGAAACGACGCTTCCGCAGGCCGAAACCCCAACTTCCTCAGGTTCCGGCATCGCTATCATTTAGTGTAGCTGGCTCGGCCAAGTCTCAAAAGAAAATAACCGCTACCTCACAACCTTTTCAGTTGAATTATTGACGGGCAGAAACAGTAGCGAGATATTAAAGAAACGAATATAAAGCCATATTGATAAATGAGTTACAGTAATCGGTGTCGGCTTTCGGGAATTAAAAATCGTACCAAAACCCCACTCCGGCTTGGAGTTCGTAGGTCCTATAGAACTGATATTGCGGGCTGGCCCCGCTGAATAGCAGCCCCCCGATTCGTAATAACCGGCCATCGATCATATTTCGCCACTGCCACCCGCTTTCAAGTGCCACGTTGCCGCTGAAGTTCAGTTCCTCGCGCAGATTGCAATGCGCGGCGATGAACGGCCCCGACACGACACCGTTCGGATACTGTTGACCGAGCATCCGCGAACCGAGGCGAACCGGTTGTATTGGACTGTATTCCACGCCGAAGTTGAACTCCAGCGGTTCGGCCCCGTCATTGGCACTAAACGCATACCCAACTTCGCCGTAGATCCGCCAATCTTCGTCGAGGAAGAAAGACTGCCCAAAGAGGATTTCGTCGCGGACGTAATTGATCCGCTGAAAGGTCGGATTCTTGATTAGAAATTCGTCGCCGGCGTGGGAACTGATGTGGTAGTACGCCAACTTCGTGCGCCAGCGATTGTAACCCCAAGTCAGCGGCAAGCCCGCGCGGTAATCGGTCGAGCGCAGATCGAATTCCTCACCTGGATCGAGCCGGAGTTGCGCGGAGCCTTCGATATCGATTTGAAAGCCTTCGGGAAAGATCGGGTTCTTGGACCCATAGCGAACCAAGCCAAAGCGTCCGCCGAGCGTGCCATCGAGCAAGAAGTTGTCGTCTTTTTCGTAGATGGGCTGGAGAGCCATGCGCGAGGCTTTGAAGTCCGCCAAGTACTGACGATAGATCGCGCCGGCGGGGAGATACTGCCACTCGTAGCTATCGGGACTCGCGCCGAAATGTGCCGGCGGCGCTAACGTTGCGCCGACACCCGGGGGTCCTTCGGGCACGACATACGTCCCCGGCGGCTGCGTGTAGACTTCGCCCGGTTCGACCAGATGCACAACGCCGGCTTGCGCATCGACATAAGCCGATGTCCCGGGCAGGTCATAATCACTCGCCGGGCGCAAATTGAGTTGACCGAACGAAATACTCGCGCAGCACATCAGGCACAACAACCCGAAGACTCGGATCGCCAAAGCAAAGTTCAAACAGCGAGTAGTGATGATTCGAGCCAACTGGTTTGAATCCTGCGCGAATGCAGCCCACGAAAAAGGTCGCCCAGCGTAGCAAAAGGTGGCAGAGTGTAGCCAAACGGTTGTTTGGTTCCTAGAGTGATCTGGCTGTCGCGATAGCAAGCATGCGGCATTCCGCGGCATGGAGTGGATAGCAGCGAATTGACCTGTTTATATGAAGAAAATGCGCGAAGAATTTTTTGCAAGCATTGTGACAAGTCGTAAGAAAAAGGCAGAGAAATCACTTTTTCCTTAACTATGCTTCGCTACAGAGAAGTTGGCAAGAGCATGAAGGCAGGAGAATAATAACATCATCCTTCTGCCTTCATTCTTCTGCCTCCCCAAACAATACTGTCAACGAAGGCGAATCAGAGTTAAGTATTTCCCTACTCATTCGATCAATAGTTTTCCGCCACGATGCCAACCAATACCGCAATCCGCGAACTCGTCGAATCGCTCTATCGCACCGAATCGCGGCGTGTGTTGGCGACGCTGATTCGCTTGCTCGGCGAATTCGATTTGGCCGAGGAGGCTCTGCACGATGCGTTTTCCGCCGCCGTCGAGCAATGGGAGCGCGATGGCGTACCCGCCAATCCGCGTGCCTGGCTCGTTTCGGCGGGCCGCTTTCGCGCGATCGATGTGATCCGCCGCCGAGCGCGGTTCGATGCGTCGCTCACGGACTTGGCCGAGCAAAATCCCACCGTGACCGAACCTGCGGCCTATAGCGACGAGGATGTCGAAGACGACCGGCTGCGGCTGATCTTTACCTGCTGCCATCCGGCGCTCGCGGCGGAAGCGCGCCTGGCGTTGACACTGCGCGAAGTCTGCGGACTCACGACCGAAGAAATCGCCCGCGCGTTTCTCAGCTCGACCACGACCGTGGCCCAGCGCATCGTCCGGGCCAAGGCGAAAATCCGCGACGCCAAGATTCCGTATCAGGTCCCAACGCTCGCCGACTTGCCCGATCGGTTAGAGACAGTGCTGCAGGTCATCTACTTGGTCTTCAACGAAGGCTACTCCGCCTCGTCGGGCGAGAGCGTCACGCGCGGCGACCTGACCAGCGAAGCGATTCGCTTGGCGCGATTGTTGATCGAACTGTTGCCGGAGCCGGAAGCCTTTGGGATGCTCGCCCTGATGCTCCTACACGATTCGCGCCGCGCGGCGCGCGTCACACCGACGGGCGAGCTGATTCTCTTGAATGACCAAGATCGCACGCTCTGGGATCGCGAGCAAATCGCCGAGGGAACGGCGCTCATCGAGCGGGCCTTGGCCTCGCGGCGTTTTGGACCATACACGATTCAAGCCGCGATCGCCGCGGTCCATGCCGAAGCGCCGAACGCCGAGGCGACCGATTGGGCGCAGATCGTCGGCTTGTACAGTTTGCTCACCCGGATCGATCCCTCTCCGGTGGTCGAATTGAATCGTGCGGTCGCGGTCGCGATGCGCGATGGTCCGGCGGCGGGGCTCAAGTTGATCGATGCGATCCTCGCGCGCGGCGATCTGGCGGATTATTACCTGGCCCATTCGGCCCGCGCCGATCTTTGCCGGCGATTGGAGTTGAAGGACGAAGCCCGCAAGTCGTACGTCCGGGCGATGGAACTGACGCCGCAAGAGCCAGAACGGCGGTTTTTGGAGGGGCGCATCGCGGAGTTGTCGTCATCCCAACCTGACGCGTAAGCGTAGCCGTGTATTTAGCAGCCCGACGCGTAAGCAAGGGAGTATTTGAGAGCCCGCGGACCAAGACAGCTCGTCAAGAATTTTTTTCTTTTCTCGATTGTCGAACCGTCCATGATTCCATCGACTACAAGTGAGCAACATCTCCAATCGCTATGACGCCAGCGGCTGGGTGATCCACACGCAATTCCCTGCAATCAAGAAAGGATTGTTCCCCCATGAAATACATGCTGCTGATCTACACCGACGAGCGCGTTTGGGACGGCAACGATGGCCAAACTGACCGCGAAAAATGCATGGCCGAATCGATTCAATTGACGCATCAACTCGCGGCCAAGGGGAAATACCTCTCGGCGTCGCCGCTGCATCCGGTCGCGACCGCGACCAGCGTCAAGGTTCGCGACGGCAAGCGCCTGGTCACCGACGGACCGTTCGCCGAAACGCGCGAACAACTGGGCGGCTATTTTTTGATCGAGGCGGCGGACCTCGACGAAGCGATCGGCATCGCCGAAAAAATCCCCGGCGCGCGCAAGGGAACCGTCGAGATCCGGCCGATCTTCGAGTTGCAAGGGTTGCCGTCTTGAAGCGACGCAAAAAGCTCTTGTGGCCGGGGACGAACGAAGTGAGGACCCGGAAGAGTTCAACTAACGAAACCTAAACTCTTGGGGAAATGCGTACGCCTTCGGCTGACGGCTAAACGGCAAGCAAGTACGGAAGCCCCAAGTGAGTTGACACCCGGCAACTCAAGGACTATGATGTCGGTACTGACGAATCGGTTCGTTCACCCGCCATCATGTCCCGCCTGCGCAAATATTTTCGCCGCAAAACGCTGCTTCGCCGCTGGCCGGCGAAGTTGGTGCTGCTCGGGTATGTCTGGATTTGCTGCGGCGGCACGCTACCGGCGTCGCTCTTGCTGACGGCTGAAAACGCAAACAATCTCGCGGAAAAAGACCGCCGCGTGCCGTTTCCGTGCATGGACAAACCGTGCGGCTGCCGCAGCGCCGAGCAGTGTTTCAAGAGTTGCTGCTGCTCGTCGAAGGCCGAGCGAATCGCCTGGGCCAAAGAGCATCAGGTCTCGGAAAAGTTTCTCGCGTTTGCCGAAGAGTCCGAAGAAAAACCCGCCGCGGCCAAGAGTTGCTGTGCCAAAAAAGAAGTCCCTTCGTGCTGTGCAACGAAGACAACTTCATCGTGTTGCATGACTGAATCGAAAACCGCGTCGTGCTGCCAGAAGGCTCTTCCTGAAACGAAGAAGACCAGCGAACAGCCTGCGAAAGAAAAAGAATCTCCGCAACGACAACTTCCCGGCATTTCCGCACTCGCCGCGCTCCGTTGTGCCGGGTTGCAAGCCGGCGCGCTCGGCGTGCCGCTGTCGCTGCCGATGAACTTGGAAATACGGCTACCGCTCGAAGCTCCATTCCTTGGCGTCATTGTTCATGTGATGCCCTGCTTCTCGAATCCGGCATACTCGCCGGACACTCCGCCGCCGAATCGCAATTTGGCTTAGGTCAATTTGTTGTTCGTTGTGGTTTCTTTTTTGAGAAATCCTATCTTCGTTCACGGCCGCTTCGTGCCGTGACGCGAGTTGGATTTCAGCTTCACGCTTTTTCTCCTTGGGAGTGTCTCATGCTTCGTTTGTGTTTGGCCGTTTGTAGTTTGCTCTTGCTGCAAGCCGGCAGCGCCTGGTCCCACGGGACACAGATTCAGATTACCAACACGGGTAATAAAATCGTCACGCGCAACGCGCTGACGGATGTCTATAGCCCAATTTCCGATCCGATTCGGGTGTATCAGATGCCGCTGGTGTTGGATGTCAGCGGGCAGACATTTACTTATCCGACAATGACTCAGCCGCTGGCAAACTCGGGACCCGGTTTTGCCTTTGGCACGGGGGGCTTTTTTGATTCGGGCACGATTAGCCTCAACTTGTTGGAGGGCCTCAAAGTTTGGAACGGTGCCGCGTTTATTGATCCGGGATTGGAGCAGATCAATGTTTTTCGCGGCTCGGTCACGGCGACGACGCCATCGATCCAGATGACGACCGCCGATGCGGGACCGATCACGAGCATCGTGGTATCTGCCGCAGCAACCATGCCTATTGGTGCTGAACGCCTCGGCGATTCATTTCATACTTCGGTTCGTTATCGAATGCTGGGAGATGGTACGTCGCGGACTGCGCTGGGCGATGACGGGGTCTATTTGCTGCAGTTTTCGCTGAGTTCGACACAAGCGGGGTTGGACGCGTCGGATCCATTTTTCTTTTTGCTCGACAAGAACTCGGGCGCCGTCGAATTGAGCGCCGCGTCGAATTACTTGCTGACAAGTAACGGGTTCAGCGCTTCGCAATTGCAAGCAATACCCGAACCGGGAACGTGGGCCTTGTGTGCGGGATTGATTCCACTCGCCCTATGGAGTTACCGGCGCAACAAAGCCGGTAAGACACCATGCGCCGGGTGACGCGCGGTTTTACACTCGTCGAATTGCTGGTCGTCATTGCGATCATTGGCGTCCTCGTGGCATTGCTGCTCCCCGCGATCCAAGCGGCGCGGGGGGCGGCGCGCCGCACGCAGTGCGTCAACAAAATGCGGCAAATCGGCATCGCGCTGCAAAGCTATACCGAATGCAATCGCGGCGCGTTTCCCGAAAACATGCATGCCGACACCAGCAAGTCCTGGGTCTATACACTCGCGCCGTTCATGGAAAACGTCGACGATATCCGCATCTGTCCCGATGATCCCAAAGGACCCGATCGGGTGCTCGTGAAATCGACCAGCTATGTGATCAGCGATTACATCTCGGCCAAAGTCCCCGGCGGCGTGCGCAATATCCGCAAGCTGCGCTCGACGTCGAAAACCATGGTGATCTTCGAAGGCTCGGATGTTCGTTCCACGGGGTTCGTCAACGAGCATGTCCATTGCGCCGGTTGGTTCAGTGATCTGAACAAAAGCCAGAACGCCGTCTTGTTCGCCATCCAACGCGATGTCCAGTTGGACCGGCATCGGGTCGGCGCGCATTACTTGTACGTCGACACGCACGTCGATTTGCTCGAGCCAAGCACGATTCAAGAATGGGTCGACGCGGATTTCGATTTTGCCCGGCCGAAGTAGGGGCTTATCCCAATAGCAGCCCGACGCGTAAGCAAGGGAGTAAGCAATTATTACACTCCCTTGCTTACGCCGCGGGCTGCTAAAAATTTCAATTTAAGGAACACGCGATGATACGACTTGTTTTTTGGGGCCTTGTCTTGGCTGCATGGCTGCCGGGGCAAACGTTGTGGGCGCATGGCACGCCGATTGTCGTGACGACGCCGGATGGGAAGTTGACCGTCGACAAATTGCTGTATGCCAACCTGACCGAAGACGACGTGATCGACAATGCGTCGCTGCCGTTCCCGTCTGGCAATGGGTACAGTTTGCAATACATCATCCCCGGATTCGATATTCACGAGTTCGAGCTTTCACCGACAACCGCCCAAAATGATTTGTCGCTCGAGCTGCTGCCGCAGACGCTAACCGGACTGCCAGGGCCGCAGTATTTGACGTTTTGGAGTCCGGGGACCGGCTTGGGCCTTGCGCCGAACAATCAGACGCTGCGCGTCGTTTCGGCGTTCGGCCAAGTGACCGCTTATCAAGCAGATACGCCAGTGCCGCCGAGTTTAAAAATGGCGAATGTGACGGGCGGGGTGATCGGAGAACATACGCATTTTTTGAATTACTACCTCGACAATGCCTTGGATCAAAATTTTGAACCAATCGCAGCGGATGGTTTGTATGCCCTCCAGGTCCGGTTGACCTCGCCGTCGTTTCAAACCAGCGATCCGTTTTGGATCATGTTCGACAACAACATCAGCGCAGACGACGTGGTGACCGGAAGCAACGCGATTCTCGCGGCCGGCGCGGGCGTCGGCGGACCCACGGTTTGGCAAGGCGCAAGCGGCGGCAATTGGACCGCGGCCGCGAGTTGGTCGGGCAGTGTCCCTAACAGCAACTCCGCCGAAGCGAAGTTTGTAACAACCGGCGGCACAACAGCGAATCTCGATGCGAATCAAACGGTCAACAAGCTCACGTTCGACTCGACTGCCGCGCATATGATTAGCGGCGCAAACACACTGACACTCGCCGGCACCACACCGACAGTTAGCACGGCAGGCACGAACACCGCGACACAAACGCTCGCGGTGAATTTGGATCTGGCTGCCGGCACGACGGTTTCCGTTCAAGGAGGCACTCTGGCGCTGAACTCGCCAGCCAACGCCACCCTCGGCACGGGTGTTACCGCGATCGTGGGCGTGGGCGCAACGCTTTCGCTCGGCGGCGCTGGCAATGCGCTGAGCGACGGGACTACGCATGTGAATGTGACCAACAACGGCACACTCGCCGCAACGACGTCCGGCAAACGAGTCGGCAACATCGATGGTGCCGGCTCGACCAACGTCACGACGGCCGGCGCTTCGCTCACCGCGAATTATGTTCGCCAGGCGAGTCTAAGCATCGGTGCCGGCAACACGGTGACTATCGCCGCCAATGGCGGCGACAGCAGCACGAGCGTGGTCACGAATCTAAGCATCCATGAAGCGGGGAAGCTCGATCTTACCAACAACGACTTGATCGTCGACAATGGCAACCTGGCGACACTCACAGCGCAGCTTGCTTCGGGCCTCGATATCAACGGCACCTACGGCAACGGGCCGGGCATCACGAGCAGCGCGTTCGCCTCGAACATCGACTTCAACACGGTCCTAGGCATCGCGCCGAACTCGGAGCTCGGGTACACGTCGTTTTCGGGTCAGGCGGTGGACGGCAACGATCTGTTGATCAAGTACACCTACTACGGCGATGCCGACTTGAACGGCGTGGTCGATACCAGCACCGACTTTGATCTCTACATCACGGGCCTCACGAGCGGCGGCAGTTTGGGCGGCTGGCTCTATGGCGATTTTGATTACAACGGCACCGTCGATAGCAGCACTGATTTCGACTTGTACATCACGGGCCTCACCACGCAAGGCGGCGCGCTGCTGACCGCAGAAAGAATTAGCATCACCGCCGTGCCAGAGCCGGGAGTGTGGGTTTTGGGAATTCTGGGGATACTGAGTTTGGTGTGTTGTAGCCAAGGTCGTAAGACGAAGAATCCGTAGCTGAAGTCGTAAGACTTCAGAGCATTTGGGTTGACGTCGATCACACCCGAGCTTCCAAGGTCTCACGACCTTGGCTACAAATTTACGCGATCACGCCCTTGGCCACATGCGCGCCGCCGACGCCGGTCAGTTTGTAATCGCGGCCGCCGTAGCGATAGGTCAGTTTCTCGTGGTCGAGCCCGAGCAGGTGCAGCATTGTGGCGTGCAGGTCGCGGTGATGCATCTTGTTATCGACCGCTTCGTAGCCGAAATCGTCGGTCGCACCGTAGCGTTGGCCTCCTTTGACGCCGCCGCCGGCAGCCCACATCGAGAACCCGCGGCTGTTGTGATCGCGGCCGTTTTCGCTTTGCCCGCCGGGTGTCCGGCCGAACTCACCGCCCCAGACGACGAGCGTGTCCTTGAGCATGCCACGTTGCTTGAGGTCCGTCAGCAGCGCGCCGATTGGCTGGTCGGTCGCGCCGGCGTTGGCAGTGAGTTTTTCCTTGAGCCCGTTGTGTTGATCCCAGCCTTCGTGGCAGACTTCGACGAAACGGACGCCCGCTTCGAGCAGCCGCCGCGCCATCAGACATTGCCGCCCGAAGTCCGCGGAGCCTCCGCCGCCTTTCTTGCCGTCTTTGCCTTGTGGCGTATTGCCGATGCCGTACATGGCGAGCGTCTGCGCCGATTCGCGGTTGAGTTGCATGACCTCGGGCAGGGCCCCTTGCATGCGAAACGCGAGCTCGTACGATTCGATGACCCCTTCGAGTTCCAGATTCTCGTCTTTCTTGCGCAGGAACTCGCGGTTCATTTCTTGAACCAGGTCCAACTGCCGGCGCTGCTCGCCGATTTCGATTTTCTGCGGCTGCAGGTTGCTGATCGCGGCACCCGCGAGCGGTTGTCCCGACTGGCCGATGTTGGTCCCTTGATAGATCGCCGGAAGAAATCCAGAACCGTAGTTCTGCGTGCCGCCGAAGCGCGACGGCGGGCTGATCGTGACGAAGCCGGGCAGATCCTTGTTCTCGGTGCCGAGTCCGTACAATGTCCACGCGCCAAAGCTCGGCCGCGCGAACCGGAACTCGCCGGTGTGCAGCATGAGGAAGGCTTGCGGATGGTTCGGCACATCGGTGTTCATGCCGTTGAGCAAGCACAGATCATCGGCGTGCTTCGCCACATGCGGGTAAAGTTCCGAGATCGGCAGACCACTCTGGCCGTGCTGCGAAAACTTGAACGGCGACGGGAGAAGTTTGCGGCCTTTGTTGTCGTTGGCGACGGATTGGCCCGCGTGTTTGGCGAGCGCCGGCTTATAGTCAAACGTATCAACATGACTCGGCCCGCCACGCATCGTGATCATGACAACGCGCTTCGCGCGAGCTGGAAAGTGCGGCGTCTTGGGAGTCAAAGGATTCGTGTAACCCGCCGCACGGGCAGATTCTTCGGCGCAAAGTCCGGCGAGCGCCACCATGCCGAAGCCGGGCAAGGTGCGGAGGAAGTTTCGCCGCGAGAATTGGTGGGGGAACATGTTTCTAACTCCGGTCCAATGTATTAGTGATAAAGCAATGTGTCAGGAATGAGTTCACTGAGTAATGACTAAGCCCAGGGGGTTTACCCCCCTGGGTAACATCGACCCAGGGGGGTAAACCCCCTGGGCTTAGGTTTGTCCAACGCTGCGACGAAAAAACGTACAGTCCTTACTCGACGTAACGAAACTCGGCCGCGGCGAAAATCGTCTGGCACAATCTTGTCCAGGCTTTCTTATCCGGCGAGTTTCCTTTCGGGGATTCTGCTTCGAGGTACGACTTCAAGCGCGCAAGCTCCGAAGCGTTTCCATTGCGGCCCATCGCCAGTCGAAACGCTTGTTCGAGGCGGGCATCATCACCTAACTCATGCATCGCCAGCAAGCGTTCGGCCAAGGCTCCTGCTTGCTCAATCGCCCAGGGGCTGTTCAACAGGAACAGGCTCTGCGCCGGCACCGTCGTCACGCTGCGATCGCCGACGACCAACTCCGTATCCGGCAGGTCGAACGTCACGAGCATTTCCGGTTCGGCGTTGCGCACAATCGGGAGATAGACGCTGCGGTGATTGTTTTCGAACTTGGAAAACTGCCGATCGATGCCGTTGCGGACTTCGGTGTTGCCGCTCTTCATGACAGGCGAGCCAACCGCCGGCGTCAGGTTCAAACGGCCCGAGACGGCGAGCATCGCATCGCGGAGCGATTCGCCTTCGAGCCGGCGGACACTGTGCCGCCAGAGGAGCGTGTTGTCGGGATCGGCTTCGGCGGCCGCGGCGTTATAGACGCTCGAGAGTTGATAGGTCCGGCTGAGGACAATCGAGCGGATCAATTTTTTCAGCGACCACTCGTCGCGCACCAGTTGCTTCGCCAAGTGGTCGAGCAACTCGGGATGCGACGGCTGTTCGCCGAGCAGGCCAAAGTTGTCAACGCTCGGCACGATGCCGCGGCCGAACAGATGCCGCCAAACGCGGTTCGCCATCACGCGTGCGGTGAGCGGGTTGTCGGGACTTGTGATCCACTCGGCAAGTTCCAGCCGGCCGCTTTGCGTGTCGCTGACTTTGGGCGCTTGGCCGAGGCTGCCAATCGTGACGAAGCCGCGCGGCACGGTTTCGCCCGGTTTTTGTGATTCGCCGCGGATGCGAACTTTACCTTCGACCGGCTTCGCCGCATCGGCCAGGCCCATCGCAAACCCTGCGGCCGACGATTCGTTATTATCGAGGTTCTTGATCTGCTGGTCGATGGCTTCGAATTGTTTCTTGAGAGCTTCGAGTCGTTTCTTTTGTTCGCCTTGCAAACGGGTTTCCGCTCTGAGGAGCAGCCGTTCCAGTTGCTTCTCGTCATCGGCGAGCTTGTTTTTGTTCAGCGCTTTCTTGATTGCCTTGGGGTTTGCGGAACCACGGACTTCGGCCAGGATTTGCTGTTTGGCCTCGGCGATTAGAGTTTCGATTTTTTGCTGCGCGTCGGCTTTTTCTTTTTGCAGTTGAGCAAGTTTTTCCGCATGGCCTGCGTTCTTGGCCACTGTCGCTGAGTCGATGCTCGCGAGCGAATGCAGGCCGGCTTTCTGCGCGTTCTTGCCGTTGTTGTTCTTGTTGCCGCCGTCGCCATGCAGCATCCGCGTACTTTCGAAAATCGCGGCAAGAGAGTAATACTCGCGCTGCGGGATCGGGTCGAATTTGTGATCGTGGCACCGCGCGCAAGCGACGGTCAGACCCATGAACGCCGTGGTCGCGACCTCGATTTGTTCGGCCACGAGATCCATCGCGTAGTCGGGATTGTTCTGCGGGCGAGGCTTGCTCGTGAGGGCCAAGAACCCGGTGGCAGTGACGAGTTCATTGCGCGATTGGGCATTGGCCGCGGGCAACAGATCGCCCGCGACTTGTTCGGTGATGAACCGGTCGAGTGGCTTGTCCGCGTTGAGCGCGCTGATGACGTAATCACGATAACGCCAAGCATGCGGAAAGAGCATGTTATCGACGTTGCCATTCGATTCGGCGTACCGCGCGACATCCAACCAATGCCGTCCCCAATGTTCGCCGAATTGCGGCGACGCCAGCAAGCGATCGACAACCTTCTCAACCGCATGTGTTGATTTATCCGCAAGGAATGCATCCATCTCGGCTAGCGTCGGCGGCAAGCCCGTGAGGTCGAACGTCAACCGCCGCAGCAACGTCAAACGATCCGCATCGGCGACCGGTTGCAGTTTCGCCGCTTCCAATTTGGCGAGGACGAACCGATCAAGATCGCTGCGCGGCCAGGCTTGATCCTTGACCGTCGGCGCTGTCGGCTGCGTGATTGGCCGAAACGACCAATGTTGCCGTGCTTCGGTCCAGTTGATTTCCTTCTTCTCCTGAATCGGAGGCTTGACCGCGATGCGTGGATCGACCGCGCCGCGCGAGATCCAGCGTTCAAAATCGGCGATCGTCTCGGCTGGCAGCTTCTTGTTCGGCGGCATCTCGAGGCCGTCGTGACGCAGGGCCTCGATCAAGAGACTCTTCTTGGGGTCGCCGCTAACGATCGCCGGGCCTGTTTCGCCGCCGGCGAGAATGCCCTCGCTGCTGTCGAGATACAGTTTCCCTTTGACTTCCTTGGCCTCGCTCGAGTGGCATTTGTAGCACTGGGCGACGAGCACGGGGCGAATCTTCTTTTCAAAGAATTCGACTTCTTGCCGGTCGAGCGGCTTAGCCGTGGGTTCCGCGGCGCGAGTCCCCGCGCTCAAGGCAGACCACAGAAGTCCTGCCCAAGTCAAAATACGGCAACCTCGACGGCTAATCGCGAAGAACGGCAGTTGCATCAAGATTCCCTCCGGAATGATTTCATCAGCTACAGTTAACGACGCGAGGGGCCTTTGAATTTTTGGTTTTGCCCGAAAAGCTTCGTGTTTTTTGATGATTTGGCTGTTTTTTGTCGGAAATAATCAGGATTGCTGATTCCCTCGCTGAAAAAATTAACGCCTCGCACGTCTCTAAGTTTTGATTGCCCGCAATATGAGACCGAAGAAACTTTGCCACTTAATATCACTGGAGAGTCTAATAATCGCTGGCTATACTGAAGGTCCCGCCTTCGTGACCCGCCCAACTTCTTGCAATCGAGCAATACAAAGCATTTGAAGTAGGGGGATCCTCGCCCCGACTCAAAAAGCAGATTCTTTGCTCGAAATTACCACAATTCGCCTTTCGATCTTGAACTCTATGCAACACTTGAACCGCCCCGTGGCAACTTCGACGATGAACCCATTTCGTTGGGCCATTTTGGTCCTGCTGACTCTCCTCAGCATTGGCAATCTCCAAGCCGCGCCGCTCGTATACCAAGGGGGCGAAGGAGTCGGCAAGGGGAAGCATATTGTCTTCCTCGCCGGCGATCATGAGTACCGCTCCGAAGAATCGCTGCCGGAATTGGCGCGCATCTTGGCCAAGCACCACGGTTTCAAATGCACCGTCCTGTTCAACGTGGACAAGTCGACCGGCGAGATCGCACCGGGGAACTCGAACATCCCGGGGACCGAAGCGCTCGATACGGCCGATCTGGCCGTGATCTTCTTGCGGTTTCAGAATCTGCCAGAAGAGCAGATGAAGCCTATTGATGCTTACTTGAATCGTGGCGGGCCAGTCGTCGGGTTGCGCACGTCAACGCATGGCTTCAAGAGCAAGGCGACTGACCCTTTCGCGAAATATTCCTACGACTACAAGGGCAAGGAATATGACCAGGGCTTCGGGCATCAGGTTCTCGGCCAAACTTGGGTTGGCCACTACGGCAAGAATCATTCACAAAGCACGCGCATCACGATCATCGACGACAAGAAAAATCATCCGATCCTGCGCGGCGTCAGAGACATTTGGGTGCAAGCCGGCGGTTATGTTGGTAAGCCCGTCGATAGCGAAGTTCTGACGATGGCGCAACCGCTCAATGGAATGCAGCCCGACTCGCCGGCTGATGACAAGAAGCCGCCGCAGCCATCGGAATGGACCCGGACTTACAAAGCGGCCAAGGGGGACAAGACGGGCCGCGTGTTTACGTCGCTTTACGGCACGCCGGAGGATCTGCTCAACGACGGTTATCGCCGGATGATTGTCAACGGCTGCTTGTGGTCACTGGGGATGGAAGACTCGATCAAGCCCGACTTGAACATCGCGCTGGTTGGTCCGTTCAAGCCGACGACGTTTAGCTTCAATGGTCATGCCCGTGGCGTGAAACCGGAGATGTACACCGGCTTTGATAGCCCGATTCCGCCGGCCGCGAGCAGCAAGCCGGAAACAAAACCCACGGCCGCGAAAGCACCGGAAGCGAAAAAAGAAGAAGCGGCGAAACCTGTCGCGAAGCCCGCTGAAAATAAGGCTGTACAGCCTGCAGCAGCGGCGCTCGCCACTGGTAAACCGGCGCGCTATGTGCGCATCGAACTTCCGGGCAACAATCGCATCTTGACGCTCGCCGAAGTCGAAGTGATCAGCGGCGGCAAGAACATCGCGCCGACCGGAAAAGCGACGCAGTCCAGCACTCACGGCGATGCCGGCCCGAAGCGGGCGATCGATGGCAACAAAAGCCCCGATTTCAACAACGGCGGCCAAACGCATACGGTCAATGCCGGCGAGAAAAATGCCTGGTGGGAACTCGACCTGGGCAAGCCGGTCGAAGTCGAAAAGATCGGCATTTGGAATCGCAGCGGCTTTGAAAATCGGCTTCACGGCTTTACTCTCACAATGCTCGATGCGGATCGCAAAGAGGTCTTTCGCGCAGCGAACGTCGCGGCACCCGAGGCGTTGGAGCTTGACATCAAGAACGGCGGCAAGCCGACGTACCTGACCTTCGCCGGCAAGCCGGGCAAACCCGCGGCGGAAACCGTCGCAGTTGCCGAAGGCAAAAAGCCCGATATGAAAAAGCCTGAGCCCAAAAAGAACGACGCGCCGAAAGACGCTACGCTGGTGGACGTTCCCGCCGACTACCGCGATCCGCTGCCGTTCAAATTCAACAAGGGCGACACCGTCGCGATTCTCGGCAACGGGCTCGCTGATCGGATGCAGCACGACGGCTGGGTCGAGACGCTCCTGCAAGCCGAACTCGTCGGCCAAGACGTTCGCTTCCGCAACATGAGCGCTAGCGGCGACCGCCCCAACAGCTACCCGCGCAGCTCGGGTCAGATGTCGATCTCGGCATACCTGCAAAAGGTCAAGCCCGACGTCGTCTTCGCGATGTTCGGCTACAACGAATCGTACGAAGGCAAACCGGAGGAATATAAGAATCAGTTGCTCGATTTCGTGAAAAAGGTTCGCGCGGCAAAGCCGAACGGCAAGAGCTTCCCGCGGATTGTGCTCTTTAGCCCGATCGCGCACGAGAACACCAAGAACCCGAACGTGCCCGATGGCAAGGCCCACAACGTGCAACTCGCCGCGTACACCAAAGCGACCGAAGCCGCGGCCAAGGAAGCGGGCGTCATGTACGTCGACTTGTTCCATCCCTCGCAAGCGCTCTACAAGAGCGCCGCGAAGCCGCTTACGCTCAACGGCGTCCATCTCTCCGCCGAAGGCAACCATCGCCTGGCCGAAGTGATCGTCAAGGAACTGCTCGGCAAGCCGGCGAGCAATTCGGCGGCGCTGGAAACGCTGCGCCAAGCGGTCCTCGACAAGGACCTGCACTGGTGGAATCGCTACCGCGCTTCGGACGGCAACGATATCTGGGGGAGCCGTTCGACGCTGAAATTCGTCGATGGCCAGAGCAACGCCGATGTGCTGAAACCGGAACTCGAAATGCTCGACGTGATGACGGCCAATCGCGATGCCGTCGTCTGGGCTGCCGCTGCTGGAAAAACGCTCAAGCCCGATGACAGCAATGTCCCGAAACCCGTGCCGGTCATTTCAAACGTCGGCGGCGGGAGCAAGAGTTCGAGCGCTGTGAAGGAGGGGACGCTGAAGTATCTCGGCGGCGACGTGGCGATGAATAGCATCGCCATTGCAAAGGGCTTCAAGATTAGTCTCTTTGCCGATGAATCGCGCTTTCCCGAGGTGGCGAATCCCGTCCAGTTGCAGTTCGATACAAAGGGCCGGCTCTGGGCCGCGGTTTGGCCGGGATATCCGAGTTGGGAACCGGGCAAGCCGATGAAAGACGCACTGATCATTCTGCACGACGACAACAATGATGGCGTCGCCGATCGCGTGACCGAATTTGCCAAGGTTCAGAATCCGCTCGGCTTCGAGTTCTGGAACGGCGGCGTGATTGTCACCTGCCAATCGGAATTGCTCTTTCTCAAGGACACCAACGGCGATGACGTCGCCGATGAGCGCACGATCTTGCTCCAAGGGCTCGATTCGTCCGATTCCCATCACGGGGCGAATAACCTGATCTACGGTCCCGACGGCGGGATCTATTGGCAGAGCGGTGTCTTCATGGTCCACAACCACGAGCATCCGTGGGGCCCGTCGCTGCAGTCTTCGGCCTCGGCCATGTACCGCTTCGACCCGCGCCGCTTCACGATCGCGCGGCACGCCGACAACTCGCCGAATCCGCACGGGATTTCGTTTGACTATTGGGGCTATCACTACGCCACGGACGGAACCGGCGGCCGCGCGTTCCAAGTTCGCCCCGAAGGGAACGCCTTTAAGATGCACGAACTACTGAAGAAGGAAGTGCGCCCTGTCTGTGCGAGCGAAATCGTCAGCAGCCAGCACTTCCCCGAATCGATGCAAGGCGACTTCTTGATCTGCAACGTGATCGGTTTCCTCGGCATCAAGCATTATCACCTGGAGCGCAATCCCGAAACGGGCACCGTCTGGGGCACGCCCGCTGGTGATGAGCTCATCACGACCCGCGTCAACGCTGATGGCACCAAAACCGAAGACAAGTCGCGCGGGTTCCTGATGAGCAGCGACAAGAATTTCCGCCCGTCGGATGCGATCTTCGCGCCCGATGGTTCGCTGTATTTCTGTGACTGGCAAAACGTGATCATCGGCCATATGCAGCACAATATCCGTGATCCGAACCGCGATCACACACACGGCCGGATCTATCGCGTCACCGCCATTGATCGGCCGCTGCAAAAACCGGTCGCCATCGACGGCCAGCCGATTCCGGCGCTGCTGGAGAACCTGAAGCATCCGGTCGATGGCATCCGCCATCGCACCCGGGTCGAGCTCAGCGAGCGCGATACCAAGGAAGTGATCGCCGCCACGAAGGAATGGATCAAGCAATTTGACCAGAACAAAAAGGAAGACGCGCATCATCTGCTCGAAGCACTCTGGCTGCATCAGCAGCACAACGTGAAAGACCTTGAGTTGCTCGATGTACTCCTGAAGTCACCCGAACCGCATGCCCGCATCGCCGCCAAGACGGTGCAGCATTTCTGGACGAATGTCGAGAAAACGATCCGCGGCGGCATCATTAATGAAACGATCGCCGGCTCGAATCAAAAGTCGGGCATCATCAGCGACACGCCGCAACTGACCACGATCCGGATCGCCACGATTCCGGAAAAGATGATGTACGACGTCAAGGAATTGACGGTGAAGCCGGGCAAGAAGGTCAAGCTCACGTTCGCCAACATCGACTTCATGCCCCACAACATCCTACTCGTGAAGCCCGGCACCGCTGACGATGTCGGGATGCTGGCAACTTCGCTCGGAGCCCGCGGCTTTGACGTCGGCTTCGTGCCGGAAAGCAAAGACATCCTCTGGCACAGCAAACTCGTCGATTTTGGCAACGAAGAAGTGATCGAGTTCACCGCGCCGACCGAAGAAGGAGCGTACCCGTATATCTGCTCCTTCCCGGGGCATCATCGGTTGATGCGGGGCATGCTTTTCGTCACGAACGACCTCAAGGAATTCCTCGCCAAGAATCCGCAGAAGGAAACTAAGATCACCGAGTGGAAGCTGGCGGACCTGACCGAAGATTTGAAACGCGTCGGCCAGCATCGCAGCTACGACCAAGGCAAAATGCTCTTCACCACGCTCGGCTGTGCACAGTGCCATCTGCTGAACAAAGATGACCCGATGGCGGTCAGCGGCGCCGTGACATCGGTCGGTCCGAATGTCGACGATTCGACGAAGAAGTACAAAGGCGATGCACGGGCGATCTTGCAAGAGATTCTCGAACCGTCGAAGAACATCGACGAAAAGTATCGCCAGGTGCTGCTCGAACTCGAAGACGGCACGTCCCGCACGGGCATCCTCGCCGAGGAAGTTCCGGGCAAATCATTGACGATCCTCACCGGCACGCCGGCCAAGAAGGAAGTCATCGACCTGAAGTCGATCGACTCGCGCCGCACGTCGGCCCTGTCGATGATGCCGGCGAGCTTGCTCAACACGCTCGACAAGGAACAGATCCTCGACCTGCTGGCGTACATTCTTGCCGGCGGCAAGAAGGACGATCCGGCGTTCAAGCATCAGCACTAGGACCCGAACCTTAACCCGCAGCGTAAGCGAGGCACGCTCCCCGTAGCTGAGGTCGTAAGACCTCAGATGACCGAGAGTGATCGCCGGCAACTCCCGGACTCTGAAGTCTTACGACTTCAGCTACGGGAGTTACACAGACTTCGCTTCCAGCCCGGTTAGCGTGCCGGTGCTGGTGGCGAACTTGCTGGTCTCTAGGCCCGCTTGTTGGAGCATCGACAAGTAGAGGTTCGGCAGCGGATAGTTCTTCTTTTGGTCGAATGCCAGATGCCCGGCGTGCTTGAACCGGCCGCCGGCGAAGAGAACCGGCATGTTGCGGTTGTCGTGGCTCGACGCATTGCCCAGGTTGCTCGTCAATAACACCGAAGTACCGTCGAGCACGCTTCCGCCTTCGTCGGATGCTTGTTCGAGCGAGCGCAGGAAGTCGCCCCAAGTCCGCACGATTTCGGCTTCGACCAAAGCCAGTTGTTCGAGCTTTTCATGGTCGAGGCCGTGATGGCTGAGCGAGTGGTAGCCTTCGTCGACGCCATCGATCGGCACGACGCCGCCGCTGCCGCCGAGATGAAACGTGATGAAGCGCGTCGAATCGGTCACGAGCGCCAAGCGAATCATGTCGCTCATCAGCCGTTGCCGCCCGATGAAATCGTTGGGGTTGCCGATGTCGACCGGTTTGGTGATATCGATTTTCGGCTTGGGGCGATTGCTCCAGGCTTCCGAATCTTGCAAACGCTGCTCCAATTCCCGCACACCCGTGAAGTACGCGTCCAACCGATCGCGGTCGCCCGCGCCGACTTGCCGCTGCAGCGAGCGGGCGTCATCGGCGACCAGGTCCATGATGCTGCGGCCTTCGCGGGCGCGTTGGGCTTGCTCGGCGCGGTCCTTGGCCGAGTCGTTGATAAAGAGCTTGGTGAACAGTTTCGCCGGCGAATTTTCGGCCGGAATCATCGAGCCGTTTTCGGTATACGACGGGCTGTTGCTGCCGGACATCCCCAGCACGAGCGAAGGAAACCGCGTGTGATGGCCCAGATGCTTGGCCAGCAATTGATCGAGCGAGACGGTGTTGCGCGTCGCGGCGGAGGAACTCATCGGGGCCGCCGTCAGCAAGCTCGCTTCCGCGCGGTGGCCGCCCGAAACGCCGGGGTGCGACGTGCCCGAGATCACGGTGAACTTGTCGCGCAGGTCCGCGAGGCTCTTGGTGTAGAGCGAAGGCTCATAATCGCGGCCCGCGGTTTTCGGGACCAGGTTCCCTGCCACGAGTCCCAAGCCGAGCGTCATGCAGACCACCCGCTGCGGCTGCTTCGGCTTATCAGCGGCGAACGCGCTCGACATCGCGCTCAGCCACGGCGTAGCCATGGCGACGCCCGCTCCGCGCAGGATCGTGCGGCGGCTGAGCTTCTTGTTCAAGCTGAAATGGACTTGCTTGGTCATCGTCGTCGCTCGCAGGGAGGAGGTTACTTACTCAAGAATATAGGACTTGTCACCACGGCATGCAAAATCGTACGGAACCCATAGTTCTTATCGGCCGCAGCCCGGGCGATTCCTTCGACAACTTCGCGGTCGCTGAAACTCAACGGCGCGCCGGTGCCGTAGACCAACATCTTTTCGGCCACATTCGCCGCCAAACGCTGCGGCTCGGCGGCCGCGAGCTTGCGAAACTCCGACCCGTCCGCAAACGTCCGGCCATCGGCCAAGACGTAACCCGAGTCGATGGTGAGCTGCGTCTTGCGATTCTTGTCCGCGCCCGGATAAACATCACGCCACTGGCCCGCCGGATCGAAGTTCTCCAGCGCGAACCCCGGCGGGTCGATCTTGCGATGGCACACGGCGCACGAATCTTGCGAGCGATGCTTGGCCAGTTGTTCGCGAATCGTCGTGGCGCCGCGAATGTCTGGCTCGATGGCCGGGATGTTCGACGGCGGCGGAGGAATCGGCACGCCGAGCAAACGCTCCGAAACCCACACGCCGCGCACAATCGGCGACGTGTTGGACCCGTTGGCCGTGATTTTCATGATCGCGCCTTGCGTGATCAGGCCGCCGCGCGGGGAGTCCGCCGGCAAGGCGACACGCTGCAGTTCGTCACTTTCGACCGAGTCGATGCCGTAGAACCTCGCCAGCCGGCTGTTAAGGTACGTGTAATCCGACTGGAGCAAACGTTGCACACTTTGATTCTCGCGGAGCATCTCCTCGAGGTACGCATGCGTCTCGGCCAGCATCGAGTTCTTCACGATCGTGTCGAACCGGGGGTAGAGCTTGCTGTCAGGTTCGGTGAAGTCGATCTGATTCAACTCGAGCCACTCGCCGGCGAAATCTTCGAGGAACCGCCGCCCGCCCGCTCCAGAAATCAGACGATCGGTTTGAGCTTTGATCACTTGTGGATCGAGCAACTTGCCGCTCTCGGCCAGCTTCGACAGTTCGGCATCCGGCGGCGCGCCGGTGAGGAAGTAACTCAACCGCGCGGCCACGGCATGCGCGTCCAACTTGCCCGGGGTTTCGGTCAGGTACAAAAACCGCGGCGAGCAGAGAATTGCGCGATACCCGATCCGCAGCGACGCGGCGAAATCCTGCGTGCGCTCATACGTTTCGTTCGCCGCATCGACATACGGTTTCATTTGCTCGGCCGTCACCGGGCGGCGAAACGCGCGGCGGGCCATCGTGTTCAGGAGCTGCGCCAGGTCCGCTTGAGGCGACTTTGAAATCACTTGTGCCGGCGATTTCTTCGTGCCTGCTTCGACTTTCAACTCTCCGATCAGTAGCTTGCGCAGTTGGTCATCGCTGGCGTTTGGATGAATGCGCTCCATTGTCAGGCCATGCATCGCGATGCCCGGGACGTCCTGCGGTTCGCATTCGCCGACGCCGACTTGGCCGCCTGCTGTTCGCGCCTTCTTCAGCGTCGTGTCGCCGGGGCGAATTTCGAGCATATGATTCTTCGGCAGCCACGCGGTGAACTCGATGGTCTTCGCCTGCTCGGTCGCTTCGAACGCCGTGACATACGACAACAGCGGCGCGCTCGAGACGCAAAGCCCCGTGTGGACCGTCGTCCAAACGCCCCCCGATTTCGGCGGCTTCAAGCCCGACACCGTCACCGTGAAACGATACCAGCCATCCTCGGGTGCCGACGTGCAGGGCAACCGCCCATAGAAGATCAACCCCGACGACCACGTCACAGCGAGGCCCTCGCGCAGCTCCGGTTCGCGGCAGCGGGACTTGGGATTCTCGCGCACGATTTTTGCCGGCAGGAGGTCGAGCTTGTATTCATCCGGCTTCGCCAGGCAACGGCGAAATGCTTCATCTAGTGCCAGGTCGACGACCGCCAACTGCCGCTCCATCTGAAAATGCGACATCGCCTGTCCCTCGGCGACGGTCGTAAACCCATTGGTGCGCATCTCCTCCGGCAGTTCCAACGCCAACGGAATGTCGATGCCGAGCAACGAGTGGAGCGAGCGCTCGACTTCGCGGCGCGTCAAGCGTCTGGCTTGCACGCGGCCCAGTTCGGTGTGGCGCGCTTGTTGAAACGAGCGGAGACGTTGGCCGGTCGCATGCAGAAATTCTTCGCGATCCTGCTTCGTCGGTTGGTCCGTGTCCTTGGGGGGCATTTCCAACTGCTCGACGCGATCAAAAATCTGCACCCAGCGTTTCTCAACGGCCGGATCAGTTAGCTTTTCCGAAAGCGATTTGAGATCGAGTCCCGCTTCGGCCTCTTTGCCTTCGTGGCAACTCACGCAGTGTTTCTTGACAAACGCCGCGGAATTTGAATCAGTGGCATGAACCGGCGACAATATATATTGGCGCAGCGCCAGAATTGCAGACGCGAACAGGCACAGACGTAAGCAGAACGTCGTCATCAGGCTCGGGTGAGGTGGGGCGTAAAAAAATACGCGAATCAGGCGGGGATTCGACGCGGGACGCCGAATAGACCGATCGTAGCAGAAACCGAGAAAATTAGCAAAATCGGTTGGTTTCAGGGCTATTAATCAATCAAAAAGGGTGTGGCTTTTGAGATAAAAGCCACACCCTTGGTATTCTCCCTCGCTGACGCGTCGGGTTGAAATTCGGCGTTACTTCGTTTTCGTAAAAGCGAGTCCCGGATCACCCGGCGGTGCGCCGAGCATCGCGAACTTCATCGCACCATTCGCCGGCGGCGTGATTTGCGCGAGCATCGTCCCGCCGGTATCGGGTTCCATGGCGAGCGTATCGCCGTCGAGGGCGAAGACGCCTTTCACGGTTTGCACTTGGCTCCCCTTGGCATACGTCCAAGTGAAGTTTCCGTCCTTGGCAAGGTCCAACGTGAAGCGGCTCCCTTGCGATGTCGCGCTCCATTGCCCGACCACACTGTCGGCTGGAATCTTCACCGTCGATTCCGGCGCAGTCGTTTCTGCCGCGGGCGAGGCACCAATCGCTTCGGGTCCGCCGACCATGAGGAGCAACTGCTTCATCTGTTGATCGTTGGGGTTCGCTTTATACACGACCTGCCATTGAGTCACGGTTGGCTCTTTGTAGCCGGCGGTCAGGTAGTGATAGCCGAGGACGAAGCGTGCGTCGGTCGCTTTGGGGTTCGAGCGAACGTAGTCTTCGAGCTTGCGCAGTTGCTCGGTGTACGTCGCTTGATCGGGATAGAGGCTGCTCATCGTCGTCCAATCCCAACCCGGCCCGACGGACAGCACGCTGTACAAGCCGGCGGCCGCTTCCTTGTAGTTGCCGATGGCGAATTCGACGAGCGCGCGGAATTCGTGAATGATCGGATCATTCGGCAGCGCGACGAGCGCTTTGTTCGTCGCCGCTAAGGCGCCTTTATAGTCTTTCTTGTAGAACGCATCGCGAGCTGCATCGAAATCAGTCATCCCAGGCGCTGGTGCCTGAGCCGTTGTCGCAGGCGTAGCCGGAGTTTCCACGACGGACGGCGCCTCTTCGACCGCAATCGGCTGCGAGTAATCGACGGCGTAACCCTGCGCGATCGGATATGGCTCGGTGTACCACGGGTTGTAATACCCCCAATAACCAAACGCATACGCCGCGCGATTCAGGCCCCACATCGTTGTGCCAAACGCCATGAGCGCAGTGTGGTCGTCCCACATGTGATGCCACCAATCGCCAGCGTTGCCATTCCAACAGCCGTGATGCCAGTTGTCGTGGCGATCGTAAATATTGCCGTATTGATTATGCCAATCTTCGCGGATGTCGCCGCGATGATCCTGCCATTGATCGCGATTCGTCAGGCGATTCTCCAGATCTCCACGGCGCTCTTGTGCATTGCCGCGGTTCGGCAATTGATTCGGGCGATTGCCAACGTCAGGACGATTCCCGAGACCCGGCAAGACGGCGTTGCCGGCACCGGGCCGCGAGGGTAGCTGACCAGCGCCGGGACGATTCGCGATTCCGTCACCCCAGCTAGTTCCTGGCCGGTTGCCAGCACCGGGCGTTCCAACGCCGGGGCGATTGGCGATTCCAGGGTTGTTTCCGATGCCCGGATTGTTGCCGATGCCAGGGGTGTTTCCGATGCCCGGCCGATTGCCAGCGGGTAGTTGCGAAATTCCCGGATTCGATCCAATCGCAGGACGAGTTCCCGGGGTCAGGCCCGGCGTCGATGGCCGCGTTGCCGGACGCGCAAAGTCAACATTGCCAGGACGACTGCCGGGCGAGATACCTCCCGCGGGGCGATTGATATTCGGCGTACTCGGGCGGCTGATGTTGGGTGTGCTGGGCCGGCTGATATTCGGAGTACTCGGACGAGATACCGGCGCGCTCGGC
>JBGSSS010000184.1:0-52494 GCA_041736895.1 Pirellulales bacterium
CCTGCTCACGCCACCAAGCTTCCTTCGCCGCATCCCGGGGCACTCGACGCTGGGACATGAATTCGCTCCGAGGATTCGTTGTGATAAAACAAATCCCAGCCTAACATGCCACACAAGATGCGGTTCACCGGACGCTTACCGTCGTGATGAACTTCTCGAACCAGCCGCGCACGGATTACAAAATCGGGTTGCCCAGCGCAGGCACGTGGAAGCTGCGGTTGAATTCAGATTGGCGCGGCTACAGCAGCGCGTTTCATGATTCGCCGGCAGGAGATTTAACCGCGGCAGAAGCGGCCTACGACATCTTTCCGCATAGCGCACCCATCACGATCGGGCCGTACACGGTGCTGATCTATTCGCAGGACCGTGCATAAAAAATTCGGCCCTCCTCGACCGGCGGATAATCACGCCGGCCGTGGACGGTCCGGCGAAGCGCCTGTTTACTTTTGCAAACGCTTGACCTGCTGGCTAATTCTTCTTCGCTTCGGCTTCGGCGGGAGCTGACTCCGGAACGACGACCATTGAGCCGATGACGGCTCGGCCTAGATCGATCAGCTTGTCTGATTCGGGATTCTCCGCATCCAACGGAAATGGCGCGTCATCGCCCGCGGTCAGATCGTACGGGACACGCAGCATGACATAGACTTGATACCGATCTTTGTCGCCTAATCGAAACGACCAGAGCCGAATAACGCCATCTTTTTCCTTGGGTCGACGGTCTGGCTCGTCGACGGCACTGAGAAACTTGCTTTTGACAAAAATCCTAGCCAGTTTCGCCGTGATGGAGCCCTTCATTTTTTCTGGAATTGGCGCGGTAGGAATTTCGTCAACTTCCCAAGTATTCATCGCTTTGAAAGCGGGTTTCTCAGCTTTCTTCTGCGCGGCGTTGATGCTAGTGAGGGCGACTGGCTCTCTGCCGGCGCGTTTGACTCCTTGGAGCACAGATATGTCCGTAGGGATCGTCCGCGATTTATTCGCGGCATCGAAAATCCAAATCGACAGCATCAAGTTCTGCTGAAACGTGTTTTTACTACCGGAGCCCGGCGGATCCTCGAGGGTGACTTTGTATTCCGCGATAAAAGTTCCTTGATGAGCCGGATTCAATAAGTTATCTACCAACTCCGGCGGGATGGCATAATCCTTCGGGATAGAGATCACCGAGGATTCATCGGTTTTCGTATAGAACGGGTCTTTGGAATTCAGTTTTACGGCCTTGCCGTCATATGCCTTCCAACGCGGCTGGGGAGCCGGGTCGTCGGCAAGAAACATTCTCGGAATCCGAAAGGCGATCGGATATTCAAGCTTCTTTCCCCGCGCATCGGTTTCGATTGGAAATCGCTGGTACTCTGCGCCCAGCGAGGCGAACTTGCTGCGGAGTTCCAATTCGGGTTTGCTATTGTTGACCGCTTCGCCATAGCTGCCGGTGCCGCAGCCCGTCAGCGTTAGCAGTGCGAGACATAAGCTCGTCATCAATACCGGAGCAATGGCAGAACGAAGGCGTGATTGTTGCAGCGTCATGGAATCCTACGTTTAATCCCAAAAAGATTTATCGTCGAGCGAACAACCTATTTTTCATTGGTGCATTGTAAACTGTCAAGGAAGGGGATGCGTTATTGAACTTGCAGCTTTGTGCTTGTTCTGAAAAAAATGAGGCAAATCCGCTGCTTTCTGTCCCCCCATATTCAGTTACTGTCATTGCGCCCCAGGAAAGATTCGCCCATGCATCTGCCCAACCACTACCTGAGTCACCCTGTCTTCGCCGCCACGGGCATCGCGGCGGCGGCTGGCTTGGCCGTGTTGACGTTTGCAAAGCGGCGGGATGAAACAAGCCCTTCGCCGAAGACGATCTCGCCGTGGAGCGTTCCGCTTTGCGGAGCGGTGATTTTCGCGTTGCAGATGCTCAACTATGGTGTCGGTCACGATGTTTCGGGCCATATCCTTGGCGGTGTTGCCGCCGCGCTCTTGTTCGGGCCAGTAACGGCGATGTGGCTGATGACGACCGTGCTCGCGGTACAGGCCGTGATCTTTGCCGATGGCGGTATTTTGGCGCTTGGCGCGAATATCCTGAACATGGCGATCGTCGCGCCGTGGTCCGGTTGGCTGCTCACGCGCTGGGCGGTTCGTCCCGGCCAAGGAAAAATCGCGGGGCTCGCCCAAGCCAGTTTCGCCGGCTGGATGTCGGTGCAACTCGCGGCCCTGGCTTGCGGGATCGAGGTTGCCGCGAGCGGGCATGCCGCGCCCGAATTCTTGCCGACGCTCATGAATGTTCACCTCTGGATCGGCAGCGGCGAAGCGCTGCTATCGATGGCTGCTGCGGTTCTCGTCATGAGTTCTGCCAGCACCACTCGCCGCGCGACAACGAGGGCCATCCTATTAGCCACCGTGGCTATCGCGTTGGCATTCACGCCAACGGCCTCAGAACACAAGGATGGCCTCGAATGGAGCGCCGAAAAAGCCGGCATCAAGGAGCTGGCCGAACCCGGCTTGCACTGGTCGTGGCAACTCAGCGATTACCAAATCAAGGCGCTTGCAAATCACACGATGCTATCGACGATCTTCGCGGGCGTGATTGGTTGCGCGGCCATGTTTGTCTGCGGCATGGCGTTGCAAAAGTCGAAAGTGATCCCGGCGCAATCAGTATGACCAAGGTCATGAGACCTTGGACTTTTCGGTTATCACGTCCAAAGCCTTACGACTTCGGCTACATCATACCGCAAAGATCTTGCCGTACATCGACTTGAGTGCGTCAATGCCCAAGCGCAACCCGTGGCATTCGCTGCCAAGCGTCAGCATCTTGCAGCCAAGGTCAAGACACCGTTCCGCGCTCGCCGCGCCAAACGGCACAATGCCCCAGATCTTGCCGCTGTTCTTCGCCGCTGCGGCGACACGCTCGATCGCTTCCCAAACGCACGGATGATCGGGTTGCCCCAGGACGCCGAGTTCTTGCGAAAGATCCGCCGGACCGATGAACAGCATGTCGAGTTCCGGCACCGCGGCGATGGCGTCGAGGTCGTCGAGCGCCGCGCGCGATTCGATCTGCACGCCGACAAAGGTGTCGCGTGCCTCTTCGGCTTGCACCTTTGCTGGCCGGCGCGAGTAGTGGCCGTCGGCGCCTTGAGTATTCATACCGCGAAACCCGCGCGGCGCGAATCGACACCAGCGGACAAATTCGTCGGCTTGCTCGGCGCTATTGATCCGCGCGGCCATGACGCCTTCGACGCCCGATTCAAGATTCTGACTTACCAGCGACGGATGCGTGAACGGCATGCGGACGAGACTGCCGAACCCATTGGCGCGCGCGGTGATCGCCGCGACGAGATTCTGCTCGGCGGTCAGCCCCGAATGTTCTTGATCAAGCCACAACCCATGATACCCTCCGGCCTGCGCGAACATCTCGATCGCGACCGGATGGCACATTCGACCGAGAGAAAAGACCCGCAGCGTTTGGCCGGCGGCGAGGGCGGTGCGAAAGTGATTGGACATCGAAGGAGCCTTTGAAACCAGAAGAAATCAAAATAGAAACTACAAAGAAGCTAACAGCTTGTCATAATCGGCGTGTGTGCCAATGAAGAACCAAATGATTTCTTCACTATTTTTGCGAACGCCAACTGCCCTGTAGGAGTCACTAACTCTGACTGACCAAAGAGCTAACTTGGCATTCAGAAGCTTGAATTGCAAAGCAGGATGAGTCGGATCGGCTAAGAATCGTCGATAGGCTTTTTTCGCTCGTCGCTGCACCGATCGTGGCAGTTCCGCAAAGTTCTTGATGAACGATGGATGGACTCGCGAGATCACAATTTTTCCACGTCGAGTTGCGGACAGTTTCCACGACTGTCATCACCGAGGATCTGCTGGGTCAATCTTTGCAAAGCGTCGATATGACTGTTCGTCGAAGCCGTCCAACGTTCTTCATCTTCCAATTCCGCTAAAAGAAATTGCGCAAGTTGGTCTTGCTGCGATTCTGGGATCGCTTTGAGCCGTTCGATTGCTTGCTCCATGAGTTTCGTCATGATTATATTCTAACACAGTGATGGAACGACATCCAACAACTCATTCACAACGACAACATATGCCAGATTATTGTTTTTTGCTGCGTAGCTTTGTCATCTTCCTAGCACTAGCTTGGACTACAGCTCACGCCGCCGAGCCCAAACCCCTCAAAGTTTTTATCCTGGCCGGTCAATCCAACATGGAAGGTCAAGCCGTCGCTGATCTCGATGGTAAAGACTACAACGACGGACGAGGAACGCTGCTCGCGCTCCTCAATGATCCGGCCAAGGCAAAGCTAGTGCAGCATCTCCGCAAGCCGGATGGCAAGTGGACCGTACGCGATGATGTCTGGGTGCGTTATCAACGCGAGAAGCAGCCGCTGCTCGCTGGCCCGCTTACGATGGGCTTTGCCGTCTATGGCGGGACGCATCACTTTGGACCGGAACTGCAATTCGGTCACGTCATCGGCGATCACTTCGACGAGCAAGTTCTGCTTATCAAAACAGCGTGGGGTGGCAAGAGTCTCTACAAAGATTTTCGCCCGCCGAGTTCCGGCGGCGAGGTCGGCCCTTACTACTCCAAGATGCTCGACGACGTAAAAACGGCGTTGGCACAACTCGAAAAAGACTTTCCCGGTTACAAAGGCCAGGGTTACGAACTCGCCGGCTTCGTCTGGTATCACGGCTGGAACGATGGCGTTGATCCCAAGAACGCAATTCTCGAGTATGAGCAAAACTTAGTGAACTTGATTCATGATATCCGTAAAGCATGGAAGGCTCCCAAGTTGCCCATCGTGATCGGCGAACTCACCGGCGCTTGGGTCGATGCCCCTCCGGAATGGGAACAGCTACGCAAAGCCCAAGCGGCGGCCGCCGAACGGCCCGAATTCGCGGGGACCGTGAAATTCGTCCCAACGCGCGACTTTGTCCGCCCGGCCAAGGATTCGCCGAATCCGGGCCACGGCCATCATGAATTCGGCAATGCCGAAACCTATTTCCTCGTGGGTGATGCTTTAGGCCAGGCAATGAAGGATCTGTGCAAAAACCCCGGCAAATAAATTCTTCTTCGAGCACTGACAATATCAGTCGGAGGAGCCACCATTCGATCCAAAGCGATGTAACGCAAAACGCTGGAATGACGCATCATGTCGCCCGAACAATTGACGCTGCTCACGCTCGCCATTTTCATCGTGGCCTTTTTGTATTCCAGCGTCGGCCATGCGGGTGCCTCGGGCTACATCGCGGTGATGTCATTGTTCGGTCTCGCGCCGGCGGTTATTAAGCCAACCGCGCTGACGCTCAATATCCTCGTGGCGAGCATCGGGACGTGGCAGTTTTACCGCGCTGGATATTTCTCGTGGCGTATGTTTTGGCCGTTCGCTGTGCTGGCGGTGCCGATGGCATTTCTCGGCGGCTACCTGAATCTGCCGACGCAAGTTTTTAAGATCGTGGTCGGCATCGTGCTGATCTTTTCGGCGGCGCGCTTTTTGTGGCAGCCGGCCGAAGATTCGGTCGCGCACGAACCATCACGACCCGTGGCGATTTTGTGGGGAGCCGGCCTTGGTTTGCTCGCGGGACTGACCGGCACGGGGGGCGGGATATTTCTCACGCCGCTATTGCTCTTCATGCGCTGGGCTCAGGTAAAAACCGCCGCGGCGGTCTCGGCATTATTTATCCTGGTCAACTCCGCTGCCGGATTGCTAGGAAATCTGAGCAGCCTTGGCAGATTTGAAAACTACCCCTCATTCGCTTTGATGATCGCTGCGGCGGCCGTGATTGGCGGCACCGCCGGTTCGTATCTCGGCAGCCAGCGATTCGATCATACGACGATCAAACGACTCTTGGCCATGGTGCTGTTGATCGCGGGGGTGAAATTGATTTTTACTTGAATTTGCGATCAACAATCGGAGTTTTAAAGAGATGAGAGAAGTTTGTCGTATTCTGCATGGGTTCCGATAAAGAACCAAATAATTTCGTCGTCACCTTTGCGAACACCAACGGCTCGATAGGAGTCACTAACGCGAACAGACCAAAGTGGTAAATCGCAATTCAGTCGCTTGAATTGCAAGCCAGGATGCGAGGGGTCAGCTTGAAATCGGCGGTAAGCTTTTTTTGCGCGCTGCTGAACTTCGCGGGGCAAGGAGGAGAAATTACGCCGAAAAGATGGATGCAGACGAGAGATCACAGTTTTTCCACATCCAAAGGCTCACACTCTCCATGAGCATCGTCGGCTAAAATTTTTTCGGCCAACCCCCCCAGGGCATCGACGTGCTTTGCCGTAGATGCAGTCCAACGATCATCGTCATCCAATTCGAGGAGCAAAAATTGCGCTAGTCGATCCTGCAACGGTTCAGGAACCGCCTTGAGCCGCTCGATTGCTTGTTTCATCAGTTGGGTCATTTATTTATTGTAATACTCCCCAAGTTCTACAACAATAGAAATGAAATAGCCTTCGCAAAAGATGAAGAGGGCAAGATTTTCTCAACCTTTTTCGCGTGAGCCAGCACTGGCGATGAAGGAAAAGTTTGATGAGGTATTGCTGGATAAAACAGCTATCAATTGAAAATGGTTGATTTCTAAAAAAACAACCATTAAAAAAAAGGGAAAACTTCTTTACAAGGAGCGCCCATGGATCGCCGTCAATTTCTGGGGACACTCGGGGTTGGCTCGCTGGCGTTATCAAGCGGATCGTTGCGGGCAATGCATGCCGAGCACGACGACCGAACTTTTGCGACGCCCGCCACTGCGATGAAGTCACCGCGCGAAACGCTGGCGTATGTGACTTGTGTGGCGGGCGAAGGAAAACCGCGGCCAGATTACCTGGCGACGGTCGATCTTGATCCGGCATCGAAAACGTATTCGCAAGTCGTGCATCGACTGGCGATGCCAACCATTGGCGACGAACTGCACCATTTTGGCTGGAATGCTTGTGCTAGTTGCCATGGAGAACGCGCGCGGCGGTACTTGATCGTGCCGGGTCTGGTCTCGGGCCGCATCCATATTATCGACACGATCAACCAGCGCGAACCCAAGATCATCAAGGTGATCGAGCCTGACGAGATCGTGCGCAAAACAAAACTCACCGCGCCGCATACCGTGCATTGCCTAGCCGATGGCCGAATCGTGATCTCGATGCTGGGCGATGAGAAACTTGCCGGTCCCGGCGGGTTTCTCGTGCTCGACGAAGAATTCAAGATCGTTGGCCGCTGGGAAGCCAGCACTGCGGGGATGAACTACAATTACGATTTTTGGTATCAGCCGCGCCACAACGTCATGGTCAGCAGCGAATGGGCTGCTCCCGCGACCACGCGTCCCGGGTTCAAAATCGAGGATGTCAAAGCGGGCAAGTACGGCCATCACTTGCATTTCTGGGACTGGACGGAGCGCAAGATCGCCAAGAGCATCGATTTGGGCGAGCAAGGGATGGTGCCGCTCGAAGTGCGCTTCCATCACAACCCCGACAGCACCCACGGCTTTGTCGGCGCGGCGTTGTCGAGCGTGATGTGGCACTTCTTCAAGCAAGGCAACCAGTGGCAAGCCGAGAAAGTCATCGAGGTCCCGGGGCATCCGCTAGCTGGCTGGGATTTCCCCGTGCCGGGTTTGACTAGCGATCTGGTCGTATCGCTCGACGACCGCTGGCTCTATTTTTCGAATTGGCTGCAAGGCGATGTGCGGCAGTACGATATCAGCGATCCCGCTAAGCCGAAACTGACCGGCCAAGTCTGGGTCGGCGGGACCATCGGCAAAGCGCCGAAATTCGGGGACACCCCCGCCCGCGGCGGACCACAAATGTTGCAACTGAGTCTGGATGGCAAACGACTCTACGTCACCGATTCGCTGTTTAGCAGTTGGGACAATCAATTTTATCCCAACATCGCCAAACAAGGTTCGCTGATGTTGCAACTCGATGCTGACACCGAGAAAGGGGGCTTGACGCTGAACGAGCGATTCCTGGTCGATTTCAGCAAGGAACCCGACGGCGCGGCGCGAGCGCATGAAGTCCGGTTTCCGCACGGGGACTCGACATCGGATGTGTGGATGTAAGTCTTGATAAAGATGCTTTCAGCAGATTGACCGGATGGTTGGTATAATTAGCGGGTAGTTTTGAAGAACTAGAGAAAGGTGCGTATATGAATTTGAATACCGCTTCCCGTCTAAAGATCGACAGCTATTCAAATGCGCTTCCGGCACAAATTCCATTTTGCACTAGGTATTCGGACTTTGCTGCAAACGACATTGCAGCGCTGCTTGTACATTGCCCAGGCAGATGGAACAGCGTTGATGCTGACGGCGCCGCGTTAATCAAAGTTGTAAGATCATTCTTTTCCAATCAGTGAGTTCTTTGAGGAAACCATGCTGAGCAGATTGAACTGGTTCCTGTGTTTTGCGTTGAGTTCCACACTCGTTCTAGCTCAACCGCCGATGGCTGACACGAAAGCGGAAGCAGACCCAAAAGAATTCGAACCACTGGCCAATCATTTCATCGATGCGCTGCAGCGCGAAGACATCGTCGCGTTCAGCCAATGCTGGATCTCGATTCCGCAGATGGAACAGATGATGAGCACGGCAAAAAATGTGCAACAGCGCGACCGCGAGATGCTCAAACCGTATTTCCAAGAACGCAACAAAAACATTGCATTCGCCTACGGCGTTTTGGTGGAGCAATTCAAAAAGCAAGGCAAACTGGCGGATTTGAAGCTAGTCAGTCTCGAAATCCCCGGCGGTGTGCACGAGCGCGATGGAATTCGTAAGGTTTCCACGATTAATCTCAAAGTAAAACTGGGCGAAACGGAAACCCTCATCAATCTCGATGATGGCTTCGAGTATCAAAAACTTTGGTACAACACTGACAGTCCCCGTTACATGAAGGTCCCGAACTCTCCCGAGATCCGGCTACAATTGCCGCCAGAACCTCTAAAAAACAAACCCGTTGACCGAAAAAGCAAGCCGTAAGATACTCCCCAGCAATAACTTACGGCCAATTGACAATCCTTTGAAAAAGATTGGGAAGAAAAACTCTGAAATCTCGCGAACCAATTGGTCGAAAGCGCGTCTTAGGGATATCGCCGGATTTTCGCTTGCCTGGCCTCGCACGCTAGCATGGCAAAATCGGCGGTTTCCTGACAATTTTGCCTGGGACTGAATCGACCGAGTCATTTTTTCTGATGACACAGTTGACGTCTAAGGTATGATTGAAGGACCGGAACCTCTAACGGGGGTCCGAAGTTAGATAAGCTGGTTTTCCAACGTAGGAACACCGCTTCACGTTTTGTTCTCTCTCAACACCGCGCTACGGCGCAGGAGTGAGCCATGCGGACCATTATCACCACCACCACGATCAATCGCGTAGTCGCCGACAATGTCGGTCGCGTCGTCGTCGGTACGGACGGTGATAAGCGTGCGCATTTTACGGCCGCTCCGCGCTCGTCCCACGCCCCGACCAGTTACGCGAATTATCGCGCCTATTTGGATCTCGGACGTGAGAATCTGATGCGCGCGGTCGGGACACTGGCAGATGCGGCATACGCCGTGTCGTCGCTGGCATCACAGGCCCTGAGCTGGTTGGAACAACCAGCAAAACGGCTGATGCCGGCACACGCTAAGTGTGCGGCACGCCGCCCCGCGACTGGCTTACACAGACTCCGTGGGTAAGGTCGAGCAGCCGAGCAATCGGCCGCCTGAACTGAACCCCGGAAGAATCTGAGTACGCCACGCGACGCGGGAACGATTGCCGTTCCCGGGGTGACACCTCGCGTGCCAAGTCTCGGCTCGACCCTCAATTTGTGTTGATTTCCCGTTTTTTTGTTTGCGTACGTTTGTATTCGTACGCGGACGGCCCGTTCCGGGCTTGAGTGCGTTTTAGTGCGCTCGCTCGGAACCCTCGCGTGGGAAGAGAGAACATCATGACGACTTTTTTGGAACAGACTGAAAACACCACCATCGTTTCGCTGGTCATCGCTGCTCAGCATGGCGACATGACGGCGTTCGGTAAGCTCTGCGCGCATTACGAGCGGTCGATCTACAGTGTCGTTTTTCGCCGGCTCAGCAACCATGCCGAGGCCCAGGAGTTGACTCAGGAAGTCTTCGTCCAGGCTCTCCAGAAGCTCAGCCAGCTCCGTGAGCCGGTCTGCTTCGGCGGCTGGTTGCGGTCGATCGCAAAGCGGATGTCGATCAACCGGGCGGTACGCCGGCCGCCGGAATTTGCGACCGAGCCCGAGGCAATCGACCTGACGCACGGGGACGAAGAGACTCCGTACGGCCAGGCCGTGCGGAACGAGACTCGGAAGCAAGTTCGGGCCGGAATGCGCCGGCTCGGCAAGCTCGATCGGAAGACGCTCGAGGCGTTCTACGTCCAAGGCCACTCGCTCGTCGAGATGGCCGCGGAGTTCGACGCTCCGGTCGGCACGATCAAGCGCCGGCTCCACGTCGCGCGGAAGCGGCTCGCCGAGCAGCTCTCAGAGCTCGCTCCGGCGTAAGCGCTGGCTCGCTCCGGCGTAATGCCCGCCGATACCATCGGCGGCTTTGTTGACAAAAAAACAGCGGCGGAGTTTTCACTCCGCCGCTGTTGGATGTTCAACTTGCCGCAACTGCTTTAGTTTTTGCGGAAATTGTAATTGGGATTCTTGGGGCTGAAGTCGATGTCGGTGAAATCGTTATTCACTTTGAGATTCAAATAAGTGTATTCCTCGATCAGCACCGGCGTCCCGCCCGACTTTTCCGGCCAATCGTACGATTCGTAGCGAATCGGCATTTTTTGTTCTTCGTCCAAGAACACGCGGGCCACATGGAAGCGGAAATTCTTGCGCGGCACAGGATGCACGACCTGGAGCATCGTGCACTTGCGGTCGTTGATCTTCGAATCTTCCATCTTCACATCGCATTCGCCGAAGAGGCGGTCATTGTCGGCGACCTCGACGAGACGCTTGGTCAAGTTTTCGATCCCAACTTCGGTAATCGGATAACGATTGCCGCGCATCGCCAGGGCTGAAGTGGGGCTCAATTCGATGTTCCCCAAGAGCGAGCCGGCGCCCTTCATTTCGTGAACGATCATGTTGCCGTTGTTCGCGCCTTGGACGTAGATCACTTCGCGGCCGGCAACATTGTCCGGCTTCAGAAAGCGCATGTAGACGCTGAAAGGCTCTTGGCGCACCTTAATGGAGATATATTCCGGTTCTCCCAGCTTCCCATCGATGCGTTCACGTTTGACGAACGTCGCGGTGTAGTCCTTGACGTCGGCTTTGATATGCTTCAGACTTTCCATCGCTCGGGCAATCGCCGGATCGAGCGGATGAGTGCCGGCCGGCGGTTGACCACCGACCGCTTGCTGAGCGGGTTGACTGGAAACCGGCGCTGCCGGGTTTTGGGCATTGGAGCACGAGACTCCGAAGAGCACAGCACAAACGCCCGCGGCTAGGCGGCGGAAAAATGCGATTCGAGCGGACATCTCAACTCCTTTGTGATGGATCCAATGTCGTGGCGACACTGGGGCGGGGGGATGGCGATCCGTCGCGAAACCCTAGGGCTCTGGCTATCCAATCGCTCAACGGAAAATTCGCATCATGCAAAACGGGGTCAATTGGAATCAGAAACTTGCATCGGAGCAGTTACGGAATCACAACTAAGATAAGCTGTGCGGCCCAAGTATTGCAAGTCGAATGCCAACCCTCGTTACAAATTGCCTGATCCGAAATGTCCCGTTCAATCGCAGCCCAAAGCCGTCGTTCGCGGTCGAATCGTAAGTCGCCTACCGCTCGCGATTCGTCACGCTTCAGCGCAGCTTTTTTAAATACAGCGCAGCTTTTTCAAAAACAGCGTAGCTCATTCAAAAAACAGCGCAGCATTTGAAAATATCGCCTGAAATGGCTGAAGTATTTACAAACCCGAAAAAATTTATCCCAACATCACCAAACAGCCTCATTTAGCAGGCGATTTGCAGAATGACAGATAAGACAAACGAAATCCCAGGACTTCCTACAAACTTGCAAATCGCGACGGTCGTTTCCGTTCCGTTCGACGAAAACTCGTACATCGTTTGGAAAAAGGGAGATTCTCGCGCGATAGTGATCGACCCCGGGCTTCAGCCGGGGGAAATCCTAGCCGCACTGGACGACCTGAAGCTCGAGCTTCAAGCGATTTGGCTAACCCACGGCCACGCCGATCACATTGGCGGCAATGCGACTCTGAAACGCCGCTATCCCGACATCCCCATCCTGATTCACCCGCTTGACGAGCCGAAGCTGACTGATCCATGGCAGAATCTCTCAGCGCAGTTCGGGCTCGAATTGATCAGCCCGCCGGCTGACCGTCTCGTCAACGAGGGCGAGGTTCTGGAAATCGGCGGCATCAAGTGGCGTGTCGCGCATCTGCCGGGTCACTGCGCGGGTCACGTCGTTTTCATCAGCGAGGGCTTGGAGCCAACGGTCGTGCTCGCGGGCGACACGCTGTTCAACGGCAGCGTCGGCCGCACGGACTTTCCCGACGGCGATCCGCCGGCGCTGCTGCGCGGGATTCGCGAGAAGCTTTACACGCTGCCCGATTCGACAATTATTTTGCCGGGACACGGCGAGATGACCACAGTCGGCGAAGAGAAGATGTCGAACCCGTATGTCCGAGTGTAGAAAAAATACATGCCTATAAAATTTCAGGGGAGTGATCAATCATGGCTCAGCGCGGGATCGATGCTTTTCTCGACATCTTGCACGGCGCGGGCCTGCGCTACATCTTTGGCAACCCTGGCACAACCGAGCTGCCGCTGAACGACGCGCTGCTGGGCGACGAGCGCTTCAACTACATCCTCGGTTTGCAAGAAGTTCCCGTCATGGCGATTGCCGATGGGTACGCGATGGCCAGCGGCAAAGTCGGCGTTGTGAATCTGCACATCAGCCCCGGCCTCGGCCACGCGATGGGCCTGCTCTACAACGCGAACCGCGAAGGAACACCGTTGCTGGTGACCGCGGGCCAACAAGACCGGCGGCTGCAATACGAAGAGCCGATTCTCGGCAGCGACATGGTCAGCGTCGCTCGCCCGTGGTGCAAGTGGGCGAGCGAAGTGCCGCGTGTCGATGACTTGCCATCAGCGCTCCGCCGCGCACTGCAAATCGCCACGACGCCGCCAACGGGTCCGGTGTTCTTGTCGCTGCCGTTGGATGTGCAACTCGCACTGGCCGAACTCGACACCCGTACAAGCGCGCCGATTCACCAGGAGCTGCATCCACCAACGAGCGCGATTCAAGCCGCCCGTGAAGTGCTGCTGAGCGCCAAGAATCCGGCGATTCTCGCCGGCAGCCGTGTGACGGAACGCGGCGCGGTGAACGAGCTGGTCCGCGTCGCCGAACTACTCGGAGCGCCGGTCATCAGCGAAAGCGGCACGACCCACGGCCGCGCGGCGTTTCCCTGCACGCATCCGTTGCACGACGAAGGCCTGCCGCTTTGGTCACCCGAAATTCTCGCGCGGCTGAAAGAGTTCGATGTGCTGCTGGTCGTGGGGATGGATTTGTTGCGGCAGTATGTTTACTTCGATCCCCCCTGCCCTATTCCAGCGCATCTGCGCATCGTCCATATCGATGAAGACGCGTATCAACTCGGCAAAAACTACCCGCTGGCCGCGGCCGTTTGGGGCAACACGCGGGCCGTGCTCACGGATTTGGCCGCGGAGCTCGACCGCACGATTGATGCCAGTTGGAAATCCGCGGCCCGAGCGCGCAGCGAGCATTACGCGCTCAAGCAGCAAAAGATCCGCGCGCAAATTCTCGGTCAAGTCAAAGCAGAACAGTCCCAGCGACCGCTCAGCCCGCTGACGTTTATGGAAGCCCTCTCGCGCGTCCTGCCGCCGAATGTCGCCGTGATCGAAGAAGCGGTGACGACCACAAATCGAACCCTCGAACGGCTTGGCCGCTTGCCTACGACGGATGGCTATTTCGGTCATCGTGGCTGGGCGCTCGGTTGGGGGTTAGGCTGCGCAATCGGCGTGAAGTTGGCGTGGCCCGAGCGGCCGGTGCTGGGGTTGATTGGCGATGGCGCGGCGATGTACGGGATCCAAGGTCTCTGGACCGCGGCCAAGTATCGCATCCCCGTAACCTTCGTCGTGCCGAACAATAGCGCGTATCAGATTCTCAAAGTCGGCGCGCGCGGTTTGTCGTTGCCGCGTGCTGTCGAAGGAAAATACCTGGGCCTCGATCTGGCCGAACCGGCGATCGATTATGTCGGTCTCGCGCGAGCGCTCGGCGTCGAAGCGCACCGCATCAGCGAACCAGAGGAATTGCAGACCCGCGTGAAAGAATCGTGGTCGCGGCAAGATCCGATCCTGTTCGAAGTTCCCATCGAGCGGACCACGCCAGCGAAGTTGAATTACTAACCAAGAATGATCGATTTTTTGCCACTGATTTGCACTGATGCATTCTTGATTTTCACTGATCTGAAATCGGTTTAGTAAATCGACATCCAAACCGTGCATGATTTTATATTTTCAAATCCGATCAGTGAAAATCCGATCGCAATCCGTGTGAATCAGTGGCAAAAATCATGGCGACGGAATCTTGCGTCCGTGCGGGTCTTCGGCACGGTCGCCCAACTCACGCCGTAGCTCGGCTTGCAATTGCGGATCGATGTAATGTTCCATCCGTTCGGCCGGATCATGAACATGGTCCAGCGGCAACCCCAGATGCCGCACCAGCCATGCTTCCCAGAGCCGATGCGAGCGCACTAGGTTTGCCGCCTTTTGTTCGCCGCGGGTTGAGAGTTCCCAACCGCCGTTGCGATAGCTGACGAACCCCTTGTTCATCTGGTGCCAGAGCGCCAGCCGCGCGAGCCAGCCTCCGCCGACGGATTGCACGGCCTCATTGGTTCCGAGCTTTCGACCAGGAGCCAATTCATCGAGCCGGTAGAACATGGCCAACAGATCTTCGCCGATGATGCGCAAACTTTGCCGCGAGCGATGCAAGAACTGAAAGAACAGCCCGTACCGCGGCGCAAAAATCACCGTGATGGCAAAAATGCAACCAGCACACACGGCGATAAGCGCCGCCGGTTCCGCTTGCTGGTACAACCTTGGCGAAACGTAGATCAGCCCCACGCCGCAAAGCGCCATCAACACCGCAAGCGCAATCGACAAAATCACGTAACGATTCATCCGATCCGTCAGCAGCGACGCCGTGGCCGCGGGCACAATGAGCATTGCAATGACCAAAATGGAACCGACGGCACGAAACGCCGCGACCGCCGTCATGGCCGTGAGCGCCATGATCAGATAATGCAACAGCCTCGGGTGAAAGCCGCTGGTCGCCGCGAATTGCGAGTCAAACGCGCATAGCCGAAGCTCTTTCCACAACAAGACTAGCACCGCGACATTGATTGCCAGAACTGTCACCAAAGAAATCGCCATCTGCGGCACATTGTAACCAAGCACCTCGATTGTATCGTCGAGCGCGATCATGCTCAGTTGGCCATTGAGCACACAGTCAACATCCAGATCGACCTTGCCGCCGGTCACCGCCTTGAGCAGCACAACTCCGCTCGCGAACATCGTGGTGAACACCACGCCCATACTCGTGTCAGCCGCGATGCCGCCGAGATTTTCTAGAGCCTGAATCAACCAGGTCGTCAGCAGTCCCACGGCGAATGCGCCGAGCAACATGACGTTGAGGTCGAACCAGCCAAACACCGAGATCGTGCCGCTCAGGTTCTGTGTAAAGAAAAAAGCCAAGACCAACCCCGGCAAGACGGCATGCGAGATGGCATCGCCCATCAAACTCATTCGCCGCAAGACCAACAGAGAGCCGATCGAAGCACAAGCCGCGACTGTCAGCACGGCCACTAGCCCAATGCTGACGATCACGGAGAAATTGGCGGCGGCAAACAGCCCCAGGGGGACTCCTAGATTAAGGGGCATGCGATGCTGCTCCCGGCAGGACATTGCCCCCGCCTAAGACACTGTCATGCAGTGAATCACGCAAATCGGCGACCGCTTTTTGTGGCGACTCGACCCGGCGATGCCGCCAGCGAGAAAGCAAACCGCTGCGCGGAGCGAGCAGGAGCGAGAGCCCAAAAATTGCCGCGGCAAACAGTACGATGACCGGGCCGGTCGGCAGTTTCGTCCAGGGGATGCTCGCTGTCGCATCAAAAGGTGCCGCCCCGCTCGTCGCCCAAGTTCCAAGAACTCCGGCGAGCGAGCCGCACAATGCCGCAATAATCAAAATCCACGCCAGCCGATCGCTCCAATAGCGCGCCGCGGCCGCGGGGATAATCAACAAGGCGGGGCTCAATAACACCCCGACGGCTTTGATCCCAATCACCGCGACGCCCGCCAGACACCCCATCATTACCAGATCCAAGAAATGCACGGGCCAGCCCAGCGATGCGGCAAATTCGGCATCAAAGCCAATGGCCTTGAATTCCTTATAGAGGAACAGAATTGTCAGTGTCGCTACAGCCCCAATGCCGCCAATCCACCAAACATCGCTCTCGGTAATCGCCGCCGCTTGGCCGAGCGTAAACCGTTCGAGCCCCGCCGTTTTGCCCGCGCGATTCGAATGGGTAAACAGCGAAAGCAAAACAACGCCCAGGCCGTACATCGTGCTCAACACAATCCCCATCGCCGCATCTTGCTTGATGCGCGTCTGGCGCACGAGCAAATTCACCAGCGCGACGCTGAGCAGGCCGCTCAAGATCGCGCCGAGCAACAACTGGCCATAGTTTCGTTCCCCTGTGAGACCATAGGCGATGCAAAGTCCTGGCAAAGCCGAGTGCGAGAGCACATCGCTGATCAGCGCCCTGCGGCGCAGCACACCCCACGCGCCGACACTGCCGGCAGCCGCGCCGAGCAACGTTGTACCCAGAAGCACATTGAGCGTGGTGCTGGTCATCCGCTTTTCTCCCCGCGGCGGACCGCTTCCACCGCCTGGTCCAAGATCGTCAACCGCCCGCCAAAAGTCGTCTGCAAATTCTCGGCATTGAATGTCGTCTCCGTCGGACCCGACGCGATCAAGCGTAAGTTCAGCATAATCACATGATCGAAGTATTGCGGCACCGAGTTCAAGTCATGATGCACAACCAGCACTGTCTTGCCCTGCTCGCGCAGACTCTGCAACAACCCGATGATTGCCTGCTCGGTGGCGGCGTCCACGCCGGCGAACGGCTCGTCGAGAAAATAGATGCGGGCCTGCTGTGCTAAAGCCCGTGCCAGAAACACGCGCTGCTGTTGTCCGCCCGACAACTGGCGAATCTGCCGATTGGCATATTTTGTCATATCGAGGCGGGCCAGGCACTCGAGCGCGAGTTCCTTTTCCGCATGCCCCGGGCGGCGAAACCAACCCAACCGGCCATACGTCCCCATGACGACGACATCGAGCGCCGAGACAGGAAAATCCCAATCGACGGTCTCGCGCTGCGGAACATACCCGACCATGTGCCGCTGCCGCTCGGCCGGCTTGCCAAAGATTTCGACCTTGCCGCTGACCAGCGGGATCAACCCGAGAACGGCTTTGATCAGCGTCGATTTGCCCGCGCCATTGGGTCCGACGATGCCGATCAATTTCCCCTCGGGCACCGTCAGGTCAATATCCCACAACACCGGCTTGCGATCGTAGGCGACCGTGAGATCATGAATTTCCACCGGCACGGGCATGGCTTACTTCGCAATCTGACAGATTCAAACGGGGGACTTACGATATAGCCGCCTATTTATCGGTCATTCTTTTACTTATTTCAATGCGTATCCGTTTCGCTTACTTCAACGCCGAGACGATTGTTTTGACATTCGTGCGCATCATGCCGAGATACGATGCCGCTTCGCTGCCTTCTTCGCCCAGCGCGTCGGAATACAACTCGCCGCCGACAACGACCGCGTGGCCTTGGTCTTTGCAACCGGCGATGACTTGCTGCAATCGTTCCGGCGAGACGCTGCTTTCAACAAAGATGGCCTTGATCTTGCGTTCGATGAGCAGCTTGATCAAATCATTCACCGCGGCCAGACTCGCTTCATCCACCGTGCTGATGCCTTGCAGCCCATGAACCTCGATCTGATACGCTTTGCCGAAATAACCGAACGCATCGTGCGCGGTGACCATCACGCGCGATGACGTGGGGATCGTCGCGAGTTGCTCCTTGCAGTATTGATCGATCGCCAGCAATTCGGCCTTGTACTTTTCGCCGTTCTTCGTGAATAGTTCTTTCTGCGCTGGCCGTAGTTTGGACAATGTCTCGACAACCGCGGGGATCGCCTGGGACCAAAGTTCCGCATCGAACCAGATGTGCGGATCGGCCGCGCCGCCGAACTCGGCACCACGGCGGATGCGATCAGGATATTTCTCGAGGAGGAAATCGCCGAGACTCAGCGTTGGTTTCTTGGAATTGAGCTTTTCCAGAATCTCGCTCAAACGACCTTCGAGATGCAGCCCATTGTAAAAAATGACCTCGGCCGAATTCAATTGCTCCGCGTCGCCGCTCGAAGCGCGGAAACTATGCGGGTCAACGCCGGGTCCAATTAGCACCGAGACGTCGAGTTGCTCGCCGCCGATCGCGCGGACCATGTCCGCCACTTGGCCCGTCGTGCAACAAACGAGAAGCTTCCCTGTTGAAGTCGCAGCAGTACTCGCGGCATTACTCGAAGCAGCCTGATTGTTGTTCGCCGGCTCGTTTTTGTTCTTCTGAGTATTGTTGGTGCTGGGGCTACAGCCGAGCAAAAACAACAGACATGCCGCGAAGGCCGGACACGAGATAAACCATCGAGAAGCCATGTATTCTCACCTGAAAGAGCCAGAAAACATCGTTTTCTATCGACCTGAATTAAGATTTTGATTACTCAAAATTACATTGTTCCGCTATGATTTTCAAGTGGTTCTCATTCAAACAGCAAAATTTCCCCCATAAAAATGCCATGCCGACCAAATCCTTCCTTTTTTTCATCGCGGTAATGTTCCAATTTTCGCGGTCGGCGCTCCAGGCGGATGAAGTCATCGATTTCTTTCCCGTGGCCGCACGCTGGGACACGAAAAAAGAATGTTGGCAAGCGGAAATCCGTGCCGTGGTCTACGAGCCAGAGGTGAATTCACTCAAGCGCCGCGCGCTCTTGTCGTTGCTAACCAAGGTGCTGGACCTCGACAGCGATCAGACCAAGTCAGAACTCTTCAAAGCTCGAGCGCGGCTGTTTCTAGTCGATCATGAACGCGGGAAAAAAGTCCGCATCAACTTGCTCGACAAGGAATACGATGTCGGCGAAAGCGAGGCCAATGGCCATGCGTCCGGCAAAATCGAATTCAGCTCATCGATGCCCGGTGAAAAAGCCGCACCCACGAAATCAGCGTGGCAATCATTCCATGCAGTCCTATCCGAGGGCGATGCGCGCAAATTCGAGGGACGCATCCAATGCATCCCGCCGCGCGGCGTGACAATCATCTCGGATGTTGACGACACGATCAAAATCAGCGACGTCACCGACCGCAAGGAACTGATCAAGAACACCTTTGTTCGCCCCTTCCGCGCCGTCCCAGGCATGGCGGCGCAGTACCAGGCGTGGGAAAAACAGGGAGCCGTTTTTCATTATCTCTCGGCAAGCCCCTGGCAGCTTTATTTGCCGCTCGAAGAGTTCCGCGCCGCCGAAGGTTTCCCGCGCGGTGTTTGGAGCATGAAACATTTGCGCCTCACGGATCGTTCGGCGATCGATTTCTTCAAGAGCCAAGAAGCCTACAAGACGACGCTGCTCCGCGCGATCTTAGCCGAGTATCCCGAGCGGTTGTTTGTCCTCGTCGGCGACACGGGTGAGCAAGACCCCGAAATCTTCGGCGCGCTCGCGCGGGAATTTCCGAAACAGGTCTTACGCGTCTTCATCCGCGAAAGCCAAACACCACCGGCCGATGCCAAACGACTCGCCGCGGCGTTCGACAAACTGCCGCGCGAAGCATGGCACGTCTACAGCAAGCCCGAGGAGCTGGCCGATAAGATCCCCGCCGAGTGGTTTAAGAATCCGCCGGCAACGAAATAAACTAGGCGCATCCTAACTGCTTAGCCGGACCGTCCACGGCCGGCGTGTCAGGCACAGCAAGTTCCTACACTTTCATCGGCTTGCTCGCCGCATGATGCGCGCGGGCGAATTCGAGCGCCTTTTCCGCGATGTCGTACGCCGCGCGCGGTTTGCCCAGTGACGCGGCGTTGGCGCGGAGCGCTTGCAGCCGCGCGGGGTTCGCCAAGACGTCGCCGACCTTGAGATGCAGCGTCGCCATGTTGTTGACCTTGATCGCCGCCCCGTGTTCGAGCAGAAAATCGCTGTTGCGGCTCTCCTGGCCGGGGATCGGATTCACCACGACGATCGCCGCGCCGCAGGCCAGGGCTTCGGACGTCGTCAACCCGCCCGGCTTGGTCACGATCAGATCGGCCGCCGTCATCAGCTCGTCCATCTCGGTGGTGAAACCGAGGATCTTCACGCGATGCCGCTCGGGGAGTTTTTTCTTTTCGAGTGTTTCCTTGAGGTCTTTATTGCGCCCAGTGACGACGATCAATTCCAGCGGCTGCTCGATTTTGCAGAGCGAGTCGAGAATCTGCTCGATCGGCCCGACGCCGAAGCCGCCGGCCAATTGCAACACAACCGGCCGATCGCTGCCGATGCCATGTTTCGCGCGGCATTCTTCGCGCGAAGGCCGTTTGGAGAAGCGCGGATGGATCGGGATGCCCGTGACGGTGCTGCGGCCCGGCGGAACTTTCCAATGCTCCAGGTAACAAGCCCCTTCGCGCGTCGCGGTAAAATAATGGTCGCATGGTTCGTTGGACCAGAGCCGATGCGTTTCGAAATCGGTCGTCACTGTGAGCTGCGGCGCGGGAAACTCGCCCTTGGTTTTAAGCCCGGCAATCATCTCCGCGGGCAGAAAATGCGTATTCACCACGACATCCCACGGCGTCCCGCGCAAGAATTTCAGAAACTTGCCCAGGTTCATCCGCTGCGCGAGGCGGCGCAGCGCGTCCGATTTTTTCTGCGACGTGACGGGGCGATCGAGGTAGTCATAAAAGTAGCCGAGCACATGCGGCATCCTGTTGACCAGGTCCAGATACGCCGAACCGTAGAGCTTGCGGAACATGCCATTGGTCAAGGTGAGCACGTCAACGTTTTGCACTTGGTCATCGGGCGCAAGCTCGCGCAAGGCCAGCTCAACCGCCTCGGCCGCGCGCAAGTGCCCTGCCCCGACCGATGCGGACAACACCAATATTTTCAGCGGCATTTTTGCTCCCCTTTCAAGCAGTGATATTTTGAAAGTATTTGAACAGAAGGCCGCCAAGGACGCAAAGGAAACTACAGTTTTGCCGCGTTTCTCCTGCGGATGGGCATACCATCAGCAGGCTTGCGTTGGCGCTGAAACGGTCTTTGCTTGGGAAAGAAAGTTTACTGTGATTGAAGCTTAACTTGGTAATCCAAACAGCCGCCGCGCATTGGCCGTGGTCAGTTCGCCCAACTCGTGCGTGCTGATGTTTCGCACCTGCGCCAGACATTCGGCCGTGTGCACGACATACGCCGGCTCATTTTGTTTGCCGCGGACTGGCTGCGGCGCGAGATACGGGCTGTCGGTCTCGACGAGCAAGCGCTCCGGCGGAATCGTCGCGGCGGCCGCGCGGAGTTCTTCGTTCTTTTTGTAGGTCAGCATCCCCGCTAAGCTGATATAGAGTCCGAGTTCGACACACTCCGCCGCACTCGCCGCGTCGCCCGTGTAAGAATGCATCACGCCGCGCAAGGGGCCGCGCTGCCGCGCGTCGCGAAGCATCGCGATTGCCTCACCCAGGCACTCGCGTGTATGGATGACGATCGCGCGGTCGAGTTCCTGTGACAGCCGCAGATGCCGATCAAAGTAATCTTGCTGCACCGACCACGGCGTGTCGTCCCAGTAGCGATCCAAGCCCGTCTCGCCGATGCCGACACACCGCGGATCGCGGGCGAGCTTTACCACCTCGTCCCAATCACCGGCTGCCGCTTCGGCCGCGTGGTTGGGATGAATACCGACCGTCGCGAAAAGCTGCGGATGCTCGTGCGCCAGTTGCAACGATGCGGCGCTGCCCGCCGCTGTGGTGCCGACGACGACGATCTGCTCGACGCCGGCTTGCTTGGCACGCTCCAAAACGCCCGACCAATCGGCGGCGTAAGTCGAGCGGTCGAGATGAGCATGGGTATCGATCAACATTCGATTCCCCCAGTTTTAGAAGCCCGCGGCGTAAGCCAGGGAGTTATTCGAAGGATCGAGAGCGCGTCCAAAAGTTTGAACAACAACACTCCCTCGCTTACGCGTCGGGCTGCTATTAGCGCTACCCGGCGATAGTCAGCGTCGCGGGCTTGCCAACCGCCGATTTTTGCCGCGCGACGAGTTGTTTCAGATTCTCCAGATGCCCGCGCGCATTGCCGAGGATCTCTTGCACCAAGGCGAGTGCCGCGGGATCGCGCGCGGCGGCTAGTTCGCGCTCGGCTTTTTCGATCACGCGCAGATCGACCTGATGCAACTTCGTCATTTCGCGGATCAAATAATCCAGCGACAGATCGTGGCAATCGGTGTAAACCATTGGGAAATCGCCGGTGTCAGCGCGGCGATGATAATCGACAACCATTTCGCCGAGCTTCTTCACATAGTTCTTTTGATCCGCGACCATATTCTCGAACACGGCCCGCGCCGCCTCGTCGTGTTGACTGAAGTACGGCATCGCGTAGCTAATGTACATCGCGAACGAGCGATTCAACGTCGCCAGGACGCTATTCAAGAGGTCAGGCACATTCGCAGTCGGCATATCTGTCTTTGTTTGATTGATGTCAGGAAAATCTACCCATTCGCTTGCGTCATAGCGCTACCCCAGCAACGACCGCGAAACTTGGATCGTCAACTCCAGCAACCCGTTGAACAAAATCCCCAACAACACGACCGGCACGGTGACGGCGACGAGATAAATCCCGCGCATCGAGAGCAACTGAAACTCGGGGATAGGGCGATCCGCCGGCGGCGCATCGATCGTCATGATCTTCACCACACGCAGATAATAGTAAAGACTAATCGCCGTGTTGAGACCGCCGACGACGAGCATCGCGAGCATCAAACCTTGATAGCCCGGAGCGTGAATCAGCGCCTGGGTAACGCCGGCAAAGATCAAGTACTTGCCGACGAATCCGGCAAGCGGCGGCAACCCGATCAAACTGACCAAGGCGATCGTCAAACAGATCGTGACGCCCGGATTGACGCGAATCAAGCCGGCATAGGCCGAGTATTCTTCGCTGCGAAGAGTATTTCGCAGGTACGCCACGCAGCCGAACGCCGTGAGATTCATGAACAGATACGTCGTCAGGTAGAACGGCACCGCGGCGAATGCTTCTTGACTCAGCTTGTTGTCGTCGGTTCCGGCCAACGCTAAGCCCGCCGCAACGGCCATGATCATGTACCCGGCGTGCGCGATCGTCGAGTAAGCCAGCATTCGCTTGATGTTCGTCTGGCCATACGCGGCCAAGTTGCCGAACGTCGCGGTGAGCATCGCCATGACAGCCAAGACCCAGACGATGAATTGGCGAATCGGCGCGAGGTTTTTGACGCGTTGTTCGTCGGAAAGCTTCACTTCTGTGGCAGGTGCAGGAGCCTTTGGTGCAGTCAACTCTGTTGCAGGCGCCTTTGTGGTGATAGCAAACTGCAAAGGTGCTTCGACATTCTTGCCTTCGATTAAGTCTATCCAGAACTTCTTATCAGGTTCATTTTTCTCGTCGAGAGGTCTTGAGCCGCTTTGCTCAGCAGTCTCGCGATAAGCCTGAATTAACTTTTCTCTCTTTTCTGCAGCACTACTTACTGTCGGAGGGGCTTTCTTCTCAACTACCGGGCCGCCGTAACCAAACCCAATCGCCACGCGAATCAAGAGAGCCATCGCACCGGCTTTGCTAGCGATGCTGAGGAACGCATTGACCTCGGCGCTGGCCCCGGTGAATACGTCGGGGGCCCAGAAGTGAAACGGCACCGCCGATAGTTTGTACGCCAGGCCGACCATGATCATCAGCCCGCCGAGAGCGAGGACCATCGACGAATCTCGGATCGATCCATCTTGAACGATCTCGGCCAACTTATTCGCCATCGTCGGCAAATGGCATGTTCCGAGCACGCCGGCGATCAAACTGATTCCGTAGAGCATGACGCCGGCCGCACCTGCGCCAAAGACCGCGTACTTGAGCGCTGCTTCGCTGCTTTGACGGCGGCCCTTAAGCAGCCCGGCCATCGCGTACGACGGGACGCTCGCCATTTCGACGCCTAGGAACACGGTGAGCAAGTGATTGGCCGACGACATGATGCAGAGGCCCAGCGTCGCGCCGAGCAGCATCGTGTAAAAGTCCGGCGAATCCTCGGCATCGGGAATGCCCGTGAGCCGAGTCAAAATCACCAGCAACATCGCGAAACCAATCAACAACGCGCGGAAGAAGACGGTGAACCGATCGTAGACGAGCAACTGGGAAAAAATCTCGGCCCGTTCCGGTCCGCCGATTATCGCCGGCTCAAACTTCCACGGAATCGAGTAATAAAGAGCGATGGCCGTTCCGCCCAGCGCAACGATGAGTGCGTCGGTGTTGCGGGGCCGGAAGAAAATCCGCATCACCAAAAGCGCCACGATGGTCACACAGAGGACCAACTCGGGACGGAACAACTGCAAACTCAGCGGCAACGCGCTGGGAGCGGTTGGGCTGAGCATGTTGCTTACAAATTCGGGCAGCGTCAGGTTCACGGATGCAACGGCCAATCAGGAAAAATACTTCGAATGTGCGGGGGATTTGATTCGCTCAATGTTTTTACTCGCCATCAGCAGGCGCGGGCGTACTCGTCGGAAGGGTGCCTGCTGAATTTTTGGCAGGTCCATTCTCAAGATCTGGCAATCTGCCCGCGTCACTCTCTCTTTTGGTCCAGCCAGCAAGATCCTTCGCCGTCTTGGTCACCGACGGTTCCATATAAACAAAGATCTTGTTCGGTTGCACGCCAAAGTAAATCGCGAGGGCCAAGAGCGGCGCGGCGATCGCAAACTCGCGCACATTCATCGGCGTGAGGTGATCCCCATGCGGCCCCTTGTACGTAGGGCCAAGGTAGACTCGCTGCAACGCCCAGAGAATATACGCCGCGGTGAGAATCACGACCGCGGCCGATATGACGGCGAGCGTCTTGCTGTAATTCCAGACCGACAACGTGACGAAGACTTCTCCGATGAAGCCGCACAGCCCCGGCAACCCGAGACCGGCGAAGAAGATTCCAAACGCCATGCCGCTGTAAACCGGCATCCGCGCGAACAAGCCGCCGAACTCTTCGAGGTTGCGATGATGCACGCGGTCATAGATCACGCCGACCATAAAGAACATGCCGGCCGAGCTGATGCCGTGGGCGATCATTTGGAACATCGCGCCGTTCATGCCTTGCGCCCAGTAATCCGGGTTGAAGTTGTGCGCTAAGTTCGCACTCCAGACGCCAAGCCCGAGCGTGACGTAACCCATGTGACTCACCGAGCTATAGGCAACCATCCGCTTGAAGTCCTTCTGCGCGAGCGCGGCGTATGCCCCGTAAACCATGCTCACCACACCGATCAAGCAGACCATGTACGAAAGTTCGTATCCGCCCAACGGACAGATCGGATAACAAATTCGCAGGATGCCATACCCGCCCATTTTCAATAGCACCCCGGCCAGAATCATCGAGATCGGCGTCGGGGCTTCGACGTGCGCGTCAGGCAGCCAGGTATGAACCGGAACGACGGGCACCTTGATCGCGAACCCGATGAAGAGCAGCAAGAAAGCCCACCAGGAGAGCGACTTGCCGGCGAAGAGCACGACATTGAACGGCGATTCCGGCAATTGGCCGATCTTGGCGAGGGCCATCAAATTGAATGTGTGCTTCGACGGAACGTTCGTAACACCTGGCAGTGGTTTATTCGTTTTGATGGCATTGATGTAGGCTTCGCCATCAGCGACCGTTGCAACGATTTTGGATTCCATCAATTCTTGAGGCGACAAACGAGTCACGTCGCTGGTGAAGTACAGCATCAAGATCGCGATCAACATCAACACCGAGCCGAGCAGCGTGTAGAGGAAGAACTTAATCGCGGCGTATTCGCGGCGCGGGCCGCCCCAGACGCCGATCAAGAAGTACATCGGCAGCAGCATGACTTCCCAGAAGATGTAAAACAGGAAGAAGTCGAGCGCCATGAAGACGCCGAGCATGCCTGTTTCCAGCAATAGGAACAGAATCAAGTACGCTTTGACATGCTTCGTGATGCTCCAGCTCGCCCCCATCGCCAGGACCGAGACGAACGACGTCAGCAACACCAACGGAAAGCTGATGCCGTCGAGGCCCAGGAAGTAAAAGATGTTAAAAGCCGGAATCCAAGCGCGCGTTGAGGCGTTCTGCATGTCGGCCGTGTCGACCTTGAATTGACCCGGCTGGTCGCCCTGCATCGCCATCCAGACGGTGACGATGAAGATCACCACGGTCGCCGCCAATGCGAACAGCCGCATCGGCTCGATCTTGTCCTTGGGGAAAAACGCCAAGATCAAGGCCGCAATCGCGGGAGCGAAGATTACAAAACTGAGCAAGCCCAGGGAATCCATGATTCGTCAATCGTCAAAGTGAAAAAACTTGCCTAGCAACAACAATCCAACACAATGCTCCAAGGGGGGTGAATCCCTTGGCTTTTTATCCAGCGATCGCCCAGTTCCAGAGGAGGCTCACGATCACGAACACGGCCACTGTGCCGGCAGCGATGAACATGACGTACTGCCGCAGACTTCCCGTCTGTACTTTTCGCAGCGAATACCCGAGCGAACGCGTCCACGTCGCGAAGCCATTGACCAAGCCATCGACGCCAAACCGGTCGAGCAGATCGTCCGCCCGGGCAATGCCGCGCGTCAGCGTGGCGGTGCCGTCGATGATGCGGTCGATGACTTTTTTATCAAAGTCCGAAATCCGCCGCGCGATGAAGTGCGTCGGGGCGATGAAGAGATACTGATACAACTCGTCGAAGTACCACTTGCCGCGGAGGAACGTATAAACCGGCGAAAAGGTCTTGCGAACTTGTTCAGGGCTAAGAGTTTTCGAACCGTAGAATAAGTACGCGATTACCACGCCAATCGCCGCAGCGGAAAATGCCGCGAGACCCGCGACGACCTTGATTCCCCAGGCGTGGCTGGCATGCTCATTCGGAATCTTGATGCCCCAGGCCTGGCCGACGAATGGGAGGTACTCGTGATGATCGCCGTGCAAGAGCGTGCCCGGGACGCGTGCTTGTTCCAGCAGATCCGTGAGCCCTAAAAACGGCCAACCCGCGATAACCGCGAAGACCGAGGTCACCACCAGCGGCAGGTACATGACCGACGGCGACTCGTGAGCATGATCGTGGATATGCTGATCGCGCGGCTTGCCGATGAATGTCATGAACCACATGCGGAACATGTAAAACGCCGTGATCGCGGCGCCGATCGTCGGAGCATAGAAGAGAATCTGATGAGCCGGATTATCCTGAGCGAACAAATACGCTTGCTCGATGATGGCGTCTTTGCTGTAGTAACCGCTCAATCCAATCGGCGTGAGCGGAATGCCGGCCCCCGCGATCGCGAGGCACCCGATCAGCATCGTGTAGCCGGTCCAGGGCATCTTCTTGAGCAGACCGCCCATTTTCGGCATCTCGTTCGTGTGGCAGGCGTGAATCACCGAGCCGGAACACATGAACAACAGGCTCTTGAAGAACGCATGTGTGATCAAATGAAACAACCCGGCCAGCCAACCGCCGATGCCGAGAGCCAGCATCATGTAGCCAAGTTGGCTCACCGTGGAATACGCAAGCACTCGTTTGATATCCGTCGCGGTGATCGCAATCGTCGCGGCGATGAAGAGCGTGATCGCGCCGATGTAAGCAATGACGAGCAAGCACTCGGGTGTAAAGACCGGAAAGAATCGGCCGACCAGGTACACACCCGCCGCGACCATCGTCGCCGAGTGGACGAGCGCTGAAACCGGGGTGGGGCCTTCCATCGCATCCGGAAGCCAAACATGCAGCGGGAATTGCGCGCTTTTGCCAACGCAGCCGCAGAAGATGCCAAGCCCGGCGATCGTAAGCAGCCAGTACCCGTAGTGATTGTCACCGTCGCGCCATTCAGGAATCTTGGCGTCGATCGCGGTCTTGGCCGCTGCGGAGTTGGGGGACGCGGCACGGATTGCGTTGGCTTCCGCCTCGGCACCGTCGATCACCATCGCGTTGGGGACGGTGAGCTGATTCTGTTCGCTGTCAGGGCGAAGCCTGGTGAAGATACCCTTATCCGTCGAACCGTCGGGGCGTTCTACATCGCTAAAGTTGAACGTTCCCAGCGCGCCCCACAACGCCATGAGCCCGATCAACATTCCAAAGTCACCAACACGGTTGACGATAAACGCCTTGTTCGCGGCTGTCGAGGCACTATGGCGTTCGCGGTAGAAACCGATCAAGAAGTACGAACAAATGCCCACCAATTCCCAGAACACGAACACCATCGCGATGTTGCCGGCATAGACCAGGCCCAACATGCTGAAGCAAAACAGCGACAGATATTGAAAGAAGCGATGGAACCGCCCCGGGCGAACCAAATGATTGCCATGATCGCCGTGCCCGTGTCCATGATCGTCATGGCCGTGGCCGTGATGACCGTGATCGTGGCGCGCGGCATCGTCATCGTGCGTGACTTTATGAGTGTCGTGACCTACAACTGCCGGCGCATCGTGTCCGTGACCATGATCGTCGTGACCATGCTCGCCGTAGGGATTCGGGACGAGCGTCACTTCGTGGTCGGTGATGGTATGCAGTTCGTCATGCATGTAGCCCATCGCGTAGAAGTGGATGCATGACGCGATCAGGGTCACCATCGCAAACATGATGACAGTCAAGGCATCGATGTGATAGCCGATCGTCATCCGCAGCGTTTTGTTGATCTCGCCAAGCACATACCATTCGCCGGTCATTGGCGGGACGTAATGGATTTCATGGTGACTCGTGGCGTCCGAGGTGTCATCAACCACAGGACCACCCGCAGCCGAAGCTAATGCCACGGGTTTTTCGTGATGCGAGCCGTTGCCATCGAAGCCGTTATGACCTATCCAGGTGAACAGCGAAATCAGCGACAACACGAAGCCCGTGACGATCGCGCCCGTGGCAACGTACGCGGCGTACTTGCCATGCGGCCCGAGCTTCGGACCGAGGAACACGATGATCGTGAAGCTGAGCAGCGGCAGCAGCCACGCGGTTCCGAGCAGTGTTGGGATGTATTCGTACAAGTTCGATACCTACGAGAGCGACAAATCAGTTTTCAGCGTGTGTCGTGTCGAAGTGTTCCTAGCAGCGGCAGAGTCTTACCCGCGCAGCTCATCGGCCTCATCCACATCGACCGTCGCATGGTTGTTGTAAAAATTCAGCGTGATCGCGAGGGCCACGGCTGCTTCGGCCGCCGCCAGCACGATCACGAACAGGGCAATCGTTTGACCATCCAATTTCAGAGACATCTCGGGATGCTTCTGAAGATACTCACTGCCGAAGGCAACGAAATTCAGATTCGCCCCGTTCAAGACCAACTCGATTCCCATCAGCACACCGAGCGCATTCCGCTTGGTCGCCATGCAGATCACGCCGCAGACGAACATGATCGCGCCCACGACCAGGTAATGCGAAACGCCAATGGGTGGAGGGAAAAGATCCATGGATGAATGATGAAATTGCTAAGCGGCAAGCTGGGGGTGAATGTATCTACTCTTCTCAACCAATATCCGACGGCTTAGCCCGCTTCTTGGTCCGGGCCAAATACGCCGCACCCACAAGCACGACGAGCAAATGAATCGAAACGATTTCAAATGGCAGCAAGTAATCCGAGAGTAGCTTCATGCCCAACGGCGTAGCCGTGGGCTTCATTTGCTGCACGGTTTCGGCGGCGACATCTTGCGGCGGCAGCCACTGCGGCACCTTGAACGCAGCAGCGAGCAACACCGCCAACAACGCCGCGCCAACTAAGCCGGACTTCACCCAATCGCCGCTATCGGTCTTCAGATTGATGAACGGACCTTGCGCGGTGAGCATGACACCGAATACCAGTAGCACCAGCGTACCGCCGACGTAGATCATCAACTGCATCGCGCCGACAAAATCGGCACCCGCGAGATAAAACAAACCCGAGGTCGCTGCCAACGACAGCACCAAATAAAACGCCATGCGCACGACATTCGGCGTGACGACGACCGCCACCGCGAATACACAGGCTAGCGTCGCATACAGATAGAAGAAGACAGCATGCCAATTCATTGTGCCACACTCCCTTCGACTTCTTGCTTCGAGGTCTCAAGATTCACCGCGAGAGGTTGATCACTCGCATCAGGCTGATTGGCGGGCTGCGCAGCAACCTTGGCTGCGGCTTCCGTCGCTGCCTTAATCGGAAACATTGTCCACGATTCGCGAATCTCGCCCGGTTTGCGATAGGCAAACATCTGATTCGGCGACCACCAGTGATTCAACTGCCAAACGACCGTGCCGAGAAATAGCACCGAAGCCAGCGGCGTGCAGTATTTCAAGCACGTTGTCATGACTTGATCGATCCGCAGCCGCGGCAGCGTCCAGCGAACCCACATCATCACGGTGACGCCGATAACGCCCTTGAAAATCACATTCGCCACGCCGGCGACATTTGCCAGCCAGCCGAGGAATCGCGTGTCGGTAGCCTCGGGCGTGTAAGCGACGTTCTGCACCAGATCAAAAATAGGAATCGGCCCGTTCCAGCCGCCAAAGAACAGAATCGAGGCCAGCAAACTCACGGCCATCATCGAGCCGTACTCGGCCATGAAGAAAAAGCTCCAGCGCAGCCCGGAGTATTCGGTATGGAACCCGGCGACGAGTTCGCTTTCGGCTTCCGCCAAGTCGAACGGCGCGCGATTCACGCTGGCCGTGGCACAAGTGAAGTAAACCCAAAAGACGCAGAACGTGAACGGGTCATGAAAGATGTACCAGTTCGTGAACCAGCCGCGCTGGCTTTCGCCGATCACACTCAGATCCATCGAACCGGCGAGCAACACTGGCACGACGACGCACATGCCGAGCGGAACTTCGTAGCTGACGACTTGAGCCGCTTCGCGCATCGCCCCGAAGAGCGACCACTTGGAGGCGGAGGCATAGCCGGCGAGAATCACGCCAAAGACTTCGAGTCCCATCACGGCGAGGACGAAGAAGACTCCGGCATTGACATTGAGCGCGGCCCAATTGAACGCAAATGGGATCGCCAGGAACGCCGTAAACGAGGCAGTGAAACTGACATAGGGAGCGACGCGAAAGAGAATCGGATCGGCGTCGGCCGGCATCAGATCTTCTTTGGCGATCAGCTTAATCCCGTCAGCCAAGGTCTGCAGCCAGCCGAACTTTCCGCCGACGCGAACTGGGCCAAGCCGGTCTTGGATGCGGGCGGAAACCTTGCGTTCGAGCCAGATGAAAAAGAGCGCCCCCACGGCGACCAGATTCATCAACAGCGCAGCTTGGACCAGACCGGTAAGCAACCATGCAAACCAGGGCCACCAGCCCCATGATGTAATAAGATATTCAGCCACCGCCGGACCACCATCCTACTCGGGAAAACGTCCATCCTGACGATTTTTACGGCATCCAAACGACACCCGCTGCTTTCACCCTCGCCCTAAGAATTCTGGGCGCAACGATGACAGCATTTTGCGAAGTTTGTGAAATATCGCACAAACATAGGCACAAAATCAAGCCCCCTAGGGAAGAAGGTTTGCAAACATGAAGCTCCGGGCGCGCGAGCCCCAGATGAGCATTTCAATGCAAAACCCGAGTCTCGAAAGCCACGGATTACTGCGGACTCAGCATTCGGCGACGGCGAAGCAAGGCGATCCCCCCGCCAAAAAAACCTGCGGCGAGCAAGCCTACCGTTCCCGGCTCCGGGACTGCCTGAACGAGATTCGAGCCGCTGCCAGTGGTTAACAGCGTCCCGCTTTGGCTGGTAAGGCCGGTGATGTACAAGTCGAAATCCGTCGAGGAATCAACGGTTCCGCTGTAATCGAAGTCGCCATAGAGCCAACCGCCTTGACTGCCGCCGCTGGTCAACCCTGTGATATAGAGATCAAAGTCGGTCGAAGTATCAACCGAGCCGCTTAAGTCGGCGTCGCCAAAATAAGTGTACTTGACCAAGAGATCGTTGGCATCGACCGCCTGGCCCGAGAAGCTCGTGAAGTTTAGTTCCGAGTTCGGCGCGATCCCCAGCACCGTGTTAAAGTTCAGATTCGAGGCAAAAGCGCTGCTGGTGATCCCCGGCCCGTTGCCGTAGCTGCCGTTGATGTCGAGGCCCGCGGCGAGGAGTGCCGTGACTGCGGTTAAACTCCCGTTGTCGACGATTAGGTCGTTGTTCGCGAGGTCCAGCTTTCCTGTCGCATTGATGCTGAGGGTCGTGACCTTGCTTGTGCCGCTGTCGCCTCCGTTGGCGGCGACCGTCACGGTGTTGCCCGCACCGATGTTGAGTGTTGCTTGGCGAATGGAATTGGCTGTCAACGTAGCGCCCGCTACAGTGACGCTGGTTGTGCCAGTGCCGGCGATATTGCCGACGCGTTTGCCGGCCGTGGCCGCGGTGAGAGTGCCGTTGTTGGTGACGTCGGCATGCACAGTCGAGCCATCGCTCAGGGCGTTGGCCGTACCGCCCAAGTTCAGCGTCGCGCCCGAAGCGACCGTGGCGTTTGCCCCTGCGCCGAGTGTCGCATTGACCGTGGGATTAAGATTCAACGTGCCTGCGTTGACATTGACCGCAGCCCCGGCGGCAATCGTTTGCGCGCCGCTGAATGTTGCTGTTCCGTTGCCGATCTTATTCAGTACTCCTTGGTTGTTCACCGGCCCCGAGAAAGTCGCAGTCGCCGATGCATTGGAAACTTCGATGCTGCCGCCGGTAGCTGTCACATCGACGGAACGAGCCGAAGAAAAGGCCGTGCCCGACGCAGAGCTGCGTAGTGTGCCGCCATTGAGCGTGACCGTACTTGATGTGGCACCAAGTTGAATGTTGTTCGAGACCGAGATCGTGCCGCCATTGATCGTGGTGTTGCCGACGAAAGTATTTCCCGTCGTCGTACTCAGCGTAAAGATGCCCGTCCCTTGCTTGACGAGATTTCCGGTCCCACTGATGACGCCGCTGAACGAGGTGTTGGTGTTCAGCCCACCCGTTGTTAGCGTCGTGCCGGCAGTACTGCCGAATTGCACAGCCCCCGCCCCCGCCAGCGAACCCACTGTCTCGCTGAATCCGTTCAAATTGAGCGTCCCCGCACCCGCCACCGTCACCGGGCTGGCATCCGGAATCAGGTTCGCCGCCGTCAGCTGCAACGTCCCGCCGGCGACCGAAGAGACGCCGGTGTAAGTATGCGGCGCGGTAATATCGAGTTGACCCGCTCCGGTTTTCGTAAAGCTCGACGGCGTGCTGCCATTGTTTTTGATCGTGCCGTTGAAGGTCGCCGCGCCGGAAGTGTTGTAATCCAGGCTCCCTTCCAAGCTGAGATTTCCATTTACTTGCCCGCCATCGAGCACTGCGAGCGTCGCGGCATAACCTTCGACGCCCAACCGCAACGTTGCGCCGGTCGTGTTCAACACCCCGTTGGGGCGAACAAGCATACCTTCGAGCAAATCCACGCGCACGCCGCTCACTAGGTTCAGCGTATTCGCCGGTCCGCCGGTTTCGTTGGTGCCCAGATCGATGTAGACCGCCGCGGTGTTCGCGGTCGGACCTTGCGTCGTCGATCCGGCGGATTTGCTGATCACGAGATTCGTGTCGGCGTCGATGGTCACGCTGCCAGCTTTTTGCACGTCAGCCCAGAGGCCGGTGCTGCCGACGAGTTTGCCCTGGGGATCGAACCCGGCCAGGCTGTAATCATTGGCAGGTCCGAAGTTGGCCGTGAGCAAGGCTTGGTCCGCGGCGTCGATGGTGCCGTCGCGATTGAAGTCACCACGGAGCCAGTTGCCGCTAGTGCCAAGATTCGCCGTGAGAATGGCTTGATCCGCGGCATCGATCTGGCCATCGAGATTCGCGTCACCTGCTTTCTTATTGATGAATTGGAACAACGTCAAGAGATCGCGGTTGTCGACGGCGGCTACATTCAAGCCCGCAAATGCCGGCGAAGTCGTGACAACAACATTGGCGCTGGCATTCAAGTCGGCATTTAAATAGCCCTGATACGCTGCATCCGAGCGGGCCAACCCCCCGGTCACATCGCGGTTGAACTCTTGGATGAACAACGCCGTATCCGCGCTGGAGATCGCCCCGTCGCGATTCAAATCCGCCGGGTCAAACGCCAGCAAACCGACCGTCGTCCGGGCCGTCGAGTCGCCGTAGAGCACCTCGGTCACGGAAAAAACATCCGCGCCGTTGGTCAACGTGGCCGTCCGCACCGTTAGATCCAATAACAGATCGTTCTGACTGGTGGAAGTAGGGACGGCGAGCACTTGGTAACTGTTGTGCTGCTCTTCGCTGATGAGCTTGCTGACCCGGCCCTGCGGATCGAACTTCAGCATCGCATCCGAGCTAGATTCGTTGAAGAAAAAGCTGCCGGCCATATCCAATGCGATCGACGTGTTGCCGTTCGTGGTCAGACCGGTGAACGCCTGCGCCCGAGTGCCATGCATCAGCACTCGTCCCGCAGTCGTCATGTTTGCGCCAACGTCATGCACGACATACCCGATCCCGCCCGAGACGCCCGTCCCGTTCGCAGACGAAAGGTCAAAGAAGATCTGATCGCCGCTGACGCCGTCCCAAGAATCATAATCCTTGCTCGCGGTGGCCAAGACGGTTGGCTCGGTATTGATGCGCGGATCGGTGGTGACGTTGGCGACTCGCTCCAGCGCGGCCGCGCCGGTCAATTCGAGATTCACCCGCCAGATCCCGCCATGCGTGCTGGCCGCGTCATTGATGTAGATGTGTTTTTGCGTCGTGGGAGAAAACGCGAAATTGCGGGCGAGATTGACCGTATTCGTCGAGGTGCCCGCCTTGGTCATGATGTCTTGACGCGTTACGATCGTGTCAAACACGTCGTTCCAATCAACAATGCCGTTGCCGTTTCGGTCGCGCCCCGTGTTGACCGAAGTCGGAGACACCGGCCGCAGATCGTAGGCATAGACAACCTTCATCTCGTTATTGGTCGGGATGGCAGTGCTCGAACTCTTGTTCACGACCATCTGATCCGTGGCGATCAGCAACGTTCCGGCGGCGTAGGGCGTGCCATTGATCGTCAGCGCCACAGGATTCAAGGCCATGTTGCCAACAACCGACTGCCCACTCCACAAATTGTCAAAGGTCCCGTTGCCGCCGTTGTTTGTCAGGCTCGAAGAACGCACATAGCGTGTCCAATCCGTTTCTCCCAACAGGATCGTGCTTTGATAGGTAACTCCGGGACTTTGAAAATAGCCCGTGCCGCCGTCGTAAGTGAGCGCATTAACCGGAGCTCCAAGGGCTTCGACTTTGCGGATACCTTGCCCTGCCCCGGTGAAGCCGGCGGTATAAAAGGTGTTCGTGGCGGTTTGAAAATAATACCCCCCCTGATTTGGGCCGCCGGTCGCGATGGTCATGTCAAAATAAGGAACGACCGGCGACTGACTATAGGAAACAGCCGCTGAGAGACTAATCAACGCGCCCAAGAAGTAACGCTTCAAAATGGTGGAATTCGTTCGCATGATCAGCTCCCAGCAGTTCAACAAGTTGAAAAATCACAATGAAAAAACGACTCAGTCATCCAGACGAAACAGTTCCACATGCCCATCCAAGTACAACGCGTTGTATCCATTCACGCCCACTTCCTGGTGCGGCATGACCCGATTCGCCACCGGGATGTCATAGCCCTTGAAGGGGCCCGCAAATCCGCTTAGCCCCGGCTTCATCGAAAAATTGTCCCAGACCCACAGGATCTTATGAGGGTTGGGAGGATTCTTCTTTTTCAAGGTTTCGTCGTTGATGTTAAAGGCATAGGTATTTTCGAATTGCTTCATTTCCTCGGTCTGCGAAGGACAAATCCAGATGCCGGAATAGGTATCGATGAGCCGCTTCTTTTCGAACTCCGCTTGCAGTCCCAACGTCTCCGGCGCTGCGCCGGGATCGTTCAAGGACTTCAACCCTGGCCGCATCCGGTACACATGTTTTCCGGTGAGCGTTCCATAGGGGTAATGTTTCATGCAGTCGCGATACTGAATCGTCGTTAGGCCCAGTTGATGCAGCGAACTGCGGCACTGGGTCAAGCGCGCCGAGGCGAGCGTCTTGAAAATCGCCGGCAGCAACAGCGCAATCAAAATCCCCACAATCGCAATCACGACCAGCAGTTCCACCAAAGTGAATGCAGCGGTCGTTCGGTGAGGGGCAGTCATTGGCCAGCGTGCAGAGCAAGTCGAGAGGAAAGCGACAGCCGGAGGGCGTCCTTTCAACAATCAGCAAGAAGTTTGGCTGGCGAGAGCGGTAGCGAAGCTGGCGAGAGATGCCTTGCTGATAACGAGTCTCAATATCTTGCATAATAGACCGATTGTCAATACACTGACTACCTCGCTAGCCAAGATTCGGAAATTCATTTCTAAGCTCTGAATCCTCGCCAAAAACCGCCGGTTTTTCCCTCTTTTGGCATTCCACTCTCCTGTCGCATTGCGAGAGCCATACGATGTTGAAGTTTCGTTTCGTGTTGAGTCTTGGCTTGCTGGTCGTTATCGCGACTCTCCACGCTCTCGCTCAAGACGCGGACGAGCCAGTTAAAAAAGACTCGCCCAAAAGCGCGATGCAGGACAAAAAGTCCGCTGACGGGACTGACGACGTCCCCGAAGCATCCTCCAGCAATAAAGCCGATGCCAAGACCAAGGACTCCGACGGTCCCGCCCCCAACGGAACCGCAGCGGCTCCTTTGCGCACCACCGTGTTGCGGCCGGCGATGACGCCGGAGCAACGCGCCGAATGGGCCACTCGCTTACGCGCGGTTTATGCGCAGCCTGCTGAAAAATGGCCCGCGCCGAATGTCGATCGCGATGTAAAGCACCATGAACTCGGCCTGATGCCGGAACCGAAGCACCCCGAAGACAATCCGGGCACCAAAGAAAAAATCGAGCTCGGCAAAATGCTGTTCTTTGACCCGCGCATTTCCGGCAGCGGGCAGATGGCGTGCGCGAACTGCCACGATCCGGATATGCACTGGGCGGACGGACGCACGACGGCGATTGGGAATCATCGCCGGATGCTGAAGCGCAATGCGCCTTCGATCATGAACGTCGGCCTCAACGAAAAACTTTTCTGGGACGGCCGCGCCGGCAGTCTCGAAGAGCAAGCCAAGCAAGTCCTTAGCAATCCCGACGAAATGGACTCGACCGAAGTCATCGTCGTCGAGCGCATCGGCCAGCAACCTGAATACAAAGACCTCTTCACTGCGGCGTTTGGCGACGACAAGGTCACGATCGATCGCGTCGCCGCCGCAATTGCCTCGTTCGAGCGCACGATCGTCAGCGGCTACAGCAAGTTCGATTCGTTCCTCAAAGGAAAGCACGAAGCCCTCCCCGACGAAGCAGTCATCGGGCTGCATCTCTTTCGCACGGAAGCTCGCTGCATCAACTGCCATAACGGCCCGAACTTTAGCGACAATCAATTTCACGACGTCGGGCTCAGCTACTACGGCCGTTTTTATCAAGACCTGGGCCGTTACAAAGTGACGAGCGAAGCCGCGGATGTCGGCCGCTTCAAAACGCCGACACTCCGCAACATCGCGAACACCGCGCCGTACATGCACAACGGGCTGTTTCCGCTCGATGGCGTGCTCAACATGTACAATGCCGGCATGCCAAACATTCGCCGGCATCCAGAGCAAGCCGACGACAAACTCTTTCCGACGAAATCGCCGCACTTGGTGCGCTTGAATTTGAACAAGCAAGACCTCGAAGCGCTCAAGGAATTTCTCGGTGCGCTCAGCGAACCGAATCGAAGGATTCAACCCCCGGACTTGCCCGGCTATCCGAAACGCCGACCAGGCACGAAGTTCGTCGACAAGCCGCCGCCGGAAGAAGCGGCGACGCCCGAGGCAAAAAAGGAATAGCTCAAAAAATAAAACGCCGCTGATCATGGATCAGCGGCGTTGTGTGCTATGTAGCCCAGGTCGTGAGACCTCATAGTTACCCACATTTTTTCAAATCGATTAGTGCTTTTTCGGCCAGTTTGTTGAGGTTTTGCTTCTTGTTTTGAACCCAGCGAATTGCGATTCAAATGTCAAGGGTACTGCCATGGCCTAAGCAAGCACAAGCACTACGCATTGCTGCGGCTGCTATCACAATTAGCTGAAGCGACACAATCGAGATGTGGGTAACATTGAGGTCGTGAGACCTGGGACCGTGCGCAGTGGAGACTTTTTCTTTGATTCATCGGAAGTCTTACGACTTCTGCTACGATAGATCCTCATGACTAGCGAGGGAACTGCAACGGCGTCGGACCATTCGTCGCAGTCGCAGCAGCGGCGGTGCTAGGCACGAGGTCCGGGAACTGCTCTTGCAGTGTGCCCAGGTCCGGAATCAACATCGCGCCGCCGACTTGCAGCCGATCGGCCGCCGGATTATTGCGGCGGTTGTACTCGTAGAGCGCCTTGTTGAATTGTCCGTTGCCGTACATCTTTTCGGCGACGCTGAAATAGCTGTCTTGGCCGGTGACCGTGTATTGCTGCACGCCGCGCGTTGCCGTCGCTGCCGGCTGTTCAAAGTTCGTCCGCGTCGCGCCGCCATAAACCGGAGCGTTCGGCTGCGCCGCCGGCATCGTTGGCTGATTGAATTGCAGCGGCGTTCCGCCAGTCGCGGGGGTCGCTGGAGTTCCGTAAGTTGGCGATGTTCCATAGTTCGGCGACGTTGGGGCAGCGCCATAGTTCGGTGTCGCTGCCGGTGCTGTTGGCGTCCCATAGCTCGGAGCCGCGGCAACATTCGCCGGCGTCCCGTAGCTCGGCTGAGGTGTCGCTGTTGGTTGCGCGGTAAAGCTCGATGGTTCCGTCGGAATGCGGATCGGCTGTTCCGGTTGCGCAGACGCCGAATACGCGCTGTTCATGTTCGAAGCGCTCAATGGTTGCGAAGCGGTCTGCGATGGATCCAGCGTCCGCGGCGCTGCCGCCGGCATCCCGTAACCGCTTGCAGGTTGCGTCATCCCGGATGCGGGGGTCGATGTTGGGCTCAAGGGCTGCAACGCCGTCGATGCAGAGTTCATCAGGTTCTGCGTCGATTCGCCAGCTTTGGTCATGACGCTCTGCGTGCCGGCGTTCAATTGGTTCGTCGTATCGTTGACCAGATTGTTGGCACTACTGCGCAGTTGGTTCTGGGCTTGTTGGAATTGATCCTGAGAGGTGTTACGAAGTTGATTCGTGTACTGGGTCGCCTGATTTTGGACACCGGTCTTCAAGTCCGCGCCGTATTGCGTTGCCGATGCCTTCATGTCCGTGCCATATTGCGAAGCCGCTTGATTCGCTTGGTTCAGCAGCGAGTTCGCATTGGTTCCGGTCGAGTTCGTGTATTGGCCAAGTTGTTGTTGAGCCTGACCCAACATTTGGTTAGCGCTGTCTGCCGCCTTGCTCAGGTTTTGCTGAGTTGTCGTTCCGGAATTGACCAGGTCTTGCCCTTCTTGGCGCAGCTTGTTCACCGAATCGGTCGCCGATTTGTTGAACGCGTCCACTGGCGAGGTCGAAGTTGCACTGCTCGCAACACTCCTCGTTGCAACATTCCCCGTCGCAACACTGTTCGTCGGTTCATTGAGCGCACCCGTGGTTGCCGCGTGATCCGGCGACACGGTTGCACTCAACGCCGTGCTTCCAGAAGTCGCCCGCTCGGGTGGCGGCAGGAACGAATTGCTCGGGCCAGCGATCGCATCGCTGTTGTCGCTAGCGCCATAGCCGGTTGCGGCAGGTTGCTTTGCGACACTCGGCGTGACATTGCTCGGCGTGCTGTTCGCGTTAAATCCGTTGGCTGAAAAGTTCGCGGCCGGATTTCCCGAATTCGTAGGCGCGCCCGCCCCGCGATTCATAAACGGATCGCTGCTAGGTGTCGTTCCTGCCGACGAGTTCGGCGCCCATGCTGTCTGCCCTGCTCCGCCCGCCGGAGCCGTATAATTGCTCACAGCCCCGTGATTGTTCGCGGGATTCGTCAGCGGCAGCGCATTGTGCGGCGCGGTTCCCGGCAAAATCGTCGGCGAATGCGCCGCCGGTTGCACGGGCAAGTTCGTTGCCTGGCCATTTGTCACGGACGGAGCCAAAAGCGATTCACCCTGGGCGACATACTGTTCCGGATCCAAGTCCGTCGGCCGTGTCAGCCGCGAGTACAGAACGTACCCGAACACGCACACGAGCGAAAAGATAATCCCCAGCCCCAGCTTCGTCTCGCGCGGAATGCGCGGCGTGCGAAAGGTCGGGCGAAAGCGGGACTTCTTCGCCGCGGCGGTCTCTGAACTCGAGGCAGCTTCCAGATTCGTCTTCTCAGGATTCGTACTCATGATTCACATCCGTGTGAAACTAGTGGTCAGTGTTTAGTGATTTGTGATCTGTATTCCGTGAACAGTTCTTATTCAAAGCCAAGGAGTTCACCTCCTTGGAGCATTCAGTTCTTCCTCAAACTCGTTCCGCGACTCGCAACTTGGCACTGCGACTCCGCGGATTCTCGTTGATCTCTTGTTCGCTCGCCGTGAGCGGTTTCTTCGTCAGGTTGTTCAGCCGCAAGTCATCGCGCATCGCGTTCTTCACCAACCGGTCTTCGAGCGAATGGAAACTGATGATCGCCAATCGCCCGCCAACTTCTAAACAATCCGGCAAGACTCGCAACGCCGCTTCCAACTCATCCAACTCGCCATTCACCCCGATTCGAATTCCTTGAAACGTTCTTGTCGCGGGATCGATCCGTTCGTTGTGATTTCTCGGCACCGCGCTGCGCACGATGCCGGCCAACTGCTTTGCTGTCTTGATCGGTTCGGGCCGCTGCGCCACGATTCTTCGAGCGATGCGACGGCTGTACCGTTCCTCGCCGTACTCAAAAATCACGCGGGCCAATTCAACTTCATCAACTCGATTCAACCACTGCCACGTCGGCTCGCCGGCGCTCGTGTCGAAGCGCATGTCCAGCGTTCCTTCGCTCTCGAAACTAAAACCGCGTTCGCGGTCCGCCAACTGATCGCTCGACAACCCGAGATCCAACACGATGCCGCGCACCTTGGGGTGCCCGACCTCGGCGAGGATCTGCGGCAGTTCGCGATAACTGGCGTGGGCCAGTTTGATCGGCAAACCCCAGCGTCGTCGCTCGGCCACTGCGATCGCCGCCGGATCGCGATCCACCGCGACCACCAGCCCGTCGGGTTGCACCCGCTCGGCCAGCGCCGCCGTGTGTCCACCGGCGCCAAAGGTTCCATCCGCCACAACCCAACCCGGCTGCGGCGCGATCCATTTGAGGATCTCGGCCAACATCACCGGAATATGGACAGGCTCATTCACCGCTGACGATTTCTGCGCAAAATTTTGGAACAAACTGGGGTCTCTATAACGGTTTTCGGGAAACGGGACAATCGCAGTTGCCGCACCGATACAATAATGCTCGCTAGCAATCGGCGGTGATAGCTCTGTTTTTTCTGCTATCGCCTGCCCCTCACGAAAAAACGTCGTTTCCCGTAAAATCAAACGGATGAACTCGCTCGACCGACTGAATTACGACCTGCCGCCGGAACTGATCGCCCAGCAGCCGCTGCCCAACCGCAGCGACGCCAAGTTGCTCGTGGTCGATCGCAAAACGGCGGAAATCACGCATTCGCACATCCGCGATCTACCCGAATTGCTCCGCGCCGGCGACATGCTCGTCACCAACGACACGCGCGTGCTCCCCGCGCGGATGTTCGGCCATCGGATCAACACCGGCGGGCGAGTCGAGGTGCTCTACCTAAATAGCGACGAGACCGGCATGTGGCAGGTGCTCGTCAAAGCCCGCGGCCGGTTGCAGCCCAAGGAGCCGCTGATGCTCCAAGATCGGCAGGCGCGCGATTCAATCAAGCTCTGGCTCCTCGAAAAGGAAGAAGCCGGCGGCGTTTGGCTCGCGCATCCCGAGACCGAAGAGTCCACGCCCGAGATATTACAGCGCCTCGGGCGGATGCCGCTGCCGCCGTACATTCGCGCCGGCATGGAAAACGACGAAGACCGCGAGCGTTACCAAACGGTCTTCGCCAAACATCTTGGCTCGGCAGCAGCGCCGACGGCCGGCCTGCACTTCACGCCGGAGTTGCTCAAGAAACTCGCCGCGGCGAAGATTCCGCGCTACTCGGTGACGCTGCACGTCGGCGTCGACACGTTCAAGCCGGTCACGGTCGAGAACCTCGACGACCACGTCATGCACAGCGAATGGGGCCGGATCGAGGCCGAGACGGCGCGCGACCTAAATCGCGGCCGCATCGCCGGCGGCCGGATCGTCGCCGTCGGCACGACGAGTGTGCGCGTTCTCGAGTCGTCCGCCGAAAACAATCACGGTCATTTGCAGGCCTGGGAAGACCAAACCCGGCTCTTCATTCACCCGCCGTATCAGTTCCAAGCGGTCGATGCGCTAATCACAAACTTCCATCTCCCGCGCACCTCGCTCTTGCTCCTCGTCAGCGCCTTCATGGGCGAAGACCTGACGCAGATGGTATATCGCACAGCGATCCGCGAAGGGTACCGGTTCTACAGCTACGGCGACGCGATGCTAATTTTGTGATATTTTTTGTAGCCCGTAGCGTTAGCGAGGGCGGCAAAAAATCAAAGCAAAAGGCAAAAGACAAATTCGTAGCTCGAAGCCATGCTTCGAGCGAGCATTTGCAGACAACGGGAAAGAAAGTTCCCTGATATCATCACTCTCTCATTTGCTATTGCGCTACATACCCTGAGTTATATACTTTGCAAACAAAGTTGATATTATCCGAAGTATAATTACAGACAATACGATTATCATCGACCATCGATAAGTCTTTTTCAAGCATCCACTAGATGCTCGTTCATTAATAGTAGGTTGATCGATAGGTGGCGACTCGTATGGATTCATAAATACTTTTCCGGCGATTTTCCGGTGGTTCGCAATTACGGTGGCGACAACCGGTTAATTGTTCTGAACGCTACGAGATCAAATATACTTCTTCGCCAAAGAATCCAGCACCTCGCGCCAGGGCTTCCCTTGACCTGGATTCGCCTTGGCATTTTCATATCGTTTTTTCAGCTCAACAAGATGCCATTCGGGGTTCTCATCCGCAGCGACTTGATCCGGCAGGCTATCCCAAATTTGCTCGATCAATTCGAGACGATCTTTTACGGAAAGGCGATTAATCCCATATTCTTCGAGATTTACGGACATGAACTGCCTCTCTAGAAAAACACGTTTGAAAAATGATTCAGCCCGATCTCCTCATCTTACTTTATAGCCGGAGGATCGTCATCTTGTCGTGAATTTCGCTAGCTCGTTATTTCCTCGAACCGCGCTGCTAGCGGGCAAAGCGTCTGGCGTTCGCGACGCTTGGCAACCGATAAACCGTACAACCGGTAATCCCAGCGGGTTGTGATTTCCCCAGCAGATCGTCTGTTTCCTGCGAGTTTCGTTTGCGACGCAAGCGAATTGCCGACGAAACAGCGAGATTGCTCTTTACGCCCGCGAGACGGATCGGCAGAATACCGCCCGCTCCGAAATGGACCCAGGCGGCAAACGGATTGGATGCCGACTTTTCGCAGCGTGTTTTGAATTTTCCGGCCGGCGCTTGGGATGACTGGCCAATACTGTCACCGTTCTTGCAAGGAGTGCATGATCGTGAACATTCGTTCTCTTTCGAAATGTCTGTTGGCTCTCGCGTTGACCGTGGGCATGATCGCCCCCGCCGTTGCTCAACAACCCGGCGGTCACCAGATCGCGATCGTGGACATGGGCGAAATCTTTCAGAAATGCGTCCGCTACAAACAGGCTATCGACTCGATGAAGGCCGAAACAACGGCTCTCGAAAACAAATTCAAGGTCGATTACGAAACCATGAAGAAGATGGCCGAAGAGCTCAAGGCGCTGCAACCCGGCTCGCCCGACTTCCGCCGCCGCGAATCGGAACTCGGCAAAGCGGAACTCGATTTCAAGTTTCGCCAGGCACAAGCCCGCAAGGACTTTGAAGAACGCATCAATTCGGTGCAGTTCGGGCTGTACAGCGAAATCGACAAGGTCGTGAAGCAAATCGCCGTGGCCAACAACATCGCCCTGGTCATGCGGCACAACACGACTCCTGTCCAAGGCAACGATCCGCAACAAGTCCTCCGCGCGATCAACAACACCGTGGTGTACTACAACCCGGGTCTGGACATCACCCAGATCGTGTTGGCCAAGCTGAACGAGAACACGACACAACCAGCGATCAATCCGGGACCAGCCGGCGTTGTGCGTCCTGGTCCGGCGTTGAAGTAAGGCAATTCGCGTCCGCGGCCATTCCCAAGAATGGCCGCGGACTGCTTTTCGTAGGTTAGGCTTTCCAGCCTGACGCTTCGGCAGCACGGCGTTGTGAGTTGAAGATGCCAAGGGCGAACGCTTAACGCCGCGCGACGGTTATTGAGATGGTAAGTCTGCATATGTCAGGCTAGAAAGCCTGACCTACGGTATGGTTGGTCCGGTGCTCGGGATTCAGGGGGACGCTTGCGTCCATCCCGGCGCAAGTTACCTCGAGGTGGGATGCTCAGTTGACCGCGCAATCTCGTCAGCAACGGACACTCGCCCGCTCCGCCACAGTCTCCGGCCACGGTTACTGGAGCGGGGAAGATGTGCGGGTCGAATTTCGGCCCGCCCCGCCTTGGACCGGCTTGGTGTTTGTGCGCAGCGATTCCGAATCGCGCCCCCGCATCCCGGCGCTCGCCGCGCATCGGATCGAAGTCCCTCGCCGCACGGTGCTCAGCACGGACGACACGCGCGTCGAGATGATCGAACACGCATTAGCCGCACTTGCCGCGCTGCAAATCGACAACTGCGAGATCTGGGTCGATCGCCAGGAGATGCCCGGACTCGACGGTTCGTGCCAGGCTTATGTCGACGTGCTCGATTGGGCCGGCGTCACGGTGCAAAACGCGCAGCGCGAAACGCTCCGGATCACCGACGTGATTCGCCTCGGCGATGAGCAAAGCTGGATCGAAGCTCGGCCGTCGTCGCAACCGGGATTGAGCTTGCGATACGAACTCGATTACGGACCGCGTTCGCCGATCGGCAAGCAGACCCTGCAATACACGATCACGCCGCGCGTTTTTCGCGAGCAACTGGCGATGTGCCGGACGTTCCTGCTCAAGAGCGAAGCCGAATGGCTGATCGCGCAGGGACTCGGCCATCGGGCGACGCTACAAGATCTGTTGATTTTTGATGTCGCGGGCCCCGTCGATAACACGCTCCGTTTTCCCGACGAATGCGTGCGGCATAAGCTGCTCGATCTGGTCGGCGATTTGGCGCTAGCGGGTTGTGACTTGCAAGGCCACATCACCGCGTATCGCAGCGGGCATCGCTTGAACGCCGAGATGGTGCGAGCGCTGCATGAAAACGGGGAACATCAAGTTTTCCGGCGCAAGAGCGCGTAAAAAAGCCTGCCAATGCCAGCGGGGGCTTTGTTGTTTCCGATCACTGATTCACCTTCACCACTCTGATGCCCTTCACGATTGTACAACCGGCGTTTGTTGACCCGGCGGCGGAAATCGCCGACGAGGTCTACATCGGTCCGTTTTGCGTGATCGGACCGGGCGTCAAAATCGGCCGCGGGACGCGCCTCGAAAACAACGTCACGATCATGGGCCGCGTGACGATCGGCGAGCGGAATCGCATCTTTCCGAATGTCGTCATCGGCGCCGAGCCGCAAGACATCAGCTACCGCGGCACCGACACCCGCGTCGAAATCGGCGACAGGAATATCCTCCGCGAAGGTGTCACGATCAACCGCGCCACCGAAAAAGAAGAAGGCGTCACCAGTCTCGGCAATGACAATTTCCTGATGGCCAATTGCCATGTGGCGCACGATTGCCGCCTGGGCAACAACATCCTCATCGCCAACGGCACACTGCTCGGCGGGCATGTCCATGTCCATGACCATGCGTCGCTGTCGGGAGCGACCGCCGTGCATCACTACGTGACGCTTGGCAGCTATTCCTTCACCGCCGGCATCAGCCGCGTGATTCAGGACGTCCCGCCGTACATGCTGGCCGAAGGAACACCCGCCCGCCCGCGCTGTATCAACAACGTCGCGCTGAAACGGAACAACTTTAGCCGCGAAGCGATCCACACGCTGCACGAAGCTCACCGTTTGCTTTACCGCAACGTCGTGGGTCTCGAAGCGACGCGGCAACAACTGACCGAGCGCGGGCTGCTGACGGTCGAGGTGCTGCGGCTTTTGGATTTTCTCTCGAACAGTCATACGGGGCATTTCGGCCGATCCCACGATCGCCGGAATGCAGCGTAATAGCAACCCGACGCGTCAGCGAAGGCGATTGAGGAAGTCTAAACGCAAGAGTTACTGTACGACGGACTTCTAGTCCGTCGGAATACCGGAAAATTTAGCGACGGACTGGAAGTCCGTCGTACGATTTCATTTTGGGAACAAGCCAACCATGCCACTGCGTTTGGGAATCATCGGGGCCGGTCATCTGGGTCGTTTTCACGCCAAAGTCGCCGCGACGCATAGTGACATACAACTCGTCGCCGTCGCCGATCCGGTCCAAGCCGCGGCCGAGCGCGTTGCCGCCGAAGCGGGCTGCGCGGCCGTGACCGATTACAAGACATTGCTCCCCGAGATCGACGCGGCGGTCGTCGCGACACCGACCTGCTTGCATTTTGGCATCGGCCGTGAGTTGCTCAAGCGCGGGATCCATTGCCTCATCGAAAAGCCGATCACGCCGAGCGTCGCCGAAGCCGACGAGCTCGTCGCGCTCGCCCGCCGGCAAGGGCTTGTGCTGCAAGTCGGGCACATCGAGCGGTTCAGCCCCGGCTTTACCGCGATCCGCGATGCGGCTGTCGGCGCGAAGCTGATTCAATCGACGCGCTGCGGCGCGTATTCTTTTCGCTCGACCGACATCGGCGTGGTGTTCGATCTGATGGTGCATGATCTCGACCTTTGCATGCGCGTCGCCAACTCGGGCGTCCAATCGGTCGAGGCGATGGGACTCACCGTGTTCGGGCCGCATGAAGACCTGGCCCACGCGCGGCTGACGTTCGACAACGGGTGCGTCGCCGTGCTCCACGCGAGCCGCGTGAGTGAAGTCGCCGAGCGCAAGATGGAAGTTTGGACCGACACGAGCCGCATCCGCGTGAACTTCGCCGACCGCTCGGCGGTCGTCGGCCGCACGAATCCCGAGATCGTCCGCGGTCAGCGCACGGTGCAGAACCTTCCCGCTGCTGAGGTCGCGCGGCTTAAGGAAGTCGTCTTCGAAGAGCTGATTCACTTGCAACGGATGGAACCGGCCGCGAACAATCCGATGGCCGAAGAGCAACGCGATTTTCTTGAAGCGATCCGCGAAGGCCGCGATCCGCAAGTCACCGGCGAGCACGGCCGCGATGTCGTCGCCGTCGCCGAGCGCATCTTGTCGAAGATCGCCGCATCGCAGTTCAGCGCGGCCGATCCGGCCAGCGAACCGCAAATTCTCCGCGGCCCGCACTGGACGCCGGCGATTGTTCAGCCGGAACAAGAACGACGCAAATCGGCGTAAGGTCAAATCGCTGCGATAACCGCACGAGCTTCGAGGAACCCTAGACTAGCCCCGAAGAGGAAACCTGTCTGGCTCCTTGCCCCTTGCGGGGAGGGCTGGGGAGGGGGTTTCTGTGTATCTAAAAATTCCTTGAAATACTACTTCTCAAGAGCGGCTCAGAATACATCGTCTTCCGTTACGCATGCCCCCTCCCTAACCCTCCCCGCGAGGGGGAGGGGACCAAACGGATTTATGTATTAATGAGCGCTTGCGTCACAGGAGGGAGTTATTCGCTACGACAAGTCGCGATCTTCAAACAGCAGCAGCGACCCCAGCAGCGCAAAAGCGCAGTACATCAGGGTGTAGACAAAGGTCATGCCCAGATACGACCACGGGACCTCGATGCCCGACGTGATCGCGGCGTCGATCGAGTAGTTATCCAGGATCGGCAGCACTGCGGCAAAGAACCGCGCCATAAATTCGACGATCACGCGCGACACGCCCTCAATCGTCGAAGCGACCAGCAACGGCAGGACGTGGCCGAGCTGAAAAATCGTGAACGAGATCAGCAAATTCGGCAGCATCGACAGCCGCGTCGAGATGGCTACGGTGATCGCGGCGAACGTCATGCACTCCATGAACTTCAGCGCCAGCCCCGGCAGCACCAGCCGCAATTCGTAGAAACAGATTTTCCAATCGGGCGGGAGATTCGCGCTTTCGCGCGCATCGTAGGCGACCTTGAACGGAATCGCCCCGAGGAAAAACGCCCCGCAGATACAGAACAACAGCACGACCGGAAACATCACGCCGAGATACTTGCCGAGGATAAATTCGACACGGCTGACGGGCTTGCTGAGGAGTGTGAGCGCCGTTTTGCCTTCGATTTCGTCGGCGATGGAATGGCTCGCCGTCCAAATCGCCAGGAAGATCGGCGCGATCGTCAGCAGCGTCAGGTTGTATTCCTTGAACGGTTTGACGTCGACGCCAAAGGTGTTTTGCGGCAGGAACAACTGAAAAAAGATCACCCCCAGCATCAGCGCCAGGATGATATAGAACAGCGGCTGATAAAGCGTCTCCTTCATCGTGACGCCCGCCACGGCAATCACGCGCGGAAAGGCCCAGCACAAGAAAAAGTAAAACAAAGCCGCGCCGACGACCCACGCCGCGGCCTGCGGAATGATCGCGACTTCGGGATGCTCGATCGTCGCGGTGACGCTGGCGGTGATTTTATTCGGTTGGTTGGTGTTGTTGCTGACAAAGAATCGCACCTGGTCGCCGTTGAAGAAATACTTGCCAACGACTGGATTGTTCTTGTCCTTAAAAATACTCCGGCTCCAGTTGTACGGAATGCCCGGATCGAGCGGAAAGACTTGCTCGAAAGCGCCGTTATGGCCCGGCATGCCGGGGAGCAAACGCTGGAACTGCGCGTCGTGTTCCGCCGTGATGCTAAACGATTCAACTTCGACCGGCGAGAGACCCTCAATCACGAATTCTTGATTCGAATCCGATTCCTTGAGTGTGATCGTTTTGACCTCGGGCTGCGTCGGGACCAGGAGCCGGCTGAGCGATTGGCCGAGTTGTTGCAGCGGAAAATCTTTGCTCTCGTAAACCATCCCCGCGGCAAGAACGATCACGGCGTACAGTGTGATCAAGCCGCCGAAGATCAGCAGCGGCAGCGGCAAGCCCTGGCCGGCGGCATCTTTGATCCAAGCCCCCGCGCGTTGACTGGCGAGCGAAATTCCGCCCCACGTCAGGAGCAAGACAATCAACCCCGCGGCCACACCGACGGCGAGCAGCCAAAACGGCGTGAACCACATAAACCGATCAGCGAACAACAACCCACCCAGCATAATTCACTCATCACATTGGTTGGACAAACACCCGACTTGCGTCCCTCTATCGTACCAATAAATGAGGTTAATGACAGCCCGCGGCGTGAGCCAGGGCGTCCGGTTTTCGCGTGCCCGAGCTTTTCAAAACTCAATACCGGACCGCAAAATCAACCCACTCGCCGCTCGCCGCGTCCGTCACTTGCGTCTGCTCGCGAATGTAGTATCCCAAACGCGCGCGAATCTCGTCAAGAAATTTGCGCAGTTCCGGCTCCGTCCCTTCGGCGACAACTTCCACTCGGCCGTCGCGCAGATTCCGCACATACCCAGTCACGGCGAACCCCGCGGCGATGTGTTCGGTCGAGGCGCGAAATCCGACGCCTTGGACGCGGCCGGTGAAGTGGAGGGTCCAGCGTTGGCAAATTCCAGACATCAAACGCTCCGCTCCATTTACCGCATTCCGTCGTATTTACCGAACTCCGCTGCGCGTTGCCGCTAGAGGCAAATTCAATTCGGCTTGGTCGAACCATCAGCAAATCATATCATGGTGTTGCTCAATGTCACGCCATGCTGGGCCCCCTCATCGAGAATCCAAGGATCAAACATGCACACATCGATCACGGCCTTGATCGTGGGCAGCTTGCTTGCTTGTCTAACGCACGCCCAAGAGACGCCGCAGCCGCCCGCTCCGCTCGCCGCGGGCGACCACACGCGGCAGTTGACCGTGGGAAAACGAGAGCGCACTTATCTGGTTCACGTTCCGCCGGGCTACGACCGCCAGAAGCCCACGCCTGTGGTTTTGGCCCTGCATGGCACCGGGATGACGGGCGGAATGATGGTTTGGTTTTCCGGTCTCAACAAGACCGCGGACAAGGCCGGCTTCATCGTCGTCTATCCAAGCAGTTTGGCGACCGGCGGGCTGTCGTATTGGAACGCCGGAGGGCTGCGCGGAATGATGGCACAGGGCCAACCCGATGATGTCGCGTTTATCAGGAAACTGCTGGACGACCTTGGCACCGTGGTCAACGTCAATGCGAAGCGCGTCTATGCCACGGGGATGAGCAATGGCGGGATGATGTGTTATCGGCTGGCGGCGGAACTGTCCGACCGAATCGCCGCGATCGCGCCCGTGGCCGGAACCGTATGCCTTGACGAAAACAAACCCGAACGGCCCGTGCCGGTCATGCACTTTCACGGGACCAAGGACAAAATCGTTCCCTTCGAAGTGAAAGCAGGCAAGTCCCAGCCCTTCATGAAATTCCTCGGTGTCGAAGATTCGATCCATACCTGGGTCAAGCTCAATGGCTGCAAAGAGACCGCGGTTTCGGTGCTCCTCACCAAAGACGCCGACGAGATGCCCGTCACGCGCAAGACCTACGGCAACGGCAAGAACGATTCGGAAGTGGTCCTGATCTCGATCGCCGAAGGGGGCCACACCTGGCCGGGCCAGAAATCGCCCGTCTTCTTCACGGGCAAATCGACGTTGAACATCTCGGCCAATGATCTGATGTGGGAATTCTTTGAGAAGCATCCGCTGAAGTGACGGGCTGATTGCAATTTAGCAAAAGTCGTGAGACTTTGGATTCCAAAGACATCTGTATTCTCAAGAATCCGGCTACCCAAAAATCCAATTTCAAGAGAGCCAACATGACACGTTTCTTTCTACTGTTGATTGCCGCTGTTGTTTGCTTCGAGATTCAGCCTTCTCTATTGTCGGCGGAGCCCGAGGCCAAACCGACGAGCCTGTTCAATGGCAAGGACCTGACGGGTTGGCATGTCGATGTGCCGGAGGCGGACAACAAACCCGACATCAAGCCGACGTTTATCGTGCGCGAGGGGTTGCTCGTGAGTCTGGGGAGTCCGGGCGGACATCTGATCACCGACGCGCAGCACGAGAACTTTCGGCTGGTCGTCGAATACCGTTTCGCCGGCAAGCCGGGGAACTGCGGCGTGCTGGTGCATGCGTCCACGCCGCGCATGCTCTACAAGATGTTTCCCAAATCGATCGAGGTGCAGATGAATCACACACACGCGGGCGATTTCTGGTGCATCGGCGAGGACATCACCGTGCCCGACATGGTCAAGCGCCGCGGCCCCGAAGCGAACTGGGGAGTCACCGAAGGCAAAGGCCGGAGGATTCAGAACCTGACCGATGGTTCGGAAAAGAAGCCCGGCGAGTGGAACACGATGACGATCGAGTGCCTCAAGGGCGAGGTCAAAGTTTGGGTCAACGGCGACCTTGTGAACCACGGCACGAAATGTACCGCAAGCAAGGGTCAACTCGCGCTGCAAGCCGAAGGCTCGGAAGTCGAGTTCCGCAAACTGGAGCTAACGCCGATCGTCAAACTAAGCGAGTGATTGGTAAGCGGCGGCGCAGGCTCAACTCAGCTCGCGCGAATTGCTCGGCGGGATAGTCCCTGACTAGTCATTTCATTCGGTCAATCGAGCCGCTCGATAGCATGAGTTCGTTGGCCGGCCAAACGTCTTTCCAACACATGAATCTGCTCCCCGAGACACCGTTGGACTTGCACGTTCCCGGATTGGAGTTTATCTCACAAGTTCAGGTCATCGAATTGAGTGGTGAATTTTTGGAGCGTTTGCCGCTGGTCGGCACACGCACAGCTCGGAACTGCTGCGTAATGGGACTACGCTTCCCGAGGCCGAAGAACTTGCTCGGCAATCTCACATGAACATGGCGATGCGGTACACGCACATTGGGCTCAAGGATCAAGAGAAAGCGGTAGGAAACTTGCCGTCATAATCACTCCATGCCCAAACCACACCCGAGCTTGTTAAGCCGAATCAACCCGCGCTGCAAATGCGCTGCATTCCTGGCGTCTCTGGTAAGCAAGTCATGTCCTCGATTGACAGAAGCGACTGTGTAAGAGGTCAAGGTTTTTTTGTCAGGCAGGCGATCTGCCGGACGGATTTTTTTACGGTGACGGATGTTGCCGTTGGAGTTTGATTTCCAGGCAGGAAGGTACTGCGTGCAAGTTTGCTAGGTCCATCCAG